>CAZNYB010000067.1:0-22729 GCA_964577155.1 uncultured Thermomicrobiales bacterium | reverse complement strand
CATTGACAATCCTGCGATTGTGCTCGTCTAGCAGATACTCCGCGCCGTTGCAGATAAGCATCGTGCCTCCCCTGGCTACGCACCGGACACCTCGTTGTGCCCGATTTTCCTACACCTATCATGCGCCATCCGACGTGATCTGCCATCGTGGAGATCACTCATTTGATCTGGCAGTCTGCCTAGGTGATTTCTGCAAGGCGGTCTAAACCAGCTTGTTTCGCACGGCGATGGCAGCGGCAGCAGCCCGGGAGTTGACGCCTAGTTTGTTCAGAATGGCCGAGACATGGTTCATGACCGTGCGCGGGCTAATGAAGAGTTGCTCGGCGATTTCCCGGTCGGTCTGCCCTTCCGCGATGAGCTGGAGCACTTCTAGCTGGCGGGGTGAAAGTCCTGCAGTGTCTGGCGCAGGCGCCGGGAGATCACTTGCTTCTTCACCAAGCGATTCAGCTTGCCGCAGGAGCGGAATGGCTTTCAGGTGTGAAGCTGTCTCACGAACTTGGTTTAACAGGTCTGCGGCGATATCCAGTTGCCCGGATAACAGTTCAAGTCGCGCTACCTCCAGTTGAGTAAGGGATGCCTGGTATGGCGATGCAATCGCGGCGGCCAGGATCATGGCACGGTCAAGATACTGCCTGGCTTCCGCGAAATCCCCTTCGCTCGCGGTCTGCGCGCCAAACATACGGAGCGCGGCCAGTTCGGCAAGCGGTTCACCAGGCTCGCGTGCCAAGGTTAGTGCCTTCAAGGCGTGATCATGAGATGCCCCCAGATCGCCGTTTAGCGCTGCGAGGCGAGCTTCCAGCAGTTCGATCGTTGCCCTGCCGGTCGCCAGGCTATCCCATTCCACCCATTTGCGGTGGATGTCGATCCACTGCCTGGCTTGAACTGGCTGATGCTGTTCGAGCGCCAGCTCGGCGGCTATACGCTGCAGATCCATCGTCTCCCGGTAATAGGGTGTGCTGGGTCCGAAAAAGCGACCTTCCGGTAGCGTGCGGTCGATCAACGTTTGTGCCTGCTGGTACTGCCCCCGCCAGAGGTAAATTTCGGCGACAACAGCGGCGGATTCGATGCTCATCGAGTCGGTGTCAAGCAAGGGGAGAGCCACGTTCAGGGTTTCATCCCAGGAGCCATCCAGCATGCGGGCGACAAATAGCAGCAGTGGCTGCTCGTCTCCGGCGATATCTACGTAGACCGATGCCTTAAACGCCTCTTCGGCGAGCTGGATGTAGCGCCGGCGCTCCTCGACCAGCTCAGGGTAGAAGACATGGAGCACGGTGGTGTACTCCCAGGTGTAAGCCAGGCCGGTCTGATAGCTATTGCCAGCGCGGGCAAAATTATCCCGGGCTTGAGCATAAGCCGTTCGGGCGGACTCAGGTTCCCCCATGCCAGCCGACGCCATGCCGATGCACAGCCAGGCGATGCCGGCTATATCGCAATACTCCCTGGTTTCTTGACGCTCTTCGTCGAGGAATTCGAATGCGAGATCGCGAGCTTTGCGATACTGGCCATAGTAGGCGAGTCGTTGAGCATGGGTGGATTTGGTTGCGGTATAACCCACCGGGCTAGCCAGGATACGTTGCCGGTCCGTTTCGGAGAGCGCCTCGTAGGCAGCGATGGCTTCGTCGATTTCTTCCAGCGCATTTTCTCCGAGCATTCCTCTTATGTGTGATCGAGTTCGCAGCACCACCGCGCGAAGCGCCGGGTCATCTACTGATCCCAGCAGCTCCCAGGCACGTGTGACATAGGACAGCGCAAGCCGGGTTTCGCCGTAGCGGTAGGATTCGGCAACGTAGCATAACAACCAGCCACGTTTCTGTAGCTGGCCTCCGTGTCGTTCAAGGATCTCCAGCGCCTGTTGAAATCGCCGGGCTGCTATCTGATAGGCAAAGGTGCGTGTCGCCCTGTGGCCAGCCTTAACGAGCCAGTCGACGGCTTGCTGGTCATCACCAGCCTGTCTGAAATGGTAGGCGATCAGATCCGGGTCCGGATTTGGTCTTGTGGCGAGCGTTTCCCCGATCCTGCGGTGCCATGTCTGGCGGCGGGGCAGCACCAGATCAGTATAGAACGATTCCCGGATCAGGGCATGACGAAATCGCAACCGGTCCGGTTCACCTATATCAATGAACAACCTGGCGTTTGCAGCGTCCTCGATGGCGTCCGCAAGCTCCTCTTCGCTAATTTCCACGACATCCCGCCATAGATCGAGCGGGACTTCGACACCAATGACTGATGCGGCCTGGAGCATCCGCTGCGCAGAAGGATCCAGATGTTCGGTGCTCTTGGAGATAACCTGACGGACGAGTAACGGCATCTGAACGTCAGTCAGGCTTCCCAGTGCCCAGTTTCCCCGCTCCATTGGCTCAGCCTGGCGTAGCGTGTGCTGATACTCAAGCGCGATGAGCAGCTCCTCGATGTAGAACGGGTTGCCTTCAGCATATTTCTGGAGATAGTCCATCAGCCGCTGACGATCCTCGCTGGCCAGCTGATACCTGCCAGAGATCAGTTCCCTGGTTGCATCTGCATCCAGAGGTTGAAGCGGAATGCGAACGACAGGCGATTCCCGTACCAGAAGCGGTAATGTCTCAGAGAGCGGATGTCCGGCGGTGAGTTCGGAATCACGGTAGGTGACGACGATCAAGATCGGTTGCTGTGAAATCTTGCGAGAGAAATAGCGCAGAAATTCCAGGCTGGCTGAATCCGCCCAGTGCAGATCTTCGAATATCATCACCAGAGGTGTTTTGCTGGCGATGTCGACATAGACGTTCCGGAGGGCTTCAAAAAATTCCGCGGCGCTGCCGGAGGAGTCTTGAAGTGGTTGGGCAGAGAACACTTCGCCCGGTTCTGATTGTGGCAACGACGCTGCGTAGAACTGATTGATCTCCAGCCATGGACCGAAAGGTGGTGTCGTTTCAAGGTCGTAGCAGTGGCCGGCAAGGGTTATTGCGCCGGATTGTCTTGCTTGCTCGGCCAGGCGTCCAACAAGCGTCGTCTTGCCGATGCCTGCTTCGCCGCTGACAATCGCTACCGCTCCATCGCCGGTTAGCGTGCGCTGGAGAAGTTGCTCCAGTTGCCGGATCTCCTGCTTGCGGCCGGCAATGCGTTGCTGGTCTGGTTGCCAGTCTCCTGTTGTCAACTTTTCAGCGGCAGGATGTTGTCTCCTGGCCATTATCCGGCTGCTTTCTGGACGTACTGTTCCCCGGACACCTGCTTCTATTGTAAAGGGAAGTCTGTAAATGGCAGTGGAAAAGGCGCATCGGTGGGCGGGTGGTGCTCAGATGATGTCCTGCCGTATTGCGGCGGCTGCCGCCGCAGCGCGGGAGTTGACTCCGAGTTTGTTCAGGATGTTGGAGACGTGATTCATGACCGTGCGTGGGCTAATAAAGAGCTGCTCGGCGATTTCCCGGTCAGTATGCCCTTCGACGATCAGTTGCAGCACCTCAAGCTCTCTGGGGGATAATCCCGCATGGTCCTGCGCCCCGGCTTGTAGTTCGTCCAACCGTTCTTCGATACGAACCAGATGTTCCAGAGCTGGCTTTGCCCGAAGCGGCTCCAGGATCTCACGGGTGGACTTGAGCAAATCCGGGACCTCATCCAGCTCTCGCATTGCGATTTTTATTTCGGCGAAAGCCAGCAGGGTCAGGGCTTGTTCGAATGGAGTATTGCAATCTTCAGCCAGCTGCAGCGCCGTAGCAATGTGTGTGCTCGCTTGTTCGAACTGGCCCGAGATCATGAGCAGGCGAGCCATAGACTGGTGCGCTGCCTGCAACGCCAGCGGTTGCCGTGGATCGCTTGCATAGCGAATCGCTTCTTCAGTGTGCCGTATTGCCTGGTTGGCATCCTTCTGTATGAGGGCGAGACCGGCGCGCAGCAACTCCAGCTGCGACCTGCCCACGACGGATCCGGCCCAGTCCAGCCAGCGCCGGTACGAATCGATCCAATCGACAGCTAGCTCCTGGTCGCCTGCCTCGAGCGCCGACGCTGCCGCCAGGCTGAGCAACGAAACGGCGATTGGAAACCAGTCATTTCCCGGTAGCGTTCCTGGTCCGCTCGGGAACACGCTTGCAAGCAGACGATTCACTGTTTCGGGGTTGCCACGGTGACGGGCGATCAATCCGAGCACGGTCGTGACCGTCAGGCGGGTGACACCAGCCGGCATTCGCTTCAAGGTTCCCGGCGCTTGATCCTCGATTGTCGTCCAGTCGCCATGCAAGAAGAGCAGTAGCTCATGCCGGAGGCTGCTCGCCGATTCCGGTTGCGCGATCACTGGCTGGTATCCAGCAATCAGCAGGTCCTGGATCTCGCGCTGGGCAGATGACTGATCGATGGTATAGGCGACGTGGTAGTCGATCTCCGCGCGAAAAAAGAGCCAGGGCAGTCTCTCAATTGCCCGGTATCCCTCGAGGGCGCGATCCAGCGCAAAGCGAGCTGCCTCCGGGCGACCCTGGGCAATGTAGGCCTGGCCAAGTCCGATATATGCGTCGTAGAAATCCTCGTACCTGATGGGATCCGAGGCCAACGACGACGAAGGCTGGCGCTCGGAGACGAATGGCTCACCCATGGCGATTGATTCCTGGTAGCGACCTGCTGCAGCAAGCCAGTTGACGAGGATACCGCGACGAAATCGAGGGTCTGGCGCGGTTGAAGGACCGCCAAAGGCGACTTCGAGATCAATGCGTGCACCATGGACCTGCTCGTCAAGCAGACGTAGCCCTTCTTCGAGGTCCACCAGACCGAGTTGCAGCTCTCCCAGGAAACAACGGTACGAACCGCGATCAACGAGACAGTGACCGCCAAGTAACCGGTCTTCTATCTCGAGGGCGATGTCATTCGCTTCAGCAAGCCAAGTCTGGGCTTGCTGCACGTCAAACCGTCGATAGACACACGAAATATGGTAGAGGAGCCAGGCACGGGTTGGCAGGCTATCCTCCTGTTTTGCCAGTAAGCGGTCCGCCTCTTCAAAGCGCTCGATCGCAATTCGCCAGGCGTACCGGGATTCCGCCAGGATGCCAGCGCGATAGAACCACGTAGCAGCGCGCGGGTCGCCTGCCTGCTGAAAATGGTGAGCGACGGTATCGGGGACTGGCGCGGCTTGCCGTGCGAGCGTTTCACCTATTTTCCGATGCCAGATGCGCCGTCTCGGTAGTATGAGCTGATTGTAAAGTGCAGCCCGGATCAAAGTGTGTCGAAATCGATAGGCGCCGGATTCGATGTCTTCTTCGAATATGCGCTGTTCAACGGCCTGTTCGATAACCTCAATGAGTTCATCTTCCGGCCATCCCGAGACAGAATGCCAGGTGCTGAGCTGAACTTCCGGTCCGATGACCGAGGCGATTTCCAGCGCCTCCAGGCTTTGCGGATCGAGCCGGCTGAGCTGGTTTTCGATGAACTGGGCTACCAGTGGCGGAATCTGAAACCTGGAAATATCACCAAGCGTCCAGGTTTCGTCAGTTTCAGTCAGCAATCCGTCGTATTGCAGTGCGTTGAGAATCTCCTCGGTAAAGAACGGGTTGCCACCGCCGTACCTCCAGACGTACTCGAGCAGGCGCTGTTCATCCGATGTTGCAAGTGAGTAGCGTGAGGCGATGAGCTGGATAATCGCCGGTTTGTCCAGGGGCCGGAGTGCGATGCGGCTGGCCTGAGATTCTCGGATCAGCAGCGGAAGAAGCCGGTAGAGCGGTTGAGTGCGCGCCAGAGCGGTGTCACGATAGGTCATGATGATCAGCATCCGGGCGGATGCCGCCCGGCGAGCTAGCACCCGCAGGAATTCAAGGCTGGCCTGGTCCGCCCAGTGCTGGTCTTCGAGGACGATAACCAGCAGGTTGTTTGCAGCGATATCGAGGAAGAACTGAGCCGCGACCTGGTGGAGTTTGTCAGCACTGTCCGTAGCCCCAAGTCTGGATGGATCAATGAGCGTTTCAGGCGGCTCAGGTGATTTACCGCCAGCGATGTGTTCCAGGATGATTTCGATCCAGGGGCCATACGGCTGGGTGATTTCGAGGTCGAAGCAGTGACCGGTTAGCACATATGCGCCAGCCTCAATAGCTTCGGTCACGAATGAGCGTACCAGTGTCGTCTTGCCGACACCGGCGTCACCACCTATGGTGATAAATTTCCCCTGACCGGCCTGGCCTGACTGCAGGGCGGATGCGAGCAGTTTCTGCTCGTTCAGTCGACCGACCAAATCGCGATTCCCTTGCAGAACCTGTGAGGGCAGGTTTTTAGATGGGTCCTGCGTCAACGGACTATCCGTCTCTCAATTGCTTGCTGATACCAGCCACGCTTGCCAGCCCAACTTCCAGGGTGCGATCGTCACGCGCTTCGTCGCCGCTGAATTGCAAAGCGAAGATCGGGTGGCGGGCGGGCGGCGATCCTTCTCCAACCCACTCGCCGTGCCGAAATCCCTCAAGTGTTCTGCCGGTGAGCAGGGCGCGAATTTCAGGCAACGTCTGTCCTTTAAGATGAAGCCGACCATCGCAACAGGGGCACGTAAGCGGGATGTAGTAACCATTTGCAAAAAGTAAATCAGTGCTGCCGTTTTCGCCGGCAACGCCTATCACCTTCATGCCGCCAATCAATCCATCCGCGTACTCGACCGAACAGTAGGTCTTGCCATCGATCTGGACCAGCGGGAATCCATCACGCCGGCAGAATTGTTCCCGCTGCTGATGCATGATATCGACCAGGGACATTTAAGCGCCTACTCTCCACTCATTGCTCTATCGGACGAACCTACGCTACCTTCAAAATGATACGCTGCTGGACTGGTTATCTGGGACAACAATGGTCGTTCAGACAGTGATCGATTCAGGTCTCTCTCGCGGTCCGGGTTGGAATCTCCTCGACTGATTGCAATTCTGGCGCATCAGGCGAAAGCGTAGCGATCGCTTTTTTGTAGACCCTGATGAGAGGATTTGCCGAGACTCCATGGAGGAAGACACTGATGAGCACCGTAGCGACGACCGTTAACTCGATTGATTGTAGATCCTCCAGATCTGATGCCTCATCGATAAGCACCAGCATCAGCACAACCGACGCCAGCCCTCGCGGACCAAACCAACCGACAAAGAGCGTGGTTGCGGCTTTCAAATGAACGCCGATCAGCGAAATGGCAACCGGGACCATGCGGATGAGTGTCAGGCTCAGCAGTGCGTAGAATATTTCGGTCCAGCCGATGTCACGGATCAGTTGTTCCGCGCTGATACCAAAAATAAAGAAAACAGCCAGAACCAGCCACTTGCCCTCGACATCGATAAACCTCCTCGGCTCGGTGTCGGTGCCGCGCAGAATGCGGGCTATCGTGATGCCAGCCACAAACGCCGCGATAAATCCGTTGCCATCGACGAAATCTGCCAGCAGCCAGGCAGTCAGCGCCAGTGCTGGAAAGGCTAGTCGCTGGAAATCAGCTGTAATGAGATTCGTCTTCAGCGAGTGCCGGAGCAAGTATCCGCCAACACAGGCAACGGCGATACCAATCAGTGCGCCAAATCCAATTTGTTCGGCGATGATAGCCAGCCAGTGGGTTGGCGAGCCAAACCCCTCCTGCTCCTGAGCGATGCCGAGAAAAATGATGAAGAACGGAGTTGACAGGCCGTCGTTGAGACCTGATTCGATATTCAGGGACTGTCGAATACGCTGTGGCACCCTGGGGTCACTCGCAACTGCCTGCCCCAGCCCAGCGTCGGTTGGCGCAAGGATTGCACCCAGAATTGCCGCTTCCCAGAAATCGAGGTTGGAGAACAGCCGGGAGGCAATCGCCGCGCCGATAAAGATGGTCAACGGCATGGCGATCAGGAGCAGCCGGCCAGGAATAGCCGCGCTTCCTCGTACATTGGCGAATGAGATACGGGAGGCGTCGCTGAACAGCACGACTACCAGCGCGGCTTCTCCCAGTAGCAGCACCGCCTCGGTGCGAAAGTCGACAATCCTGAAGTCGGCAAACGAGAGACTCAGTACCAGCCCGGCGGCAACGAAGACCATCGGTGAGGTGACATTCAACGCTTCGAGTTTTCGAGAAAATAACCCGTAGAGGACGGTCAGGATCGCAAACGCCGCAAGAGCCTCCAACACGGTTAGAAAACCTCCTGCTGCGTATCAAACGAATCGTCGTATTCTCGGGTTCGCATGTCTGGTGATTTGCCTGCCACCGTCTGACCGTAGTGCAGTGTAGCCTGAATCGTGGCGTGTGCCAGAAGTTTTCAGATACAAGCTGAGATATGACTTTTGCAACACGAAGGCTTTCCGGAGGGCATGCTTCGCCAATATGCACTAGACTAGTCGAAGAATCGTGCTCGGCAAAGCGGATTAGGGGGTTTTCGTTATATGTGTTGTGTATTCACAGTACTTTTATTTCTTGGCCCGCGGTTCGGCATCCTGGTCTGGTGGATCGTGCAGCCAGCTCGCTGGGAAGCTGCATTTAACGGTTTTCTGTGGGCGTTGCTCGGGTTTATTTTCTTGCCCTGGACAACGTTAATGTACGTCGCCGTCCGGCCGGGCGGGCTAAGCTGGTTCGACTGGGTACTGCTTATATTCGCGGTCTTAGCCGATATCAGCACCTGGAGCGGTGGTGGTTATCGCAACCGCAATGCCTACCAGCAATACGGCGCGCGTTAGATTGCCGACCAAACAAACAACCCTCCGGAGTACTCCGGAGGGTTGTTTCCTCTTCCCAACCTGTCCCGTACAAGTGGAACGTCGTTGTTGACTGAAGTGTGGTGAACTAGCGGCTGTAGACCAGATCCGCCGGGACGACTCCCGAACGCTCGAGCTGGTTCAATGCATCCCGGTAGGCTGAAACAGCCGACTGCAGACCCAGGTAGTAGTTGTTGGTGCGGTAGGTGTCCGGGTTCCGCCGTTCGATGTTCGACATAATCCTCTCCCGGCTGCGAATCCGGGCAATGAGAATAGCTGCTGTGCTCATTGTTAGTTTCTCCCTGGCTATCCAGATCACCCGGCTGAGCGGGTGTACATATTGCTGCATAAAGATTCGCCGCCCACGACGGACGGCGATGGAATGATGATATCACGATATGGGCATGAGGGCAACAAGGCAAGAAGGTGTCAAGAGAGTGGTAAGAAAGCGGTATGAAAGTGAAGAAGGGGAGGAACAGTTAGGAATCGAGATGGGAACGTAAGGCGAGGAGCATTTTGTCGATTTCGATCAGTAGTTCGAGCGCGGGGCGAACTCGATCTACCGGCAACATTTCTAATTCAATGGCCAGATCCAAATAGGTTTCGGTTTCCATCAGCGAGCCACGTGCAATGTTAATGAAACGAATGTATTCGCGCTTTGATCCTCTAGCATTGCCTTCTGCAATGTTGGCAGGAACAGAGACCGCTGATCGTGTCATCTGACCGGCAATCCCAAAACGCTCAGTTGCCGGAAGCTGGTCGGCTAATCGATAGACCATCTTCACCAGATCCATTGCCTTCCGCCAAACAATCAACTCCCGATGTGATCTTACTCTCTTTGCTTTTTCTCCCACTGTTCCCTATCTTGCTACTCTCTTCCCACTATCTCAATTACTCTCCTTTCAGCAATCTGTCAAACCATTCCAACGTTCGCTCCAGGACGTCGACGCGTTGTTCGGGTGGACCGAGGCGGGTGAAGGGGTGGGCTGCGCCGGGGTAGCGGGCGAACTCGGTCTCGACACCGGCCTGCTTCAGGGCGATGAACATCTGCTCGCCCTGGCCAATCGGGCAGCGTTCGTCGGCTTCGCCGTGGACGATCAGGGTTGGCGTCGTGACCCGGTGGGCGTAGAACGACGGCGAGTGTTTCGCGTACCAGTCGCTGATCTCGTGGTAGGGGCCGCCGAACTGCCGGTTGCCGAACCGGACCCCGATATCGCTCGTGCCGTAGAAGGACTCCAGGTCGAAACAGGGAGCGCCACAAACCGCCGCCTGAAATCGCCCGGTCTGACCGATGATCCAGGCGGTCATGTAGCCACCGTAGCTGTAGCCACGGACACCGGTACGGGTTTCGTCGGCATAAGGGCGCTCAAGGACACTGTCGATGACCGCCATCAGATCCAGATAGTCCTCCCCGCCCCAGTCCTCGAAGACGGCGGTGGTGAAGTCGCGACCGTAGGAGGAAGAACCACGCG
The DNA here is from genome assembly GCA_964577155.1 of uncultured Thermomicrobiales bacterium. Taxonomy (GTDB): domain Bacteria; phylum Chloroflexota; class Chloroflexia; order Thermomicrobiales; family CFX8; genus CAZNYB01. Next base: position 12,632 of record CAZNYB010000067.1, on the reverse strand, counting down.
GGTTTGAGTAGACAACCAGGTAGCCGTTGGTCGCCAGCACCTGGTGGAAGCCGACAAAGTCGTACCCGTACCGCCCGTTCGGTCCACCGTGAATATCGAGGATAACCGGATACTTCTGGCCTGGGTCGAAATCGACCGGTTTGAGCAGCCAGGTTTCGATCGTCCAGCCATCGCGTTCGACTTCGAAGCGTTCCCAGAGCGCAGGTGGCGTCGTCTCCAGCACGTCGTCAGAGTAGCCAGTGATAAGCCGCTGGCCGCCGGTCTGGAGATCGATCAACTGCAGTTCTCCAGTGGTGTCCAGGCTCACAAGCGAACGGACGGCATAACGTCCGCTGGCGTCATAGGAGATGCCGGCCGGCATCGAATCCGAAGCAAACGCCTGTTCGACCACCCCGCTGGAGAGATGTACCCGGTAGAGGCCTGTGCCGCCATGGATGCCGCCGAGGAAGAGGACGTGCTCTTCATCTTGCCAGAGCGGTCGTCCGGCGGATCCGTCACCGTATTCGCCGACGGCAACGAAGTCGAGACCTTCCGCCACAAGGTTGAGGGTCGCGGTCGCGACATCATAGAGATAGATATCGGGGTTATAGCTCTGTTCTGCTTCACCGGCAATCGCGATCTGTGTGCCATCCGGCGACCAGGACCACTGGGCGATTATCCCGTGATCCTCTCCGATGCGGGTCAGTGCGCTGGAGTCGACATCGATCAGCGCCAGCAGGCTACCATCGCTGTCGGAGGCGGCCAGTCCGGCGGCAATCGTCTTTCCGTCTGGAGACCAGAGTGGCGCGTTGAAGTCTGCTGGTTCGTCGGTCATGCGAGCCGATTCGCCAGAATCAACCCTGGCAACCCATACCTGGAGCCGGGAGTTGTCAAGAAATCCGATGTCGTCTGCTTTGTAGTCGACCCGGCTGGTAACGCGCACGACCGGATCCTCTTCTCGGGATGCGTCGTCCGGGTTGTTCGGATCAAACCGGGCGGTGTAAGCGATCCGTTTGCCATCAGGTGACCAACTCAGCCCGGAAATTCCGGTCGTGTGGCTGGCTACCTGCTTTGCATCCCCGCCGGACAGCGGCATGACATAGAGTCCGGTTGATTTACCTTTGTCCCGGTTCAAAGTAAAGGCAAGCTGGCTACCGTCCGGCGACCAGGCTGGCCGGCTGTTGCGGGTTCCGGCGGTGGTGAGCCGGCGGCGGTTCTCGCCATCACGATCGCATATCCAGATCTGTTTCTCTTCCTTCTTTGTCTCCGGGTTGCAGGTGGTGACGACATAGGCGATCTGCTGGCCGTCCGGTGAGATGGCCGGTGAACCGGCCAGGGTCAGACCATAGACGAATTTCTCCGGTGTCATCGGGTCGGGCATAGTTCTCTCCCTCACTACTAGCGAGCACAGTGTGTCAGACTGTAGCGTAGCTGGATGGGAGTAAAGTGGGAAGTGCTGCTGGAACCCGAGCAATCATGTCGCCAGCGACGACTATGATTGCTCGAGTTAAGGAAGTTCTCCCGATCTACATTGGGAAAAGAGCGTTAACTAGGGACGGGCTGAGAGGGTTACGTTCCCTGTGATCTGGTTGGCGAACCTGGAGACCTGTTCAGCGAACGCTGCCGGTCGTTCCGCATAGGTGACATGTCCCGATCCTTCTAGTTCGACCAACCTGGCATTCGGGAGAGCTTCGGCAAGCTGCTGGGAAATTGATTGGGCCACCGGAAAGCTCTTTTCGCCAGTGACGATCAAGGTTGGTGTCGCTATATTGGCGAGGTCATCCTTCGTAACCGTTGTTTCTTCTCGCTGAAGTGTGGCGAGGAGCAGGGGAGCGTTATCCCGAAACTGTTCTTTCCTGGCTTCGTCGATTTGAGGCCAGTATTCGCTACAAACCAGCTCAAAGAAGGCGTCAACGGCAGCGCGAGGACCGCCACGCTCCATTGCCTCTTTCACTTCTGGTGCAAGCTCTGCTTTGAGTTCCTGCCCGGCTGCCGGGTCAATGCTGAACAACGGCGGCTCCGAGAGCACCGCGCCGCGAACTGCGTCTGGATGGCGGTAAAGCAGTTCGACGGCGACAACTGCTCCGCCACTCGAGGCGACGATGATTGGCCGGTCCAGATTGAGAGCATTGATGAGCGCGACAGCGTCATTGGCATGCGTGAGGTCGCCCTGGTTCTCGATGTCATCTGCGCTGCGACTGTGGCCGCGACGGTCGTAGGCAACGCAGGTGAAGCGGTCTGATAATCGTCTCACCTGATCGTCCCAGTTTCCTCCATTGCCACACATCCCGTGGATGAAGAACAAGGGTATTTCGCCTTCGCCAGTAATTTCATAGTAAAGACTTGCATTTTGTATGTTGAGGGTTGGCACTGTCGCTTCCTTCCTGTGCTGATTAGTAGCAACGTGTTATCAGTCTGGAGGGCACGGCAATCTGCCGCATCGGGTGAACACCCCATTCTGGTTGCGTTGTTAGTCGAGCAGGCGGTGTTCCATGGCGAAGACCGCCGCACCGGCGCGGGTTGAGACATCGATCTTTCTGTAAATATTCTCGACGTGGCGACCGACCGTTTTCGGTGAAATGAAAAGCAGTTCCGCGGTTTCATGGTTAGTCTTGCCACGAGCTATCAGGCGGAGCACTTCAACCTCTCGATCTGTCAGGTCAGCCGGCCAACTGTGACGAATATTGTCCGTCCGCATACCGGCTGCTGCCAGAACGGCCGCGACAGCGTTGGCGTCAAGCCGACCGGCTTGCGTTTCGGCTTCCAGCAATTTGGCTGCTTGATCACGTGTCATCGCCGGACGGTAAGGACGATCCGCCGTCGCGGCGATGAAGACATCGCTGGCGGCGAGAATGCGCGCTGAGATCGAGAGCTGATGCTCGCCAATCCCCCGATCATACCCGGAGCCATCGAGCCGTTCGTGATGGGATGCTGCTGGCTCGCTCAACAGCTGGAGCGGTCGGCAGCGTTCGAGAATGCGCCGGGTGTAGTATGGATGAAGCCGAACCTGTTCCCACTCGGTAGTAGTCAACGATCCCGCTTTGTCCCAGATGCCGTTCGGGACGCCGACCCGACCGATATCGTGAAGCAGACCTGCCTGGCGGAGTTGGTGGCACTGGTCGTGTTCCAACCCGAACAGCTTAGCCGCCGCCTCTGCCATATCCGCGACTGCCGGCGAATGGCCACGCAACCACGGTGACTTAAGATCTGTAAAGTCGGCGAAAACGTTGAGTGTTACATCGAGTTTGTCATCGTGAATGAAAGCGACCGGTGATGGCTCATTGTCAAGGACGGCGATCCATTCATCGCCTTCTTCGATCTGCTGGATGGCTGATGGACCAGCATCGAGAAAGGCGGCAACAACTGCTGGATCATAGGCGTGTCCCGAGCGCTCTTGCAGCTGAACAGTCGGATCGTGGCCGGAACGGAAGAACAGATCGGCATCCCGGGCAACGATGGCTACTCGAGTTGCAAGCGGGATCTCTTCACCTCGAAGTCCGTCCGGGTAGCCGTTGCCATCCCACCGTTCAAATCCGTGGGCGAGAGCATCGACAACAGACTCGCCGAGTTGCAGCCGGCGAGTCAGCAGTGACGCGACTTCGCAGTGCGTGGTCATCGCTCGACCGGCGCCACCGGGATCAGTCAAACCACGGACAATCAGTGACAATCTCCGTGGCAGGGTTTGATCCGGTCCCAGTGAACGAATGAACTGCTTGATCGATTCGCGGCTGTTTCCCATGGCAACCGGGGACATGTTAGCCACGAATCGCCGATCATCCCCGCCAGCCACTTTTGCAAGTTCTGTCGCGTCAGCAGTGCAGCCCAGGAAGCGTAGTAATGCCACCTGGTGTACCGTGCCAATTTCCTCCTGGCTGCATCCCAACTCCTTCGCCAGGGTAACGCCAACACAGCAGGTATGAAAGGCATGACCCATTGGCTGTCCGGTTCCCAGATCAGTCGCAAGAGCGATGGCCATGAGTAGCTCGGTCAGCCGCAACGGTTGGGGGTCTTCCTTCGCATGTTTTAACTGATTTGACGTCAAAAGTCGCTCCAGCTTGCTGAAGAGCGTTGATAAAGGTAATTGTCTGGTTCTACGTACCGGTCAGGATACATGATAAGCCGCAAGATGCTCTGTCGTGCCAGCGTCAGGCCATGAAACGACCTTGGAACTGATTGATGTTCCAAGGTTGATTCATCGCCGGGTGTGGGAGTGTGCTTCAGTAGTCCAGTAGTTGGCTTAACGGCTCATCGAGCGGTAACGCCGGACGGCGAGCGGGACGAAAACCGCCAGCAAGATGGCTACCCAGATCAGGGTGAGCAGAATGGGATGCTCTGCAGGAAAGCCATCGGTTGAGTAGGGGTTCGGGTTGCCCCACAGCTCTCGGATGGAGGAAGCCAACGCGCTCACCGGATTCCATTCCGCTACTGGCTGGAGCCAGGAGGGCAGTGTCTGAGGTGGCACGAAGACGTTTGACAGAAAAGTGAGCGGGAAGATGACGGTAAAGCCGACCTGATTCGCGGACTCGACGGTGCGGACGTAGAGTCCCATCGTGACACCGATCCAGGACATCGCGAAGGTGAAGAGCAGGAGCAGGCCGACACCGGCAAAGAATTCCATGACGCCGCTGTGGACTCGCCAACCGACAGCCAGACCGGAGAGCATGAGCACGATCAGGATGCCGGCGTTGTAGACCAGGTCGAATGTCGCCCGCCCGCTGAGGACGGCCGAACGGGCCATCGGCAGGGAGCGGAAGCGATCGATGATGCCTTTGTTGACGTCGTCACAGACGCCGACCGCGGTTGTCGCGGCTGCGAAGATGATGGTCTGGGCGAAGATACCGGGCATCAGGAACTCGCGATACGAACCGCCGTCCGGTAGCGGGATTGCGCCGCCGAAGACGAAGGCAAAGAGCAGTACGAACATGATCGACTGCAGCACTGCCAGAATCGCCAGCTCCGGTATGCGCGGGACCCGTTTGAGATTACGCCAGGTGACGATTAGCCCGTCGTTGAGCGCCTGGCGCAAGCCTCCGCTTGCAGCCGGGGATGGAAACGTCGTTGAACTCATCGTGAATACCTCCAGATTCTCTAATCTGCCGCCGCAACAACGTCTGTGCGGTTGTCGTGAGATTCAGCCTCGGTGGTATGACCGGTAAGCGTCAGAAAGACATCATCGAGGGTTGGTCGTCTCAACCCGATGTCATCGATCGCGATCGAAGCTTCATCGAGATCGCGGACGACCTGGACCAGCCGCTCGGCTCCGCCATGGGCTGGAATGGTTAACCGGCGGGTGTGCCGGTCAACAGTGCACTCATCATCTCCATAGCGGGTTAGCAACTCGTTGGCCCGCGTCAGATCGGCCGGGTAGCGGACGACGACTTCGATGCGTTCGCCACCGATCTGCGATTTCAACTCGTCGGCGGTCCCCCGGGCGATGATTTTGCCAGCGTCGACGACGGCGATGCTGTCGGCCAGTTCATCTGCCTCTTCCAGGTACTGGGTTGTGAGCAGTACGGTCATACCTCCCCGGACACTCTCGCGAATGATGTCCCACATCCGCATCCGGCTGCGCGGGTCTAGCCCGGTTGTTGGTTCATCCAGGAAGAGCACTCGTGGCTGGCCAATCAGCGCACTGGCCAGGTCGAGCCGGCGTCGCATCCCGCCGGAGTAGGTTTTGGCTGGCCGATCGGCCGCGCTGGCCAGGTCGAATTCTTCGAGGAGGTCACTGGCTCGTTTCCGGGCTTCGGTTTTCGGGAGTTGATAGAGCCGGCCAAACATCGTCAGATTTTCTCGACCGGTCAGATTCTCGTCGACCGAAGCGTACTGACCGGAGAGTCCGATAACCGATCGCAATTGTTGGGCTTGCCGGGTGATGTCATATCCGGCTACCGTAGCGCGCCCGGCGTCCGGTTGGAGCAGGGTTGCCAGTATCCTGACCGTCGTTGTCTTGCCTGCTCCATTCGGTCCGAGCAGACCGAGGACGCTGCCTTCCGGAACGGTCAGGTCGAGACCGTCGAGCGCACGCACCTCATCCTCTCCGGAGCCATAGATTTTCACCAGTCCTTCAGCTTCCACGGCTGGCGTGGAGACCTGGTTTGCGAACATCACCCCGTTTCCGTAGATCGCGGCTGGCGGACGGTTCGTTGTCGGTGCGGTCTTTGACTCTGGCATCGCGACACTTGCTAGGTCCATAGCACTGTTGTTCCAATCACGGTAACTGTAAATGCAACGCATAGATCGCTCTCGATTTCCGGTAGGATATGAGGAAAAGTAGAACAGATGATCTATACGTACACTATTATACGTGCCAGTTTGTCAACAGGCAAGCGCCGAAGTACAACAGGTTGGAGCGTAATTGTGTCGGGGAAGTTTACCCGGCTGACAATGCGCCAGCTCCCGATTTATTCTCGGGAGCTGGTTAATATCCGGGGATCAAATGCCGCTAGTCTGCAGATTCACTAGCCCGTGAAGGACCGGATGAACTGTGGCGCCTGGCGCACTAGCGTGCCAGCCTCGAATCCGGACGCCAGTTTGATCAGGGTTGGTTCGTCCCACTGCCGGCCCATGAACGTGACGCCGACAGGGAGTCCGAAGCTGTATCCAGCAGGAACGGTGACCAGCGGATATCCTGCCCGGGCGGCTGGCGATGAGCTACCGCCGAGGAAGTGGTCGCCATTGATCAGATCGATTGGCCAGGCTGGCGAGCCGGTCGGCGCGATCAAGGCATCCAGGTTGTTGCCGTCCAGCGCCTCGTTGAGGCTCTCCCGGGAGCCGTCGCGGCTGATAGCCAGCGCTTCAAGGTAGGCCGGATCGGTAAGTGGTCCCTTGGCTTCGGAGAGCAGGAAGATCTCCTGGCCGAAGAACTGCAGCTCCTGATCGGCGTGATCGAGGTTGAACTGGATCAAGCCTGCGAGGTCACGGGCAGATCCCGGAGTCCGGGTTTCCAGGTAGGCGGCCAGGTCGGGCTTGAACTCATAGAGCAGCACGTCGAACTCCGCGCCGCTGTTGTCTATCTCCTCCAGGTTTGGCAGCTCGACCGGGTCGATGATCGTCGCGCCAAGCTCCTGCATCCAGGCGATCGCCTGGTTGACGATCTGGTCAGCTTCCGGGCTGAAGCCGAATAGTTGCCGGGCAACGCCGATGCGCGCGCCGTTGAGGCCATTGTCATCGAGGAACTGGGTGTAGTCGGTGTAGGAGTGTCCGGCGCTCGCTTCAGTCGCTGGATCGCGCGGGTCGACGCCAGTCAGTGCGCCGAGGACGACAGCGGCGTCGGCCATTGTCCGGCACATCGGTCCTATCGTGTCCTGAGTGTGCGAGATCGGGATGACGCCAGCACGGCTGGTGAGGCCGACGGTTGGCTTGATACCTGCCAGACCGTTGGCGGTCGATGGGCAGACGATCGACCCATCGGTCTCGGTGCCAATCGCGGCGGCGACAAGGCTGGCTGATGGAGCGGTGCCGGAGCCAGCGCTTGACCCGCATGGATTACGGTCGATGATATAGGGATTCCTCACCTGACCGCCGCGGCCGCTCCAGCCACTGGATGACATAAAGCCACGGAAGTTGGCCCATTCGCTCAAACCTGCTTTGCCGATGATGATCGCGCCAGCCTCGCGCAGTTTCTCCGCCGTCGTCGAGTCCTGACCGGACATCGAGCTGAGCAATGCCAGTGACCCGGCCGTCGTCTGCATCTGGTCGGCAGTATCGATATTGTCTTTCAGAACGATCGGGATACCATGCAATGGTCCCCGGACATTTCCGGCCGCCCGCTCGGCATCGAGCTGGATAGCGGTAGGGATTGCGTCAGGGTTCGTCTCGATGATCGAATTGAGCATCGGTCCGCCTTGATCGAGATCGCGGATGCGGGTCAGATACATGCCAGTGAGTTGCTGCGCGGTTAGCGTCCCTGCCGTCATCTGCTCTTGCAGTGAGGCAATCGACACGTCCTCGACTTCTTTTCTATACGGGCTGAAAAAGCCCAATCCATCATTTGACGCTCTTGCTGCCATAGAGGCGGTGACACTAGCGGCGGCGGCGCCTGCAGCTGCGGCGAGACTCCCTTTAATGAGCGTGCGACGGTCGACTGTCTTCGTATGCCAGTACATACTGCCCCCTCCCGGGTGTGTGAGTTGGATAGCTAAGCAATATATAGTGCAGGTTGTTCCAAGTTGTCAATACTTGCTTATTGGTCCGGTTGCTAGGACGCTTGTTCTTTGGTGAGTTTCAGCGCTAGCAATCCAACCAGTATCAACCCGGTGAGCAACACCGCGTTTCCGGTCAGTGCGGAGAGGAGAATCAGTAACGCGGCCACCGGGGACAAGAGTAGCGCAATCGCTCTGGAAGTACGGGAAAGATCGTGCAGCACCCAGACGCCAAGAACAAAGATAGCGACCGGAATGGTGATAGATGAAGCCGCAACGAAATCACTGATCTCGGTATGGTCAGTCGCTTGATCAACGGCGACTGCCAACCCTGCCCCTGTTGCGGCTGCAGCGGCCCAGATGACATAGTGGCCGTAGCCCCAGTAGAAACCGCGTCGAAATGAAGTGAGTAAATCGTGGCTTGGTCGCTGAAAGTAGAGCCACCACAGAGAGAACACAATGAGCAGCCCGCCGACAATGAGCTCAACATGCTCAAGGTAATCTCCGACATCAACGGCGGATTGAATGGCAATTGAAGCCGCAAGTATCGATTCGCCAAGCACGATAATCGTCAGGAGCCCGTATCGTTCGGCAATGTGCTCGGGATGCCAGGGAGAAGAAGCAGCGCGCTCCGCCCAGGCAGGTACCGCTAGTTCGGCAATGACCAGGACGAGAAATCCGACTAGAAAAAAGGAATTCGGGCCAAGAACGAACAGAATCCATGCGATTTGCAGCACAAAGATACCGGTGGCATACCGCAGCGCGGCAGCACGATGTTCCGGGTCGGAACAGGCTGCCCGTAGCCAGAGACTCACCAGTGCGAGACGCATGATGACGTAGCCTAAGGCGACCACAACAAAGTCCCGATCATTGAAGGCGCGAGGGATGCCAGCTGCCACAACCAGAACGCCGATCATCTGGACAAACACAGCCAGCCGGTAGGGGATGTCGTCGGTGTCGTACGCCGATGCGAACCAGGTGAAATTGATCCAGGCCCACCAGACGGCGAAGAAGACCAGGCAATAGTTCACGATTGATTCGCTGATGTGGTCTTCGGCGATGCCGTGGTGTAGCGCTGAGGCGGCGAAGGCGATAGCGACGACAAAGACAAGGTCGTAGAACAGCTCCAACGGCGTTGCGGCGCGGTGTTCTTCGTCGGGCGACCGTCCACTCATCCTGGTTGTCAACAGCTGAAGTTTTGCCGGCACGTTACTCTACGCTTCCATCACTGGTGATCTGGTTCCCCGAGAGTGTAGCCGTTGTCGTGGTTGGACGTGGCAAGTATTGGAGACAACCAGGTCCTTGTTTATTGGATAACAGCCTGATTCAACTCCTGACCGTATCGTTTATATGTCGTTATTCGGCTTTATCGCAACAAGAAAGAGGTACTCACATATGAATCAGTTGCGAGAGCAGATTGCAGTCCGTGGGTGGCTGCCGATGTTTATGATGTTCTTTACCTTTGTTTTCGGTGGATTGAGCTTCTTTTTCAGCTTCAGCAATGCGTTCGGTGGTGAGATGCCCGCAATTGGCCAGGCAATCCTTGGGCTTTTCGGCATGGTCGGCGCTCTGGCGGCCTTCAAAGGCATAACCTTTGAGCGTTTCACCGGCTGGCACATGATGATCGCCTGGGCGGTGATGCAGATTGCGTTTATCTTCTGGTTCCTGGCCAGCGGTTCAATGGATCAGGTTTTTTCGTTTTAGCGTGATCCTTTCTACCGGCGCTGCATTTGAATTTCGTGAAAACGAACATCAATGAACGCCTTACAATCGATGGTGGTTCAGGGCGAATCAAAGCCTGAGACCCACCAGATCGTTTCAATCCACAGATCACGAACCCGGAGGTCGACAGCCTCCGGGTTTCTTGTCGGCGGAGATCCGCCGTCTGGAAGAATTCATCAGGCATCTGCTATCCGGCAGTACCCGTCACAGGTTAGGTTGCCGCAATTGCCATTCAGTCGCTGACTCGTACCGCTGTGCGATCTGTAATATGCTGCGTTCGTCAAATGCTCTGCCGGTGAACTGAATACCGACCGGCAAACCTTCAGCGGTATATCCGCACGGCACGGAAACGGCCGGATGCCCGGTCAGGTTGGCGTAGCCGGTGTGGCCGATCTCTTTCCCCATCAAACTCTCTTCAGGGGCGTCAGTGACGTTGTAGGAATTAAGAAGTGGCGCGACGATGGGCTGTGTCGGGAATACCAGCGCATCGTAGGTTTCCAGCAGCGCTGAGACGGCTTCAGACATCTGCCGGCGAATACGCTGTGCGTCGAGGTAGTCCTTCGCCAGAATGAGCGCGCCGTACTGCAAGTTAGCCCGGGTTTCGTTGCAGTAGTCCTCAGCCCGTTTCAGAAGTGTTGGCCAGTGGTAGCTGGTTGCCTCCGATTGCAGGATTGGCATGATGACCGTCCCCACCAGATCGAGGGTCGCTGACTGAACCGACTCGACGGTGCAGCCAAGCGACTCCAGTTGCGCGACGGCTGCCCGTGCCAGCGCTTGTATCTCAGGTTCGACATGCTGCTGAAAGAATTCCTCAACGATGCCGAGGCGGAAGGTCGCCGGACCGTCCTCCAGGTGGTCAGCGGTTGATTCAAACGGCTGGCTGGCTGAAGCCGGGTCGAGCGGATCGTAGCCAGCGATGGCGTCATAAATCAGGGCAGTATCCGCGACGGTTCGGGTGAGCGGGCCGGCGTGATCGAGCGACCAGGAGAGCGGTGTCACCCCGTGACGGCTCACCCGCCCGTAGGTCGGTTTCAGCCCGACCAGCCCGCAAAAAGCAGCCGGACTACGGATGGAACCACCGGTGTCACTGCCAAGCGCGCCGTAAGCCAGGCCAGCCGAGACGGCAGAAGCTGATCCGCCGCTGGAGCCACCGGCAGTGCGGTCGAGCGCCCATGGATTGGCGGTTTCACCGTAGTCCGGGTGTGGGTAGCCATAGGCAAATTCCATCATGTTCGTCTTGCCAAGAGAGACTGCACCAGCCGCTTTCAGCCGGGTGACCACCGCAGCATCGGCATCTGGAATAAAATCGGCTGTGATCCTTGCGCCAGAGGTTGTCCGGACTCCTCTGGTATTGAACAAATCTTTCAACGCAATCGGGATGCCGAGCAACGGCGATCTGTCTCCCTCGCGACGGCGCTGATCAGCCTGTGCCGCTTCGGCAAGTGCCTCCTCGTGCAGAACCGTGATGTAGGCGTTCAGCAGGTTATCCAGCGCATCGATGCGATCGAGCTGGGCATAGGTGACTTCGACTGACGACACCTGTTTGCTATCGAGCAGCCCGATCAGGTCCCGGATGCTGGCGAACGCAAGTTCTTCATTCTGCATCGTTCATCACCTCCGGGGATTGCAACACGAACACGCTTGCCGGTTCGGTCTCGTCTCGCACGATCTGATTCAGCGGCTCACTCTGTGCCTCAAACCAGCCAAACATCTGGACCAGCACCTGCAGATCGTCCTCGTTGACCTGCAATCCGGAGAGTCTAAGCAGTGATTCCACCGCTGCACGATCGTCGGTCGCCTGATTATTCACGGATCCCTCACATCCTTAGTGTCTGTTTCCAGCCTGCTTTGCCGTCAGACAGCTTCCATAGTGAATGCTGTTGCCGGTGGCGTCAATCCGGAGCGCTCGTTTGCTTGTCAGTACTACGCCACTGTACAGAAATTGCTGAACACGCTTCGCTACCGGCAGCCTGCTAGACTATTTGCAGGATTAAGGTTTGATGTTGAATTCGATGTTGCAGTGAAAGATAGAGGAAGAAAGATGACAGCGACGAACCAGTTGTCCCTCGCCGACCGGAACGGGTTGAATGCCCCGTTTGCCGCATTACACCATGTGGCGCTGGTGACGAACGACATGGAAGCGACAGTCGCCTTCTACAAGGACGTTCTGGGCTGTGATATCGCGATGGCTCACCGGCTCGACCGGGAGGACAACGTCCGGCACTACTTCATCACGGTCGCGCCAAATACCGTCTTTGCGTTCTTCGAGTTTCCGGACGCAGAACGGCCTGAGTTCATGGAGGCGACGATGCCGAAGAGCAACCGGCACCTGGATCATGTCGACTTCTACGTAAATTCAATGGATGATATGCGGGCGTTGGAAGCGAAGCTGGAGGAGGCCGGAGTGCCGATCAAACGCACGATCGGCGGCGATTCGATCTTCTTCCCGGACCCGAACAACATCGTCATCCAGGTGAACACCGGTCCAGCAGGCGGCAAGGAACCGTGGCCAATCCACGATGACCCTGATCCTGCCTATGTCCCGCCGGGGAAGTAAGGCCAGGACAGTAAGACCGGGATAGTAGGACGAGAGAGTTTCAAGAGAGGGAACGGTGGGGCCGGAGCAGGTAGTCCGGTGTTGGCTGGTTTGTCTGCCGTTTCCTCTTGTTGCTCAAGCATTTGAGCGATTCTCCGTGATACTGACGCCTTTTCGTAGGGGGAGAACCTCGTGTTCTCCCTGGACTTTGGCGTTTCTAGCGAGCGGGGTGAACCTGCGCTACGATGGCCAGG
>CAZNYB010000066.1:21710-24218 GCA_964577155.1 uncultured Thermomicrobiales bacterium | reverse complement strand
GGACGGGACATCTGGGTCGTGACCGTCACCAACCAGGCGACTGGACCGGACCTGGAGAAGCCGGCCTACTACATCGACGCCAACATCCACGCCGCCGAGGTGATGACCGCGTCGCTCGCACTGGCGACGATCCACCACTTGCTGACAAACTACGACCAGGATCCGGTGGTCCGCAGGTTGCTCGATGAGACGGCTCTCTACGTCATCCCCCGCATCGCCGTTGATGGCAGCGAGCAGTTCCTCCTGTCGAGCGACGCGGTGCGCTCTTCGGAGAGACCGTACCCGCTCAACCTGCCCGGCTCCGCCTATGATGGTCTTGAGCCAGCGGACATCGACGGTGACGGTCTCATCGGCCTGATGAGGATCAAAGATCCGGCCGGCCCGTGGAAGATCTCGGACCGTGATGGCCGCATGATGCGACCGCGCGGTCCCGACGAATACGGCGGCGACTACTATTTCGTCCACCCGGAAGGGCTGATCCGCAACTGGGACGGCGGCAAGATCGCCCTTGCGCCATCCCGGTCGGCGCTCGACTTCAACCGCAATTTCCCGGCCGACTGGAAGCCGGACTGGGTGCAGACCGGGTCGGGTCCCTACCCGCTGAGTGAGCCGGAGACCAGCGCCGTCGCCGCCTTCCTCCGCGACCACCCCAACATCCATGGCGCGCAGCTCCACCACACCGCCGCCGGGATGATCCTGCGCGCTTCGGCACGCTACGCCGACGACCAGATCCCGCCGCTCGACCGGCGCGCCTATGACGCCATTGGCGCGATCGGCGAGGCGTCGATGGGCTTCCAGTGCCTGTCACCGTTTCACATCAACCCCTACCAGCCAAACGAGCCGTCGTTCGGGGTCGAGAGCGACTGGCTCTACGACCACCTCGGCATCATCTCCTTCATGACCGAGCTCTGGGGGCTGCCGCACCGCGCCGGGCTCGCCAGCACCGATTGGACCGATTTGCAGGAGCGACGGACCGAAGAGGATGACAGTCTGATCCTGCGACTGTTCGATGAGGAGGCCGGCGGGCGGGGGATCACTCCCTGGCACCCGTTCGAGCACCCGCAGCTCGGCCCGGTCGAACTGGGCGGGCTCGAGGTCAAGTTCGGAGCGCTGAACCCGCCGGGTCCACTGCTGGCGAGCGAGCTGGAGCGATCCATCCCCTTCGCGATCGGCGCGATGGGAACCGCGCCACGGCTGCGGGTGATCGACAGCGGCGCGGAGAAGATCGCGCCGGGCGTACACCGCGTCTGGGCCACCATCGGGAACGACGGCTTTCTCCCGACCTACGGCAGCGAACGCCGCCGTTCATCAGGACCGGGAGGATCCTTGGTCGCGCAACTCTCGTTGTCAGCCGGAGCCGAGTTGCTGCCGGGCAGCGCCCCGGCCACCCAGCAGCTGGAGCACCTGGCCGGACGGGTCAGCCAGTACACCGGGTTCCACCTCACCGCCCGTTACCCGAACCTCAGCCGCGGCCATGTCGAGTGGCTGGTCACCGCGCCGGACGGCGCGTCGATGGAAGTTACCTTCCAGGCCGAGAAGGCAGGCGTTTGCCGGACGACGGTGATGCTCGGCACATGACCGGCATCAGGCCGGCGTGACGAGGCCAGCATGTCCATGATCGACAACGCGAACCTGCACAGTGTGCTGCTGGTGGAAGGCGCGAGCGACCGGATCGCCATCGAAACGCTGGCCGGGCGGATTGGTTTTGACTTGACCGCGAATGGCGTCTCAGTCATCGAGATGGGTGGCGCAACCCAGATCGGCGCGTACCTCGATCAGTACGGCCCCCGGGGGCTTGGCGTGAAGCTGGCAGGTCTCTACGACGCCGGCGAGGCAGCTGTCATCAGCCGGAACCTGAGCCGGGCCGGGCTTGGCTCGAACCTTACGCCTGAAAACATGGAATCGCTCGGTTTCTACATGTGCGTCGATGATCTGGAAGACGAGCTGATCCGCTCGGTCGGGATGGCCACCATCGAGCAAGTCGCCGAGTCAGCTGGCGATCTGCGGTCGTTCAGGACACTCCAGGGGCAACCGGCCTGGCGAGGCCGACCTCCCGATCAGCAGTTCCGGCGATTTCTAGGCGCAGGCGCCCAACGGAAGATTCGCTATGCACGGTTACTGGTTCAGGCTATGGATCTCACCCGCATTCCCAGGCCGCTCGAACTGGTGCTGGAACACGTTCGGCAGCAAGGGTGAGGGTTAATAGAGAGTGACGGACGATACCCCTCCCGTCTATACTCTGAGCGTATTCGCTTGCATCAAATAGCGCTGTGCTACATATTGATGGGAGATCCTTGATTGCCCTGGTTCGCCACATTCTATGTGAAGAACTGACGTGATGCTCCCTGCCCCGCCCGGCAGCGGTCCACCGCTTCTGGTCGGGCGCTCGCATGAGCGAAGCCTTCTTCACGCCCAACTCAGCGAAGTACTCGCCGGACGAGGCAGTCTCGTCATTCTTAGCGGGGAAGCCGGTATCGGGAAGACAACGCTCGCCAAAGATGTCTGCCA
>CAZNYB010000066.1:0-21610 GCA_964577155.1 uncultured Thermomicrobiales bacterium | reverse complement strand
CTCTATCGGCTCGTGCCAATGCTCGTCCGGGAGGCCCTGGCGGTCCGCGTCGATGTTTCGTCCCTGAGCGATGATGATGTGTGCGCCCTGATCGACCACACCTATCACTTGCCGGAAGACGACACGAGCCGGCTGGCAATCTATCTCCAGGAGCGGGCCGAGGGCAACCCATTCTTCCTTGGCGAGGTCTTGCGGTCCTTCGAAGGAACAGTCCTGTTGCCGGCGGCGTCAGGGGGCTGGACACTCGGCGCGCTCGAGCACACCCGGGTTCCCGTATTGCTCCGGCAGGTGATCGACGCCCGGCTGGCACGGCTCGGCACGGAAGCGGAGGCGCTCCTCGCCATCGCCGCCGTCATCGGCCAGGTTGCGCCGCTCAGGTTGTGGGCCGCGGTGAGCGGGGCAAGTGAGGAGACTCTACTCCTCCTCGTCGAACGGGCCGTTGAGGCCAACATCATCGACGCCACCCCGGATGGCCTGGCCGTGCGATTCACCCACGCACTGATCCGCGAGACGCTCTACGACGGCGTCCTGCCGCCCTGGCGACGCGTCTTGCACCGCCAGATCGGCGAGGCGTTGCTGGCGCAGGACACTGCTCCCGACCCGGACATTGTCGCCTATCACTTGAACCAGGCAGGCGACCGGCGAGCAGTGGTCTGGCTGATAAAAGCGGGAGAGCGGGCCCAGCGGGCTTTTGCATGGAGAACGGCAACGCAGCGCTTCGAGACAGCCCTGGCCCTCCTGGAGGGCGACGACACGGCCATGAATGAACGGGGCTGGCTTCGCTTTCGCCTCGCCCTGTTAGGCCGGTTCGAGCATCCTGGCGAAGGGGTCGCCTATCTGGAAGAGGCGGAGCGTCTGGGCCAGGCCACCAACGATCGAGCGTTGATGGCCTACGCGCGGTTTCATCAAGGGATGCTCCACTGCCAGGCTGCGGAGTTCCGGCTGGGGATCGCCGCTGAGGAAGCGGGCATCGCCATGCTCGACGCGCTGTCCCCGGCGGATCGTGCCCGTCTGGCAGCCGTCGATACGACAAGTGATCCACTTGACGCGCAGAACGGGCGGGGCGAATTGACCCTCGCCATGGCTGAAAACTGGCGACTGGCGCGGGCCCAGAAGCTCGGCGAGCATATCGTCAGTCTGCCCCCGGAGCAGACCAACGGTTCGCGTGGCGATGCCTACTACGGCCTGGGCTTCGTCTACGCCGGCCTCGGGCGACCGGAAGCGGCGCGAAGCGCCTTCTCCCACGCCCGCGAGATCTTCGTCGCCAATGACTATCGCGGCATGGTGACGGCATCGCTCTTCGATGAACTGATGGTCGTGATCCTGCCCTATTTGATCGATCAGCCGCAGGAGTTGCGGCGAAGGGAGACCGAGCTTTCGGAGTCGTTCGCCGCCCTGGACAATGTCTTTGACCAGCGCTCAGCTCGCAGCGCCGGAATGGTGTCGAGCGTACTATCCGGGGCGTGGGCCGAGGCATTCGCCATGTTCGAACAGAACAGCATACGCTTCATGCGGCGCTCGATGGCGTCCCTGTTGGCCCCGCTCGCGCGCCACCAGGGCAATGGCTCACTGGCCTGGTCGCTTATCGGTGAAAGTTTGCCGGACGGCCCGGAAACTGATCCCGAGGATTCCGCGGGAAAGATACTGCCGCTCCGCATTGTTCCGGTCATGCTGGCGCTTGACACGTCTGACCATGACGAGGCTCGTCGCTGGCTCGACGCTCTCGACCGCTGGCTAGACTGGAGTGGCAGCGTCTTCGGGCAGGCCGACGCGCACCTCTGCTGGGCAATCTACTACCTGGCGATGGGCGATCCCGCGAAGGCAAGGGCACGGGCGGTCAATGCGCTGACCGCGGCTGGCGCTCCACGTCAACCACTGGTACTGCTGGCGGCGCACCGACTGCTCGGTGAACTCGATCTCGCCGAGGGGCGGCTGGACGACGCGGAGACGCAGCTGGCCGCGGCGCTGGCGCTGGCCGAAGCATGTGGGGCTCGCCACGAGCAGGCCCTGACTATGCTCGCGCTGGCGAACCTGCACCATGCGTCCGGCGATCTTCCGGCCGCGCAAACGCGCCTCGACTCCGTCCGCGCCATCTGTATCCCGATGGGAGCGGCGGTCACTCTGGCCCAGACTGACGCGCTCGAGGAGCGGCTGCGCGCCACCACGCCGACTGCTCCTCCAACCCATCTACCCGCTGGTCTGACCATCCGAGAAGCCGAGGTCCTGCGGCTCCTGGCCACCGGTCTTGCAAACGCGGAGATCGCCCGGGAGCTGAGCATCAGCCCGCGCACCGTCAATGCGCACCTCACGACCATCTACGGCAAGATCGGCGTCACCACCCGGGGTGCGGCGATCCGCTTCGCCCTCGATCACGGTATCAGTTAGCCAGACCCTCGCCACCCCTGTAGATCTACTTAACTCTTCTGCTTTCGATCCGCAGCGCGAATTAAGTGGTTCCTACGATGCGCGCCGTCTCTGACGACCTTACAGTCTGGTTGATACCTGACGTCAGGACTGTGCACAGATCGCAGACATGTGAACCGAGACGGCGTGTATCGCGATTCACAATTCTTATTACCGTTAGGAGCGGCAAATGCAGGCACTGATCGTAGCACGAGAAAAGACCCCGGTACCCATGGAGATGATCCCAGCCCTCTTTGACGGATTCCGCCAATGGCGAGATCAGCACCGCAATCGAATGGACTACTTCTCATTCTTCGCGAGTGGCAATGGGGGCTGTGGGATCGTCACCATCGATAACGAGATGGAGCTTCACAAGATGGTGGCCTCCTGGCCGCTCGCGCCGTATAGCGACATGCAGGTTGAGATCCTGGTCGACGGTGACGAGGCGCTCCAGTTCGTGAACGAGATGATCCAGTCACAAATGGCTCAAATGACCTAGTCGCCGACCCTCGGACGAACGTCCTGATGAACGTCATCGCCCGAGCAACAGGAAGCAACTCCTTCAGTTTGTCGCCTGCGACGCCTGTCGTCACAGACGGACAGTGGCGAATCCCTTGAAAATGGAGGGGACATGACCAATGGCGTTACTCGCCGTCCAGCACATAGTCCGCGACTACCCGGCCTGGCGGGTCATCTACGACTCCCTGGACGAGGTCCAGCGCGATTGGGGCGTCACGACCGCGTCGGTTCACCAGCTGGCCTGCGCGCCAAATACTGTGCTGGTGCTGCGCCATTTCGCCACGGCGGCCCAGGCGCAGGGTTTTCTGACCAGCCGTGAGATCCAGATCGCGATGGAGCGCGCCGGAGTGGAAGGCCCGTCCCGCGTGGAGATCTACGGCTAGCGGGCGGAACGGGTACCGGTTCGTCGAATGGCGCTGACGCATTCCAAAGGAGGTAACTGCAAGCACTGCATCTGAGAAGCAAATCCATTCAGAGCTTCGCCGAGTCGCTCGATGGAGCCGCCGGCATCGATTGAAAACTGAAGAAAGGAACACGCTATGACTAGTGAAGAGAGCAAGGCGGTAGTTCGCCGGTACAATGAGATCGTCCAACAATTCTTTCAGGGTGGTGATGTCGACGGGTTAGATGAGGTCTGCTCGCCGGATCTGGTTCATCATGGTCCAGCGATGATGCCGCCTGACCTGGACGGCCTCAAGCAGATGGCTCCCGCGTTCCGCGACGCCTTCCCCGATATCGAGATCGTGACCGAGGAGCTGTTTGCCGACGGAGATCGGGTCGTCGATCTGGTTACCGTGCGTGGCACGCACCAGGGCGAGTTCATGGGGATACCGCCCACCGGCCAGCCAATCGAAATGCAGGAGATCCACATCGCCCGTGTCGTCGACGGCAAGATCGTTGAACGCTGGACGCAGTTCGACGCGTTGGGTCTGCTACAGCAGGTCGGCGGCATACCCGCGTCGCCGGAGCCGGCGACTGCGTAGGACCGGCTGGTCGTTCGCGGGCTTCGCGGATCGATCGCTCGATCCGATCGGTACGCGTGGGCTCACAGGTAAGGATGAACATGATTTCCGAGGGCACTGATGTGATGGAATCTTCAGAGGCAATCCTCTGGCTCGGCGAGCCTGCCTGTCATGATCCGCGCAGCACCGGCGGGAAGGCGGCCGCACTGAGCCGGTTGGCCGAACACTTCGCCGTTCCAGGCGGGTTCTGCATCACGTCAATGGCGCTAGCCGGTATCGTTTCGCCGGCGCAGCTTCCGAGCCAGTTGCGCGATGGCGTCCTCGATGCGTACCAGGCGCTGCCGGCCGCCGACTCGCCGGTCGCCGTGCGTTCCTCGGCGGTCGACGAGGATGGTTCTCTAACCTCATTCGCTGGTGTCCACGAGACGTATCTCAACGTACGCGGCGACGATGCTCTCGTTACCGCGATCGAACGATGCCTGGAGTCATTTTTCAGCCCGAGGGCGACGAGCTACCGGCAAGAACGTGGCGCGGTATACGGCGCATTCGAGGAGGTGCGTATGGCGGTGCTCGTACAGCACCAGATCGCGTCGGATGTCTCGATCGTCGCGTTCAGCGCAAATCCGGTGACAGGCCGGCGGGACGAGGTCGTCGTGACCGCTTCCTGGGGACTGGGAGAGAGTATCGTCGGTGGCACGGTAACACCAGATACCTGGATCATCGACCACGCAGGCGAATGCCTACGCGAGGAGCACATACATGATAAACGACGGATGACTATCGCAACCGTGAATGGCAGCCGCGAGGTAGGGGTTCCTCGAGTGCTGCGAAATGTTCCATCGTTGACCTGGGAGCAGGTCGTTGAGGTGGTTCGCCTGGCAACTCGGTTAGAGAGACAGACTGGCTATCCGGTCGACATCGAGTGCGCCTACGCTGGCAACCGGCTCTACCTGTTGCAGTGCCGTCCGATTACCACTCTCAGCTCAATGGGTGATCGCACGGGACCGTTGTCCACAGTGAGATTGTAAGCATATCGGCTGGTGAGGCCGGTGGTGATCGATAAAGAAGGAATCAATTCATGACCGTAACAATGTCCGGCGCCGGGCCGAGGCCCGACGTCAACTGGGAGCAACCTGGCGACGAGCAGATGTTCTGGCAACTCGACCGGATGCACTTTCCCAATCAAATGTCCATGATGGAGGACAACTTCATCCGTGACTTCTATACTAACGGTTTCGATGCTGCCGCCGAAGAGTATGACGCGCCGATTCGCCCACATGTGCGCCGATTCTTCACCTGGCACTACCTGACTTTTGCCCCGCTGCCTCTCTCGGAAGCGGAACTCGAGGAACTGGGTAAGCGCTTCGAGGAAAATCTCGGCAGAGCCATGGCCAGTCAGGGGGAACGCTGGGAACAGGAATTCCTGCCGGAGATCCGCGACTTGCTGGCCGCCTGGGAGGCGTTCGATCTGGCCGGCGCGTCTGACGCACAACTCCTCGAGCACTGGGACGTGACACAGGAGCGTATGGGGCGCCTCTCGCTCATTCACTTCGAGATCGCGATGCCAATGTTGTTGAGCGTCGGCCTGTTCGATGAGATCTATACGGACCTGTTCGAGGCTGAGAGTTCGCTGGAGAGCATGCGCCTGCTCCAGGGAACGCCGACGACAACGACACGCATGGGGCAGGAGTTATGGCGATTAAGCCGTATCGCCTTGATAACACCGGCGGTGAGGGCGATCATCGAAGAACAGGCAGCCGCCGATGTTGTGCCAGCCCTGGAGCGCGATCCGTCGTGCGCGACGTTCCTTGCCGAGTTTCGCGCGTTCCTCAGCCAGTATGGTCACCGTGCAGAGACCTGGGGCATCTCCTATCCGTCGTGGATCGAGGATCCTTCACCGGCTGTCAAGTCGATCAAGGATTTCCTCTCTCAGCAGGACCGTGACCTGGCGGCTGAACTCGAGGAACTGGCGGTCGAGCGTGATCAGTTGATCGCCGGGGCGCGAGAGCAGCTCGAGGGCTATCCAGCCCAGGCGCGTGAGCAGTTCGAGTTCATACTCGCCGCGGCGACTGCTGGCAATTACCTCTCTGAAGAGCACGGTTTCTGGATCGATTCCTACGGTTTCGATTGCGTGAGACAGGTGGTCCTCGAAGTCGGCCGGCGGCTGGCGATGCGCGGAACGCTGGAGGAACGTGACGACATCTTCCACCTGAGGTTCGCCGAAGCACGCGACGCCTTCGCCCAACCTGGAACCGATTGTCGCAGGCTCATCGCCGAGCGCAAGGCGGAACTGGCCGCGTTCCGTGATGTCCAGGTACCACCTGTGCTCGGGACCGAGCCGCCAGGCCCGCCTCCGGACAATCCGCTCTTTCGAACGATTGGCAAATTCTTCGGAACTCCTCCGCCGCCATCCGACGAGCCAGATGTCTTGCGCGGCGCGGCGGGGTCGGCAGGGAGCGTGCGCGGCATAGCTCGCGTGGTGCGCTCGCTGGCTGACGCGCAGCGGCTGCAGCCGGGCGAGATCCTGGTCACCGAGACAACTGCGCCATCCTGGACACCGCTCTTTGCCAGCGCGGCGGCTGTTGTCACCGATACTGGCGGTGTGCTGAGCCACTGTGCTGTCGTTGCTCGCGAATATATGATCCCGGCTGTTGTCGGAACCGGGATGGCAACCGCCATCATCCCGGACGGGTCGATGATCGAAGTCGACGGGTCGGCTGGCATTGTCCGTATCATCGCGGACTGAGGCGTCGAACACCAGCGCAGTCGCCGGGGTAGCGATTGGCGCTGCCCCGGCGTTGCCGTCGGAGGCAGTCGTCCTGGCGGCGGTGACGCTGGGCACGATGCTTGCGCCATTGAACTCGACGATGATCGTCGTCGCCCTGCCGAAGATCCTCGACGATTTCAACCGCCCGCTGGCGTGGGGATCCTGGACCGTCGTCTCCTATCTGGTCACGATGGCGGCGGTCCAGCCGCTGGGTGGTAGCCTGGGCGACTGCTTCGGCCACCGTCGAATGTTCATTGGCGGGTTGGTTGGTTTTCTGCTGGCCAGCCTGGCGGCGGCTCTGGCTCCGAACATCGTGGCACTCATTGCGGCTCGCACCATTCAGGCGACGACCGGCGCGGTGACTATCCCGAACGGGATGGCGCTCGTGCGGTCGCTCCTGCCAGCGAGTCGCCAGGGAAGAGCCTTCGGCGCTATCGGCTCCGGCATTGCCGTCGCCGCGGCAATCGGACCACCGTTGGGCGGCGTCGTTTCAGAGGTGCTCGGCTGGCACTGGATCTTCGCCGCGAATATCCTGTTGGTTGTTCCGGCGATCATCCTGGGCTTGCGACTGCCGGTGGATCGACCTCAGCGGCAGGGCCGCTTTGACCTGATTGGTTCGGCTCTCCTGCTGATCAGTCTCGTCGCGCTGGCGCTCTCTCTGACCATCTGGCGGCTGGATGGCGTTCCAGTGCTGCTCGCGCCAGTAGTCGGCGGCATAGCGGTTGCGGCAGCCCTGCTGCTGCTGCGCCGTTCTCGCTATCACCCGACGCCAGCACTGAACTTCGAACTGTTTCGCCGGCCGGGATTCACCCCGGCCACGCTGACCGTTCTCTTCAGCAACCTCGCACTCTATACCGTACTGCTCTCGCTGCCGATCTTTCTCAATAAGCTGGCCGGCTGGAGTGGCGAAAAAATTGGCGCGCTTTTAGCAGCGCTGTCGATTCAGATGGTTATTTTCTCGCCAATCGGCGGACGGCTCGCCGACCGTCACGGTCGCCGCTACCCGGCCCTGCTAGGCGCTGTGCTGATCGCGGCCGCCGTTGGTCTGTTGATTGCGATTGACCCAGGCTGGTCGTGGTTCGTCCTGTTCGCGCCACTGGTAATGCTCGGCATCGGAGTTGGTTTGTCGTCCGCGCCGGTTCAGGCAACGGCGGTCAACGCGGCTGGCGCCGGAGAATCGGGTCAGGCGGCCGGGCTGTTCTCGACCATGCGTTACCTTGGCAGCATCCTCGGTGCGGCCGGGCTGGCTGCCCTTCTCAGCGACCCGCCGCTCAGTAGCGACTTCCGCATCGTCTACATAGCGTTGACCATCGCCGCCCTGCTCGCCGTCGCCGCGGCATCACGGTTGCCGCGAGAGAGCGTCACACCTCTGCCTGCTGTAGCCGGGAAGGGGAGTGCATGAACGACATTGTCTCGTTGTACACCGGTGAATGATCTTCTTCTCATCGTTCTGTCTCACGCCTCCAACCTCCGAACCTCAGCTCGAATTGATCGATACCCGGGATACCCATTCACTGCCACTTCACGACAACAGACCTCTGCCATCCATTGTGGAGTACGTCGATCCCCGATGCGCCACTGCCGTCGTCGTGCCGGTTCAACCTGGCTAATACAACGTTCCCAATCACAATTGGAAGTTGGTAGAGGTCTATCATTGCGCCAGGACTGAGAGGACATCATCACCAAACCGGAATGTCGAGAATTTTCACGCGGCTACGTCTTTCAGATGAACACGGCCACACCGGGCCGGTGAGGATTGAAGAACAGAGAAGGAGACCATGATGGCCAAGTACCTGCTACTCAAGCACTATCGAGGCGCGCCTGCGCCCGTCAACGACGTGCCGATGGATCAATGGACGCCAGAGGAGTTCAACGCCCACGTGCAGTACATGCGGGATTTCGCCAAACGGATCGAGGGCACCGGCGAATTCGTCGATAGTCAGGCGCTCTCACCGGAAGGGATGTTCGTCCGGTACGACGGCGAAGGGAAACCGCCGGTCACCGACGGTCCGTTCGCCGAGACCAAGGATCTGATCGCCGGCTGGATGGTGATCGATGTCGAGAGCTATGACCGGGCTATCGAGCTAGCCGGCGAGCTGTCGGCTGCGCCAGGCGCGGGCGGGAAACCGATTCACGAGTGGCTCGAGCTGCGCCCATTCCTGACTGAGTCATCGACAATCTTGGAGTAAACGATGGTGGATGAGACCCTGCTGCGGTCCCTCATTCCCACTGTGACCAGCACCCTCGTCCGTCGCGGAGCCGACTTCGCGGCGGCCGAGGATGCCGTCCAGGAAGCCCTGGTCGAAGCTGTCCGCATCTGGCCGGACGATCCACCTCGAAACCCCAGGGGCTGGCTGACTACCGTCGCCTGGCGGAAGTTCCTCGACGCCACCCGCGCCGACACCTCCCGGCGAAACCGTGAGACCCTCGTTGAAAGCGAGCCGGTTCCCGATCCAGGCGAGGTGGAGATGGAGGACGACACACTCCAGCTCTACTTCCTCTGCGCGCACCCGTCCCTGACACCGGCCTCGGCTGTCGCGCTCACCTTGCGCGCGGTCGGCGGCCTGACGACGCGGCAGATCGCCCGGGCCTACCTCGTGCCGGAGGCGACGATGGCCCAGCGGATCAGCAGGGCCAAGCGGACCGTCTCGGGCGTCCGGTTCAACCAGCCCGGCGACGTCGCCACCGTGCTCCGGGTGCTGTACCTGGTCTTCAACGAAGGGTACTCCGGCGATGTCGACCTCGCCGCTGAGGCGATCCGGCTTACCCGGCAACTGGCAGCCATGATCAACCATGAGGAGGTCGCCGGGCTGCTCGCGCTCATGCTGCTCCACCATGCCCGGCGTCCGGCACGGACCGGTCCCGACGGCAGACTGGTGCCGCTTGCCGAGCAGGACCGCAGCCGGTGGGACACCGACCTGATCACCGAGGGCATCGACCTGCTTCAAGCGGCCCTCAGTCGCGACCGGCTGGGGGAATTCCAGGCTCAGGCGGCCATAGCCGCACTCCACGCCGACGCCCTAACAACTGAGGAGACCGACTGGGCGCAGATCGTCGAGTGGTACGACGAACTGGTGCTCCTTACCGGCAGCCCGGTAGCCCGCCTCAACCGGGCCGTCGCGGTCGGCGAGGCCGATGGACCGCAGGCTGGGTTTGCCGCCCTTGCCGAACTCGACCCGTCTCTGCCCCGCTACACCGCCGTCGCGGCCTACCTCCACGAGCGTGACGGCGATCTCGTGGCCGCCGCACGGCTCTACGCAGAGGCTTCCCGAGCAGCCTCCAGCATTCCCGAACGCGACCACCTCACCCGACAGGCCGCACGGCTGAACGCACAACTACGCGATTGAGCCATGCGGCGGTCGTGGTCCAGCTCTGCTTCCACCTGAGGTTCACAAACGAGAATGTTCGTGATTGATTGATTTATGCCCGATCGCTTGAGCAACGTGAACGCGGAGCTACTCCTTCACGCCATGGATCCCGCACGAATACCGGAGCCGCTCCAATCGGTGCTGGAGCATCTCCGCCGTAGAGGGTGAGCGGTTTCAGCCGGTTTCTTCAACCGCCAGGTAATTCTCAACAGTCCTGATGTCTTTTCGTAGGGGAGAACCGTCTGAGCCAAAACTTCTGTGAACTGCTGTAACGGACACATCCGGAATCTCTGCTATGATTGATAGTCATAGATAACAAGGAAGGAACTCGCCTGTGCAGATCTCTGGTTCCTGCAATCCGGAGTTTCAGTCCGTATTCGGTGAATTCGAGCGAAACTTCTCCGAACGCGGAGATGTTGGCGCATCAGTCTGCGTCATCGTGAACGGAGAAACGGTCGTCGATCTCTGGGCTGGCACCGCCGACCCCCGGCGCGAACTCCCATGGCACGAGCACTCGATAACAGTCGTCATGTCGGCAACCAAAGCAGCCACCTCACTATGCGCCCACATCCTCGCCGACCGGGGAGAACTGGATTTCGATGCGCCGGTTGCCAATTACTGGCCGGAATTCGCCGGCAACGGTAAGGAGAATATCCCGGTCAGTATGCTCCTGAACCACCAGGCAGGCGTACCGGCACTTCGCAAGCAGATCCCTGAAGGGGGATTCTTCGATTGGGATTACATGACAACTGCCCTCGCCAGCGAACGGCCATTCTGGGAACCCGGCACCGCCTACGGCTACCACGCCTTCACCTTCGGGTACCTGGTTGGCGAAGTCGTCAGGCGAGTTGACGGTAGATCGCTAGGCACCTTCTTCCGCGAGGAAGTCGCTGAACCGCTCGATCTCGATTTCTGGATCGGATTGCCGGGGTCGGAGATGGATCGAGTAGCGCCACTGATCCCGGATCCTGATAGCGATCCAGTCTATGTGGCGCTTCGCGACGACCCCGATGGCGAGTCACTCTTCAATCTCGTCTTCGGAAACACGGGAGGATACACGGATCCTGGCGGCTGGAACGGCGAAGCCGCCTACACCGCCGAGATTCCTGCTGCCGGAGGGATCACCAATGCCCGGTCGCTCGCGAAGCTCTATGTTCCACTGTCGATGCATGGCATGCATTGCGATTCGCAGGTGGTATCGCCAGAGACCGTTGCTCGCATGGGAGTCGTTCAATCGTCGCTGACGGCCGACGCCGTGGTCGGAGCGCCATACCCGACAACCCCCGGCTACCGGAACGAGGGCCGAGCCTTTGGACTCCCGGGCAGCATCATCGGTCATTCGGGTTGGGGCGGTCATATGGGGTTCGCCGACCCGGGGGCCAACCTGGCGTTCGGCTACGTCATGAACCGCATGAACCAGCTCAACACTGGAGATCGCTGGCCGAATCTGGCGAAGGCGGCCTATCAGGCACTCGGCTACCAGGAGGGTAAGTATGGACTCTGGATGAGGTGAGTATTGGCAATGGAGAGCGGGCAGATATTCAATTCCAGCAGATCACCATGTGCTACCCTGATTCAGCAGCTACATCGGAATACAAACGAGAGGATCTCCCGTGAGAGCGTCGATCGACGAACTACCAGTGACCTTCGAACATCAGGACGCTGAAGGCCGAAGCTTCACCCGGCAACTGGTGACCTGGGGCGATCAAGAAGCGTCATTCATCGCGATTGAGAAGGGATGTAACATGGCGCCGCCCTTCCGCGGGCTTCATCATGACAACTGTCCGGCACGGCACTGGGGGTACGTCATTCGAGGTCGGATGCGGGTGCAGTACGTCGATTCAGAAGAGATCTGCACAGCCGGTGACATGTTCTACTGGCCGCCGCATCATATGCCGATCTTTGAGGAAGACACACTGATCGTTGAGTTCAGCCCGGTGTCAGATCAAGAAGAGCTGATCGCACTACTAGAGGCACGAGACAACGCCTAGACATTGCTTCGGTTCGGCAGACTGAACGGAGAGACTCGTTGCCATACGCACGCAACCCCGATGATGACATCAGGATCTACTACGAGGTCGAAGGGCAAGGACCGCCACTGCTCCTGTACCATCCGACCACCTCTTCAAGCGCCGACTTCCGTGATGTTGGATATGTGGATCGCCTGAAGGATCGATTTCAGGTCATCTCGCTCGACTGTCGTGCCCACGGGCAGAGCGATAGCCCACATGATGAGGCAGCCTACGAATTGGTCCGGTTGGTTGGTGATGTCGTTGCCGTGCTCGATGAGATCGACATCGAGGCAACGCACTTCTACGGCTACTCACTCGGCGGGCGAGTGGGTTTCGGGCTGGGATACCTCTTCCCGGAGCGAGTTCGATCGCTCATTCTGGCGGGTGGGAGCTACTTGCCGGAACCGGACTTCTCTGAAGCCATGCTCGCTTCCCTGGAGAAAGGCGGAATGCCGCAGCTCGTGGAGGATATTGAAGCAAGGATGGGAGAGGCATTATCCCCCGCCTTCCGGGCACGGCTGCTTGAGATGGACGCCAAAGCCTTCATTGCCTACATTCGACAGACACGACTTGAGTCCGGTCTCGAGCATGCGTTGCCAGAAATAAACGTCCCGGTCCTGTTGATCAACGTCGGTCACCACCCGGAGCGGTATGACCAGTTGCGCCGGGCCTCGACCCTGTTGCCGAACGCCAGATTGATTGAGAACCCCGGCGGTGACGACGACATTCTGTACTGGCGGACCGATCTGATTGCGCCACTAATCATTGATTTTGTGGACGAGATCAACAGCGGAAACTAGTTAATCGTCACAAAACGCAAATCTTCGAGGCAAGTAAGCGTTTTCAAGGATTTATCATGCTGCGATGCTCCAAACATGAACCAAATGATGTGATTTAGGAGCGCTTTCAGCACACGACCTGGTCCAACTGACTGAGCTTGAAGGTTCCTTTCATAACCACGAATACCAAGACGATCAAATATTGTCATCGGGCGAGGGGAGGAGCGGTCAACCTGACCGGCTGGCCAGCACTTGGAAGTTGGATGAGGTCTATCACTGCGCCATGACCGGGAAGCCACCATCACCAAACCGGGATGTCGAGAATCTTCGCGCAGCTACGTCCTTTCAATGAACACGGCACACTGGGCCGGTGAGGATTGACGAACAGAGAAGGAGATCACCGTGCAACCGAACGAAATCAGCGAGGTGCTGAACCGACCGATCAGCCAGGAACTGTTAGCTCGCAGCCTTACGCGCCTGGCCTACATCGCCAAAGACGGCACACCGCGCAATATCCCGATTGGGTTCACCTGGAACGGCTCCGAGATCGTTATGTGCACCGCGAAAAACGCGCCGAAGCTGCCGGCCCTGCGCAACAACCCGACGGTGGCTCTGACGATCGACACCGAGGCGCATCCGCCAAAGATCTTGCTCATCCGGGGCCAGGCCGAGCTGGACTACGTCGACGGCATCCCGGATGAGTTTCTCGCCGAGAGCAGCAGCTACGAGATGACCCCCGAGCAACGGGCCGAGTGGAA
Source organism: uncultured Thermomicrobiales bacterium (assembly GCA_964577155.1). GTDB lineage: Bacteria > Chloroflexota > Chloroflexia > Thermomicrobiales > CFX8 > CAZNYB01. The sequence goes on along the minus strand of CAZNYB010000066.1, from coordinate 8,042 downwards.
GACGGAGGTGCGCTCACTCTACCATGACGGCATGGTCCGGATCGTCGTGACCCCGACCTGGGCGAAGCTGATCGACTTCGAGACGACGCTGCCGAGCGCGGTCGAGGAACTGATCCAGCAGCGAGAGGAACGCCAGCATGGCTGAACCGGTCAGGGTGGCTCGCGTCGGGTAGATCACCGGCGCTGCGCCTTCACCGTGGCGAACGGAGGCTGTGCAATCCGCCGTGATCAATGCATCATTGCGACAAGCGCATCACCATCTCGTCGTTCTGGCGTCTGCCTGTGTCCTGGAAGCCGAACCCCTCGTAGAGCCGGATCGCGGCGATGTTGTCGGGATGAACGGTGAGGATAATACGCGCATCGTCCGACTCGGCCATCATCCGTGCGAGGAGCTGTTCCAGCGCGGCGCGGCCGATTCCGTGCCGTTGAAAGCGCGCCGCAACGATGAAACCGATGATCCAGCACAGCCGGTCATCCGGAATATAGCCGTACATCACGAAACCGACCGGCGTGTCGCTGGCATAGATGGTTAAGGGGTGGCACTCCGACGCAACGTGTGCCCAGGCGATGGATTCGACGATGGGGGGCACAAAGCTGCGTTGGTCATCCGTGACCTGTAGCGCGATGATGGCGTCGAAGTTGTCGCGGGTGATTTCACGAAGCGTAACTGGCGCTGTGTCGGTAACCATACCGCTTCCCCTTAGCGTGACAAACCTCCAGTTCGTCGAGCTAGATGAAAATATCCAGCGGCAGGAGCGCGCTGACGATGAAGTTCGGCACGTCCACCACCTGGCTGATGCGGAGGTCTACCGCCACACTGCAAATGGCGTAAGCCTGCTGCCGGTCGTAGCCACGGGTACCGAGGTGATCGACCATCGCGGTCAGCGCGTTGCGGGCCGCCAACGTCAGATCCTCGGACCGGTTCTCACCCTCCGGGGTGACGGAAAAGCCGGTCGTCGCGTAGAAACGCTTCGGCGCAGCCAGCTCAGGTTCGTTGAAGTAGGTGTCCCGGAAGAACTGCAGCGACCGGATCCCCTGCTCTTCGGCCTGACCTTTGTGTACTTTGAACTGGACGTGAACCCGGGAACGCATCTCAATGCCCATGCCGCAGGCTTCGCAGTCACCCTGGGCGAAGTGCACATCACCGGTTGAGAAGAGCGCGCCTTCGGCGTAGACCGGCAACAGCACACTCGTTCCCGGCGTGAGCTGCTTGATATCGAGGTTCCCGGCGATCTCACGCGGCGGGATCGTCCGCAACGCCTCCGCGCCGACAGCGCCGCCGGGTATTGCTCCGGCCGGATCCGGCATCAGAGCGATGCCGCCCCGATCGAGGACTGCCCCTTCACGAGCGGTGATCGCCTCGCGCAACTCCCGGGACGGAGCAACTCCCAGCACGCCGGGGTGCGCGCCATAGCGCAACCGGACGCCGGGCAGCTCGTCCGACTCCGCATAACCATCGCTGAAGTGCCAGTGGACGATGTGGGGATCGGGGTAGTCATCACGCAGGAAGCCGAATCCGGGTAACTGGGCGGTGAAGCCGTACTGCCCCCAGGGGTCGGCTTCGATGTCGAGCAATTTCACTTCAAGCAGGTCGCCAGGTTCTGCGCCTTTGACGAACACTGGACCGGTCAGGGCATGGGCCGTCCCGAGGTCGGCCTGCGCGACTTCTTCGGCGGTCATCCCCGGCTTGATCTGTCCATCGAGCGCGTCAAGGGTATCGAAGATGACACGATCGCCAACTTCGACCTCGAGAATGGGCGGGATGTCTTCGTGCCAGCGGTTGTGGCCAATCTCCGGCTGCTCTCCGAGCGGTTTCCAGGGGTCAACGGTTACATGATGGGTTTGTGGCGGCATAGCGTCTCCGACCTCCAGCTCTCATTGATGTATGTACGCACCTTCACGACAGAGTGCCAGTATAGCGCGGGTGTTGCACTTCCTCTAGATCGGGTTGCCGTCACGTCCCGGACTGGCCGGCAGGCTGATCGACAGGATACCTGCATCTGGGTTGTTGCTCTGTTCGTGACTTGTTCGTTCCAGTATTCTAGACAGGTTTGAACGCAGCGCCGTCAGGCTCGATGAAGATGGCGACTGCACGGCGGTTCGAACAACCACCGCTGAGACAACAGAACAAGAGGAGAACTCCATGGTTGATGTATCACTTGCCGAAGGTCGGTTGACCGATAAATTCCGCCTGGATGAGATGTCCTGGCCGGAGGTCCGGGCAGCTCTGGATGCCGGACGGACAACGATCGTCGCTGCCGCCGGGTCGATCGAACAACACGGCCCGCACCTGCCGCTGCAGACCGATACCCTGCTGGGGACGTTCCTGGTTGAAGCCGTCGTCGAGCGGCTGCCGGGCGCGTTCCAGGGGCCGACGATCCCCTTTGGCGTCTCCACCCACCACATGCTCTTCGCCGGGTCGATCACCCTGGATACCGAAACGTTCAAAACGGTGGTCCGGCAGTATGTCGAGAGCCTTGCCAGACACGGCTTCGAACACATCATCATCCTCCCCAGCCACGGCGGGAACTTCGGACCACTGGCGGAACTGGAGCAGGAAACGGGCGGGATGATCGGCGGCGCGCGGTTTATCACCTTCTCGGACCTGATGGCCTTCATGGGAGTCATGGTTGGCGTCGCCGAGAGCGACGGGTTGACCCCGGAAGTGGCTGGCGCGCATGCCGGGGAGTTCGAGACCTCGATGGTGCTGGCGGCCCGTGAAGATCTGGTCACGATGGACAACGCCGTCGAAGGGTACGTCGGCGACTTTGGCGACGAAGCGGCCGCGAAGATCTTCGCTGAAGGGATGACCGCCCTGACCGACAACGGCATCCTCGGCGACGCCCGGCCAGCCGAACGCGAGCGCGGTTTCGTCTACCGCGACGCGATGGCCGATGCCCTGGCTGAATGGATCCGGGAACGTGTTCCAGCATAACCTGGTCTGATCGGGTGAGTGGTATGAATCCTGCGCTATAAAGGGTCATTTACCTTTTAATCAGGGGCTACCACTACTCGTGAGGAAATTCGGGCTACCAGTCGGGAGCCTTAACCGGGTTTCTTCCAGACCGACACATGCTTGCGGCTCTCCGACGTGAACGGTTCACGTTCCCAGCTGCTCCAGCGTTCGAACAGGTGCATGCCCGCAAGCCGGGCCATCAGATCATGCTCGGCGGGCCAGGCATAGCGGAAAGGAATCGAATTTCGCAGGAGTTGTCCGTCTTCAACACTATAATGGTGCGAAATGCACTCCTGTGTCGCAATGAAGTACTCGTCAATGTCCCATCTGGTTTCACTCACATGGTAGGTATAGAAGTTTTCGCCGGGCGGCAGCAGCCGTAGCTTGGGAATGTTCACTTCTATGACGAAGCAGCCGCCAGGTTCGAGGTGGGCTGCAACGTTCCGGTAACACGCGACCTGCTCCTCCTGCGTCGTGAGATTATTGATTGTGTTGAAGACCAGATAGGCCAGGCTGAAGGTTCCATCCACCGTGGCAGTTGCAAAGTCGCCGATCGTCACGCCGATCTCTTCACCGCCTGGTTTTTCCCGCAATCGTTTGACCATCGCTTCCGACATATCGATCCCATGCACGGGAACTCCACGCTGAGCGAGCGGAAGAGCGATCCGGCCTGTTCCTATCCCGAGTTCAAGCGCCCGTCCATCGCCAGCCAGATTGGCCAGGAAGTCGACGGCAGGACCGACGACCTCGGGAGCAAACATATCAGCCGCATCCTCGTCATAGTTCGCGGCGATCCGTTCATTGAAGTAACCGTCTTCGGCCACCTTCTCCTCCTGTCGAGACCTTCACGTCTACCCTCAGTGAATCGATTTATCCAGTCGATCGATCCTTGCCCCGCACCTGTGAAACGACCCCGGCGCTCACGTGCCGGGGTCTTCATCTGTTTTATGTGTTAAACCAGTCGCTACTTGTCAGTTGCATCGTTTTCACTGGCGATGCTTTGTTCGACAACTGCCTTGACGGTGATCGACTTCGCTTCCGTTTCTTCAGCCTTCGGCAGGGTAACCGTGAGAACACCATCGTTGAAGGATGCGTCGGCTTCTTCAGCTCGCACCTTCGACGGCAGGGTCAGACTGCGTTCGAACGTGCCGAACCGCCGCTCACGCAGCAACCATTGTTCGCTCTCCCGCTCTGCTGACACCTTCGTCTCAGCTTTGATCTTCAGGATGTCGCCGAGGACCGAGATATCGACATCTTGCGGCTTGCAGCCCGGCAACGCGGTCTCGACAACGTAGGCGTCGTCGGTCTCCCGCAGATCAACCGCCATGCCACTGGTGAAGCTGTTGACCGCCGCTCGCGGCCGGACAAACGACTCCTCCAGCAAGCTGTTCATCGCCTCCCGCAGCGAAATGATGTCGCGCCACGGATCCCATCGTTGAATACTCATCAAACCCCTCCTGGATTGCACTGATGTGATCGAATACAAGCGTTCAATAAACCTATTATATCTGTTTAGTCGTATCGCATCAATATTTATTCAGTGGATCAAGTTATAGTGCGGTGGTGTGATTCACACTCGAATCGGCCGGTCTGCATCCAGCAAGCAAGAGCCAGCACCACTAGCAACACCCCTGGCAGCATGCCTGCTGACACCAAACCACCCGGCTGCTTCGCTCGATGTATTGTACGCGTCAGATAAAGAAAAGCCCGGCGGCTCATGGGGAGAACCGCCAGGTGAGGAGAGAGGGGAGGGAAGGGAAGGAAGATTGAATTGTGTTGTTCCGGAGTGTTCTACCTCCGGGTCAGCGGGTCTGGTATCTGCTGTGGGGTCAGCCCCAAGACCGCTTACCTGACACTCGTATCGTAGGCGAACCGGCCGGAGCAGGCTGTTACCGGCAACACGACCGGCCTGTATTCCGCGATACAGGCGCTACAGAAGGAATGCAATGACCAGCGCCAGGAGGATGACCCCGATCGCCGAGAGCAGGAAGACCGGATCGAAGACGAACTGCTGGCGATCCGGATGATCTGGCGATGATGTCCGGCGAAACATCATGACAATCGCCAGCAGCGCCAGCCCGATGCAGGCGATGATGATCAGGCTATCCAGCCACCCCGGTACGTCAAGTGTCATCTGTCTGCCTCATCACTAACTACCCTCCAGGGATGATCCTACATCGCTGGCTGAGTTCTGGCAGCCGGATATCCCGACAGTAGCCCGCCACTACCCGCGTGACAATCTGTCATACCATTGGACAATCTGTCACAGACTACTGTCAATTGTGGATAACTTGGTGGGGAGTGTGGATAAGTGTGGAAGAATATGTGTACGTACACTTGGTTTAGCGGGGATTTGTCCACAAATGAAGGCGGGTAACTTGTTGAAAACCGGTGGACAGCGAACCTGTGACAAACCTGTCAACACCAAAGGTAGTGGATATGTGTACAACTCATCCCAACATTCATCAACACCGTTTCGCCAGCCCTGGAGCGGCAAAGCGCCACTTATCCCCGGAATCCACCGTCTCTACTATGAACTACTATTATCTCTATCCTTAATGAAAGATACTGGGGATGAGAACGCAGGAATGGGGATAGCATGAACGCTGATGACTTTCGCTACCTGTACGAATATCACTTCACAGAAAACCGTAGCCTCTGGGATAACGCTGTTACTCAGCTCTCCTATGACCAGTTCACGCAAGATGTCGAATACTCGCATCGTTCCGTTCAGGCGCAGATCCTTCATCTGATCAGGGTTGATGACGGCTGGTTTAGCGATTTACGAGGCGTACCACTTCCGGAACCACTCGATCCAGCGGCAATCCCCGATTTTGAAAGCATTCGCAGCTACTGGGACAGCGTTGAACAGCGTATGCGTGGCTATCTCGCCAGCTTGCAAGACGAGATGCTAGCGACCAGACCGCTGAGCGGTGAGGACGAAAATCTCTTACTCTGGCAGGTGCTTCTCCATGTCGTCAACCACGGCACCGACCACCGGGCGCAAATCCTCAGGCTGATCAACGATCTGGGCGTCGAGACGATTTCCCAGGACTTCGTCTTCTTCGTCTACGACCATCCCTATCCAGACTGATTCAAACTGGTAGTTGCTCCGGCACTACCCGTCCTGGTTGCTGCTCGCTGGCTGATTTCGACACACGCCTGAGGTGACGGTGCCGATAGCATCGTTCGTTCAAAGCTCCATCACCATCAGCAGATCGCCGGGAGCGATCTCCTCGCCGGTGTAGCGGAAACCAAGTTTCTGACAAAGGTGTGCCATACCCTCGTTGCCGTCCATGTGGGCGATGTAGATCAGCCGGGCATCGGGCAGCGTCTTCACGAAATCGATCACTTCCCGCATAGCCCGGTAGCCATAGCCGTGTCCCTGGTAGCTCCGGTCGATCATGAGCCGCCAGACAAAGTACTCGGCCTTTTCCGGGACCAGGCTCAGCATCACAAAGCCGACTGGAGTTTCGCCGGCGTAGATGCCCCGGAACCAGGCTTCCGGCAGGAGCTCAAGCGTTTCAACCACTTGCGGGGTATTCGACAGCACGGCGAGCAATCCGTCGTAGTCCGGGTCGACGGTATCAGGCGCGAAGTGTGCCTGGGCTATCGAGTAGGCGTTTGACCTCGGGTAGTGCTCCAGCTGATCCTGGCTCACTTCGAGTTCCAGAATTGCCGGCAGATTTTCTCCATTGATCTCCCGCAGGGTGACTGGCGCGGGGGAAGGAATCTGGTCAGATACCATATGACTCATTTCTATACGAGCTGGGTGGATCAGCTCCGTTTCTTGAATTATGTATTGGTCAGTGTAACATCGCCTTACAGCGAAGGCTGGAAACATTTCAGGTCTCAGTGATTACCCGGTTTTAGCAGCCAATATCTCCTCGGCATAGGCGAAGGTGATCGGCAGGCCGCCGGTGTGGACGAAGACGGCTGTCTCGCCCGCGCCGATCCGGCCAGTGCGGGTGTGGTCGATCAGTGCCGAGAGCGCCTTGGCGGTGTAGACCGGGTCGAGGATCAAACCTTCGCATTTGCCGGCCAGCGACAGCGCTTCCATCCCGGCCGAGGTTGGAACGCCATAGGCCTCGCCGACGTACTGGTCGTGAACGCTGATGTCGTCGGCGCCAATGCTGATATCGAATCCCAGGTGGCTGGCGGCGTTGTTAGCCAGCGTGCAAACATACGCTTCAACCGCTGATTGCGATTCACCAACACTGACCGGGTGAACCCGGTAGGGAGCGCCAAGGAGTTTGCCGCCCAGCGCCAGCCCGGCTGATGATGCACCGGCTGCCAGGTAGATGTGATCCACTCGCTGATCGGTGGCGTCGAGCTGGTCGAGTAGTTCGACAGTGGCGACCAGGTAGGAACAGACGCCAGCGATCTTCGAGAAGCTGTCCCGCGGGGCGACGTAGACGGTACGTCCTTCGCCTTCCAGGCGCTCGACAAGCGAATCCAGTTCCCGGTCGACGATCTCCTGGTCAGCGCTGGAGGCTTCGACGATTTTCGCGCCGACGATGTGATCGAGTAGCAGGTTGCCGTTGACCGGCTCATCCTTCCGGCTGGGAATCTTCAGAATGTAGGTCGTCATGCCATATTTCGCTGCCAGCGCTGCGTGCAGCCGGGCATGATTCGACTGGGCGACGTTGGTGACGATGATCGTGTCGCAGCCCTTGGCCCGGATGTCTCCCAGTCGGAAATCCAGGTGGCGGACCTTGTTGCCGCCCAGCGCCAGCCCGGTCATATCGTCCCGTTTGATCAGGATCTTCGGCGCGCCCGATCCCAGCGCCGCTTGCAACCTCGGCGCAGGTTCCAGCGGAGTCGGCAGGTGGGCGACATGCTCCCTCGGCAGCCTTGCAACCCGCTCCAGGAGTTCAACCCGGCTGATCTGGCGTGCGGTAGTCATGGATTTGAGCCTTTCTTTGAAGAGAGGGACTAGGAGTTAGGGATTAGGGACTAGTAAGCGAGGATCAAGAATGCCCGCAAATTCAACAATCAGAGTAGTTGTTAACCACCGAATGTTATTTTTATTAGTCCCTAGTCCCTAGTCCCTAGTCCCTAGTCCCTAGTCCCTAGTCCCTAGTCC
>CAZNYB010000065.1:19107-24278 GCA_964577155.1 uncultured Thermomicrobiales bacterium | reverse complement strand
TTGATGCTGCAAAACGTCAATTTCCTGATGCTCGATGAGCCGACGAACAACCTCGACATTCCATCCTGTGAGGAACTCGAGTCTGCCCTGCTGGAGTTTGACGGGACGATTCTGGCGATCTCTCACGACCGCTACTTTCTCAACAAACTCGCAAACCGGATAGTTGAGCTAGACGAGGGCATCGTCCGCGAGTACGCCGGAGGTTTCGATTACTACGACCAGCACCGCGGCGAAGGCAGGGTGCTGACCGGCTCGATTGACAGTATCTGATTCAGCGGCTATACAGACACCACTGGCACATTGAACGGCGAAGATTGCGGGTACCGTGGGGCAGAATCCGTACGAGTTTGATGTCTATTCCGAACGACGAAGGGCGGCAGCCGCCCGGGATTACACAACCCCGGCCATTATTACGCTGCTGCTCTACTGGCTCTTCTGGTTGCCGGGGCTTATCGTCAACATTGTCTACTGGTTGCAAGCATCCAAAGACCAGCAGATCACCGGTCAAGCCCCGCAGGGAAAGGGTTGTCTGCTGGCTCTCCTGATCGTCTTCGGCGCGCTGCCTGCGGTGCTCGGCATTTTTGTTTGCGGCTGTTATTTCCTGTTTCTGGCGGCGCTGGTCGGTGGTTCAGCCTGACCAGAACGCCCAGGCTGCTACTGGAAACTGCGTTCGCCTTTTGTCGAAGTTGACTATGGATCGACGGTGGCAACCATTGACACGCAGCAAATCCTCAGCTCTCATCACTCGGGCAACACGAACAGGGAGTTGATCGGATGACTGACATCTGTCCCGTCATTAAATATCAGGGTCGCCTGGACATCGAGCTGCCCGGCAAGATCGAATCGTTTTGATCCGGTAAACAGGTGCGGACCAGAGTTGTACAGCAAAGCCGGGAAGGGATCGATTGTTGAGCCATCATCGACGCTGAATGTGAGTTGGATAATCTCCGGCAACGGATCCGCGATGGATACGCCCGGCGGGAGACTGCCACCAGTTTCGGCATCGACAAAGAGCAAACCGAGTTCGACGGTCTGACCCTGTCGCGGCTCGGCACGGCCGGCAACCACCTTCATCTGATAGAGCCTCCCGTCGGTGCCCTGGTAGTGAACGGCGACGCCGATGGCCTCCGGCATCGAGATGATCCGGCTATCTCCATCCGTTGATGTGATACGAACATCCAGGTTCCAGAATCCAACCTCCGTCAGACTGGTACGAGCGGAGAAGACTCCATAAGCAGCGGGGTTCAGGGTGATCAACTGCTGGGCGCTTTCATTGCCAAGCAGGATGCTGACGCTTGTAGCCGGATCGTAGCGCACGGCGGGATCGCCTTCTTTGACCGGTCCCCCATCGACAGGGTCGCGGAACCAGACCTGGATCTCTACCTGATCGCCTGGCTCAATCAGTTCCGGCAGTATCTCTACGACAACTTCCGGTTGAACGGTATATTCCCGGTTATCAAACGGGACAACGCCGTCGATGGCAGCGCTCTGGCCATACTCGGCGCGGTAGATGTCGTTCAGGCTCTTCACCCGATCGGGAGATGGCGCCCCGTCAGAGGAGGTTATACGGGTTTGACCGGTATCCAGGTCGACCTGGTACATCTGGCAACAGAAAACCCGGCCTTCTTGCGTCCCTGGGCCAGCAACGCTGGCGTAGAGTTGCCGGCTATCATCGCTCAGCGAGATCGACTGAATCGCCGCCGGTGTATCCGCCAGCCACTGATTGACAACTTCCCAGCGAGTCGTATCTATTTCCCAGACACTGGTAGCGGCGACTCCCTCTCCAGCGTGCGCCGTTCCGATCATGAACATTCGCAGACCATCGGCAGATAGCTGGATTGCTGGATCTGCTGTCCGGTAGTGGTCAGCGTAAACAGCAGCGGGAAGTTCGGCGGGAGTCAGTATGGAAACCGCACCAAGATCAAGCGGGATGACGGTTTCCAACGAGCGTTCCGCCGTGCCGATAATGGCGATCTTGCCATCATACGGTGAGGCAACGTAGAGCCAGCGACCATCGTGAGATGGAGCGGACTCCACAATAGTGTCAAACCGGTTTCCAGCAATCCTGGGCATGAATGGCAGGGTGATCTGGCCTTCGTCGAATGTCGGAACATCGAGATACCGAACCAGAACCGGTTCGGACTCCGTCTGCGATCGCTGGCTGACCGGCGCCTGGTAGATCGTCCGGCCATCAGGTGAAAGGTAAGCATCCGTCAGATCAAACGCCAGATCGATCTGCGCGAGTTCCTGCCGTTCGATCGACATATCTGGCAAGCGAAGCAGGAATGTCTCGATATTGTTGTTGAACTGTCGTTGTTGAACGATCAGGATCAGGTGTGTTGGGTTCTCTCCGGCAAACAGGTGAATATTGACCGCCCGTGATCCCAACTCGGGACTGGGAACAACTGGCCAGCGGTTCAGCTCATCGCCGGTGGCTTGGTCCAGCGCGATGATCTCGACCGGCTGGATAGTGGATGAGTTTGGCACGATCGATCGGTTCAGGTTGTCATTCGTTGCCACGTAGACCACTCCGCCAGCCGTGACAATGCTGACCGAATACTCATCGTCGCTGAACGGTCCGGCCGGACTAAGGTCGGCTGACCAGACCGTCGTGAGGGATTGCGATTCAACGGCTTCGAGTGCCTGGCGAGCTGTCTCGCCACTACCGGAGAGATGACGCAGGAAGTAGATCTGGCTGCCATCCCGTGAGATCCCGACTACTTCGCCTTCAATGCCGGGACGTGCTGTTCCCACACCTGCTTCAGCATCAAGAAACTGAACCGGCAGCTCGCCGAAATTTGTTCGCATCGGAATGGCAAGCAGCTGATCCGGGACTTCGCCAGCCGGAGTATACGGCGGTTGATTTTGCTCCGCCGCAGAGGTGGCAAGCAGAGGAGCTGTCGAGGTGGGATCTGGATTGTCGACTGGCGCAAGCCCGCTTGTGCCGTCATCACCGCCGCCGCTACTCAGTGCGCCGTTGAGCATCAGCACCATCACCGCCAGAATAATGACGCCGACGACACCAAGCACACTGCCAGTCAATACCCGGAATCGGAATCGTTCACGGTTGTTAACTTCCTCGATTGGATCAGCCAGCTCTGGCCACAAATCGGTGCGCGGCGCATCTATGGCCGCCTCGTTGAGGGCAACCTGCAGGGACCGGTCATCGGGAATATCAATTGATTGACGGATTCGCTCCTGAGCATGGCCGAGCTGGCGCTGCAATTCGGCGGCGTTCCTGTCATAGGTCCGGGCCAGTCCATCGACCGGCAACCTGTTGAACTCGTGAAAAATGAGCAGCAACCGGTCACGGGCATCCATCCGCATCAACGCATCGCGAAATCTGGTCCGATCATTGTCGACGTTGAAGTGTTGAGGTGTTCCACCAGACAAGAAATCCTGGCTCGGGACTGCGTCCTCCCGATCACGAACCGGAGAACCGTGCAAGAACTGGCCAGCCAGGTAATTGAAGAGCCAGGGACGGAATTCACTGTCGGGGTCCAGTTTGCGAAGACCCTGAAAGGCTTGTTCAAAGGTTCGTAGCGCCAGCGCAACCGCGCCGGATTTACTGTCGGTGAGCAGATAAGAGGTGCGCACCAGCTCATGCTGATACCGGTGAACGAGCCGTTCCCCGGCCTTCAAACTGCCCTGCTGACCGGAAATGATCAACGATCGTTCGTCGTTGCTCCCAAAATTCTCGCGCACGCCAACCCTTTGCCTTCGGTTCCTGTATGTATGACGTTCAAATCAGGTGAACTGGTTGCATAAAACCGTACCATTCTGTCAACTCTTCAAACATTCTCCTGTAATTGTTTTAACACCAGGAACGCGGTACCGTCATTTTATTGGGATCTTTTGTCAGGGACAGATCGATACGAAACCATCACAGTCGGGAAACGATGATATTGATCGCTGGACTTCTAGCGAGCCTGAAAGTAGTTTGAGAATCCGGAAATGATTGTTCCGGGTGTTGCAGTCAGACTGGTCACAGTGACCGATCCCGGCACAACTCGGCTCAGATCATCCAGGGCTTCACTGGACCAACGGGCAATGACGGTGATCGACCATTCACCGGTTACCGGCAGGGTGACAACTCCACGGTAACGGGCGAAACTGGCCGGCCCGAGATCCAGAATAAGATCAAACTCACTATCTTCCATCGTAAACAGAGCTTGCACCGCCAGGGGCTGCTGGTAGCGCACACTACTGCCTTCCGGCTGGACATCAACACCGCTCAACGGATCCACGAATCGCACCTCAATCGCCGTCCGGTCTCCCAGCGTAGATTTCTGGCTGTCAACAGCAACCTGCATCCCGGCCAGTGGGGCGGAGACTGGACGGTCCGCTGGTGGCAGTCCTGCGATGGCCGGACTTAAACCGAACACGTCGCTATACAGCGAGGCTAGCGTTGCCAGTGAACTCCTGGCCTGCACTGCCGGCAACTGGGATTGAACAAATCCGGTTTCAGCATTAAGGGTCCAGTAGACACTGGACCGGTCGTTTGAGGAGGTTGCCCGGTCTTCCCGAACGTACAACGATCTGCCATCTCCCGAGAGAACCAGCTCAGCTGGCTCCGACTCAGTGAACCAGTGTCCGGCGATGCTCAAGGTAGCGACATCGATCACCCACACCCCGGAGCGCCTGGCAGGGATGCCGTCGCTGGTAACGCCGATCGCGTACAACCAGCGACCATCCGGCGACAGTTGCATCGGTGAATCTGGAAAGTAGACTGGATCAGTCAGCTGGTGAGCCAGGATACCCATGTCGAGCGGCACGATACTCCGGAGTTTGCGCTGTTCGAGGTCGACAATCGCCAGCTCACGAGTGAGCGAAGAGAGCACATAGAGCAACCGGCCGTCGTGAGAGGCTGCCTGCTGCACCGGCAACGGGCTTATCAACGGCTGGAATGGAATTGCGACTGCCGGCTCGACGATTCCCCGCTGAAGATTGAAAAAATGCACGGCCAGTTCCTGGCGGTCCCGGGTGTAGAGAAGCCCGTAGAGGTGGCTGCCATCTGGTGTATAGCGGCTGTTGTAGACAAAGAAGGTCCGGCTATCGACCAGATCGACCAGTGATTTACCATGTAGCTGCCGGCCACTTGGCACGTCATACGCCAGAAAGACCATCCCCATCTTGCCCTCCTGGGGCGGCTGATCCTGAGTGATCGCAAA
>CAZNYB010000065.1:0-19007 GCA_964577155.1 uncultured Thermomicrobiales bacterium | reverse complement strand
GAAAGACCATCCCCATCTTGCCCTCCTGGGGCGGCTGATCCTGAGTGATCGCAAAAAGGTAGACGGCATCTTCTTCTGGCGGGGAAAAGACGCGCACATCGTGTGAGCTAAACCCACCGACATTCGTCACAATACGCTGGAGATGGCGTCCGGTTGACCGGTCAAAAATCATGATCTCCACCGGGCGTTGCTCACTCCAGAAATGCACGGCAACGTAGATACGCCGGTCGTCAGTCGCCGCGCTCAGCAGCGCTGGAGGTTTATCGCCCCCGTCTCCTTCGAAGCGTGCCGAGAATATCGCTACTTGCCACTCCTGGGTCTCCAGATGGCTATCGAACGCGGCGACATAGCCGGTGACCGTCGCGTCTTCAATCTCGTAGTAGAGCAGGAACGTGTGTTGACCATCTGGCGTGACTAGCGGCAACCCCGCCTGTCGTATTTCTCCATCCACCAGAGGCAGCCACAGATCCATCCCTGCGTCATTTCCCGGATCGAGGATGCCTGTCTCTGGGGTATCTCCATCATATTGCGTCAGCAGCAGCAGATCGGCCACATCGGAGACTGGAGCGGTATCCGGAGGTGTTGCTGCTAGCAACTGAGCAGGTTGGGCAGACCTGTCCGGTTCCAGTTCGCCGGCAGGAATTCGATCTTGCCCGGCAGCAGACGATTGGTCCGGCCGCTTGAGCACATCGCTAAAGAGCAAGAGCCCGGCGATGAGCAGTAAGGCAACGACCCCGCCAGCCGCAGCGATGCTGATCAGCCGGGACCGCGAGCGTTGCCATTGGAATAGTTGCTCGACCTCATCTTCGATTTCCGGCCAGAGTTCTACACGTGGCGTATCAAAGGCCGCCTCCGCCAGCAGTGTCCGTAGCGTCCGCGTCTCATTCAGATCGATATTCGCCGCCAGCCGGTCACCGGCCTCCGCTAGCGTCGCCGGGATCGATTCCCGGTCGTCATCGAGGATCGAAGCGATCTCAGGTAGCGGCAGATGGCTGTATTCCGCCAGCACCAGCACCAGTCTGCTCCTGGCATCCAGTCGCAACAGCGCTGCTCTGGTCCGGGATCTATCGGTTTCAACGGCAAACCGGCTCCTGGCAGGAGAACCTGTGTTCACCTCAGTATCCGGCTCACGAGAAGTGTCCGGGTGTAGAAAACGTACGGAGAGATTCTTCAGCAGCCAGAGACGGACATCACGGTCCGGCTCGCTCGACCGCACGCCTGCAAAGAGACCCAGAAAAGCGCCGGTCGCCAACCGGGTAGCTTGCCGGTTGCTGTCGGTCAGCAGGTAGGCGACCCGAACCGTCGCATCGGCATGCCGGGCTACCAGCCGTTCGGCGTCTGCCATATTGCCGGACTGGCAGCCCAGCATCAGAGTTCGGTCTTGTTCGAAATCAAATGGGTGTTGCACGCCGGTTTCTCAGGGTCTCAAAGTCGGTCGGTATCTTTATGCACAGTATAGCGGCAGAGAACGTTTCAACTATCATCAGCAGGCGATCCGACGGTTACCGTTCCGCCAGTCATGCTGGTTGACTGGTCGCCGAGTCTGAACCTGAGGTTTGCGCTCCATTTTCCATCGCCCGGCAGTGAATCGCTGCCTTCGTATACCCCGTGTTCCGTTTCGGTCAGCGTAACCGAGGTGACGCCATGGGTGAGATTGACGAAACTCACTGCAATCGTTTCCGGCAACCCGCCTGGCAAGTTCACCCCTTCCGGCATCAGCAGCCCGTTTGTGATGTCCCGGAATGCAACCCGAACCAGCATGGATTCGTCCGCCGCCGGTGCTTCAGGTTCAGTCGTAAATATTGGCGCGTAGCGTTTTCCGTCGCTGGCAACAAACGATTGAATGATAGTGACAACATCGTGCGTTGTCGTGCTCCACTGCGTGCCATCGCCGTAGGTCAGGTTGACTGTCGCCGACCAGAGACCTGGTTGTTCGAGAAAAACGACTGCCCGGTAGGAACCATCTTCCAGTTGCACCGGTTGAACGATCACCGGATCAGCATCACTGTGCGACAGGCTGATAGAAACGCCGGCATCGAGATCCAGCCGGACATCCGGTCGTGCCGAGCTCAGCACCTCTCCGCTGGATGGATCAGTGAATCGCACCGTGATCTCGGCAGCGTTACCGGCAGCGACTTCTTCCTGCCCGGCGGCGATCTCGACGCCCGGGAGCGTTGATATAAGCGCGGCATCCGCTGGCGGCACGCCCCCGACGACCGGCGCTAGTCCGAATTGTCGCTTGTATCCATCCGAAAATGAGTAGAGGTACGGGTAGGCAATTGTCTCATCCGGCACTAGCGTATCCATACGAACCGATTCCCCTACCTGATTGCCGTCATTGTCCAGGGTCAACAGGTAGTACTCACTCTGATCTGGTGGAGTGAGCGGGTAGGATTGGACCAGCAGGACGGACAGCTGTTCACCGTCAGGATGGACATTCATCTGAGAGACGTGCCCCTGGACTCGCCAGCGATCGATCACCTGCCAGGTGCGAACGTCCACGACGAGAACGATCGTCTCCGGAGCAACTCTCTGCTCGTTGACCTCATTCCAGGTCGTCAGGTAGAGCCGCTCACCATCTTGTGAGAGTTCAAGCTCTCCCGCCCCGTAAGCCGGCAAGGCCGAAAGTTGGAAACCATTGCCATCCAGAGGAAACGTCCGGTCAAGTCTGCGATTGAGCAGATCGACGATTGCTACCTGCGGCGTGTCCCCGTGGAAAAGATAGAGCCAACGCCCCGAATTAGACTGCACCATCGTCGGGAAGGTTGGACTCGGGCCTGCGGCAAATGGCAACTCGATGTCGGTCAGTTCATTGCTTCGAAGATCGAGAAACCGAACGATAAATCCTTCCGGCTGTTGGGTCATCACGGTATAGAAACTGCTGCCGTCGAAGGTCGGCAGAGCGTTCCAGAACTCAAAGTCGATCTCCCACCGGTCATTGTGCTCAAACCGCATCATCCGGGTTTGTGACGATGCCTCTACCATACCAGGCAGATTAAAGACCTTGGTCGTTCTTGCCCAGTTCACCGTATCGGTGAAGTATGTCTCGATGAAGGCGTAGAGCCGTCGCTGGTTCGGGGCTACGTAGAGGCGCACCGACCGGTTCACCGGTGAGTTGCCCTCCTCAGCATCAGCGAAGGTATCGCTCTCCTGCGGGAACAGCGACCAGCGGCCGGTCTCCAGACCTGTCGGCAGGTTGAGCGCGACAATATACCCGTCGTAGCCACTGATGTAGACCTGTTCCGGCGTTACAGCCATGGCAACCGCAGCTCCGAACCGGTTGAATCCAAGATTCAATTCATACTGCTTTTGCCAGGCAATCGTCTTGTTATGCGTGTCATAGGCAGTGATGGCCATCTGCCCGTCAAACGCATCTTCATTCCAGACCAGCTGGGTGAACAGCAGCCAGCGACCGTCTGGAGAAACACCGCCCAGGAATCCGACATCCCCGAGTTGTTCTGAAATACCGGTGCTTTGATCCGAAAGCGTCACTGAAGTGATCGAGTTGTTTCCCCTGTCAGGATCGTAGCTCGTGGCGGCGATCATCTGCAGATCCGGCATCTCACCGATTCCAATTGTGAATGATGAGAGACCTGACGGGTCTGGACTCGCCAGCGTAGTCATTCCGTCAGCTTCGTTGAGTTCTTCCGTTGGCGTAACTTCGGGTGTATTCGCGATGGTGACGGCCGGGATCGCTCCGCTCGACGATGAATCCGGTTGCTGTTCATCGAACGCATCGGCAGCCACCAGCCAGACCAATCCAGCAGTCAATACCAGGCAGGCGAGTGCGACTGCCCCGCCGATCAGCTGGCGGTTTCTCCTCCGGTTGTGCTCTTCAATCCGCTCCAGCGGCTCACTGATACGCTCCCAGAGATCATTTCTTGGCGCTGATGTGGCAACGTAGGAGAGTGGACCGCGCAACTGGCGCGTACCTCTCCCGGCGGCTTCGGCAACACTGTCACGCGCGCGCTGGAGTTCGGATCTCATCTCTGATGGCAGCTGACCGGTTGTCCGGGCAATCGCCGAATCATCGAGACCATTGAACTCGATCAGCACCAGCGCCACTCGCGTTCTCCGGTCGAGGCGCTCCAGAGCGGCCAGCACTCTGCTGCGCTCATCGTCCACATGGAAATGTTGCGGTCCGCCGCCGCTGAGCAGATCTGGAAGTTGCGAAGGCTCAGGCGGCATGCTGACAGCAAGATCTTCAGACGCGAGCCGACCGGTGATGTACGCCCTGCCAGTCAGCGTCAGCAGCCAGAGACGGGCATCACGGTCAGTCGCACTTCGCGGCAGCGCCTTGAACAGGTCCAGAAATGCAGTGGCAGCCAGCGTGACCGCGCTGTTTGTGACGCCGGTCAGCAGGTAGGCAGTGCGAAGGAGTTCGTCCTGGTACTGGCGAACAAGCTGCTGCATGGCCAGCAGATTCCCTTGCTGACATCTGGCGAGAAGTATGCTGTCGTCTCGAGCCTGCACCTGGAATTCTCTTCAGTTCAGATTCGTTGACCTTGATAATGGTGCTCAAATTGTATCGTTATCGTTTGCAGACGCTGGTTCCTCCCATCAAGTCTGGATACCGCATGGACCATTCTCCAAAGAACTGACGTCTTTTCGTAGGGGAGAACCTTGTGTTCTCCCGGCACACATTGCGATTCTTTCTACCGGGAGAACACAAGGTTCTCCCCTACAACCGAACCACCTGAGCCAAAATTTCTGTGAACTGCTGTATGCAGAAAATGGAGTAATCCCAAAAACGGGAAACGGTCACATCAGTCACCTGGCGGACTGTGAACGGCGAACGATCCGCCGCCCATGGTTATCTGCTGGTCGCCAAGCCTGAAGTCAAATATCAGCGTCCGCCTGGCGGGATCCCGAAATCCACGTTCACCTTCATAGCGGCCGTGTCCCACCTGCACCAGCGTTTTACTCGCATAGCTGAGATCGCGAGCGATAAAACTCACTCGAATCTCCTCCGGCAATCCGGGCGGCAGATCGACATCTTCGGCTATCGGGAGGTCGTTGTCGATGCTTCGAAACTCGACGCCAACGGTGAACAACTCGCCAGTGACCGGTTCGTCGGGAATGGTGAAAAACAGCGGATAATATCGCTTGCCGTCGTCGGCGACGAATGAACGGATAACCTCCACAAGCCGGGTAGTGCGAACGTTCCAGACCACACCATTGCCGTCATTGACCGTCACCGTCGCGGCCCAGCTACCCGGTGTCTCCAGTGTAGCCAGTGCCCGGTAGACGCTATCATCCATGCGGGAGGGTTGCAGAATGACTGGCTCAGCATCTCCATTGGTAAGGGTGATCGTCAGCGCTGTATCGGCGTCACCCCGTACGTCGGGACGTGTTTCAGCCAGTGTTTCTCCGCTGACTGGATCCAGAAAACGCACAGCGATGTCGACCTGAGTTCCGCTGGCGATCGTCGGACTGGCAGCGGTGATCTCAAGTTCAGGGAGCGTCGAGCGGAGCTCTGCGTCCGCAGGCTTCCTGCCGCCAACCGCTGGAGCGTGGCCAAACTGCCGCTGGTAGGTATCCAACAGCGAGAGTAGTTTGACGATGCCAATCGGTTCCGCGATCGGGAGATAGGTGGCAACTGGCCGTTCACTCGTGACCGTGCCTTCCCGGTCAACCATCACAACCCGAGATTCAAGAACACCTGGTTCAATGAAGGAATTCGGATACTCGAGGTACATTTCGAGGCGCTCCCCATCCGCGCTCGCCACCAGTTGACGAACCCTGCCGTCAAACTTCCAGCGATCGACAATCTTCCAGGTTCGCACGTCGATAGTCAGAATGGTCGTGCTTGCCGCCGGATCGTCGTACGCGGACGACATCGCCAGGTAGAGACGTTCTCCGTCAAGTGTCAGGGCGCTCATCCAAGGTCCAGTTTGACGTTGCTGGTCATAGTAATTAACTGATTCAACTCCCCGGCCAACCATGCTGTCGTCGATCGGGCTGACCCGTTCCAGCCGGCGTTCCAGCAGATCAATCAGAGCCACTCGCTGGCCGTCTCCAGAGATGGCATACAACCACCTGCCGGAGTTCGACGGGACAATGTGTGGAATCAACCGGCCATCGTCCGAGTAGAACGGCAAGACGACCTCATCAATGGCGTTGCTGTCCAGATCAAGAAACCGGATCGCGAAGTCGTCCGTCTCAGTCAGCATCAGCGCGTAGAGGCTGCTTCCGTCCGCTGTTGGCCAGGCATCCC
This sequence comes from uncultured Thermomicrobiales bacterium, assembly GCA_964577155.1. GTDB lineage: Bacteria > Chloroflexota > Chloroflexia > Thermomicrobiales > CFX8 > CAZNYB01. Next base: position 12,790 of record CAZNYB010000065.1, on the reverse strand, counting down.
AGATCGAGAAATCAAAGATCCACCAGTTGTCAGAGGAAGGCTCCATCGCTTTGGACTGAGACGAAACGAGCGTCATCCCTGGCAACAGGTAGGAACGCAATGTTCGCGTCGGTGGCTCCGTCTGAGACCCGTCTGTTGCAAAATAGGCATAGAGCCGCCGCTGGTTTGGCGCGACAAAGAGCTGGATGAGGTGTTCGGCGGGGGAATTTTCATCATTTCCCACTCCGACATCTTCCGCAGCCGGACCCGCGAGCTGCCAGCTGCCAGTCTTCGTGCCGGTCCAGAGGCTGTAGGAGTGTAATTGGCCGTCATAGCTCGCAACATAGGCTTGCTCCAACGTCAGTGCGACAGCAACCGGAGCTGTATCTTCGTAGAACTGTTGCCAGCCGATTTCACCATCTTCAGTCTGGTAGGCGGTCAGCTTCGTCAGCCCTTGCGGGTAGTCGCCGTTCCAGGTTGTGCCGATGAACAGCGCCCAGCTGCCATCCGGGGAAATGCCGAACGGGCGCTCAGCATTCTCAATATAGATCGGTTGGCTAGCTGGTGGACCGGTCACCCGCAATGATGTCACTGAAGAGTACACGTTTTCGAAGTCGAAAAACCGTGTGTTGGTAACCATCTGCAGATCGGGTATTTCACCAGCAGCAGACCGGGAAGCCGGTACTGATGCCGGCTCAACTTCGGGTTCATCGGGAACGGCGGTCGGTTGCAGACCGGCAACGTTTGCAACAGTTGCTGTCAGAACCGGATCACTCACCGGCGGCGTCGTCTGTTGCTCATCGAAGGCATCGGCGGCAAAGAGCCAGACCAGCCCGAACAGGAGCACAAGCCCGGCAGCACCCGCCACGCCGCCGGTAAGCAACCGGTTGCGGTGTTGATGACGAGTCTCGATCCGTCCCAGCGGTTCCTCGAGATACTGCCAGAGATCGAGCTGCGGAGCTGCAATTGCCACCGCCGAGAGCGGGATTCGTAGCTTACGATCCGGACGACCGGTTGCCTCCGCAACCCGATCTTTTGCCCGCTCTAACGCCGATCGCTGGTTTTCCAGGGTCTGACCGGTGATCTGTGCCACTACATTCGCGTCAAGACCGTTGAACCCGATCAACACCAGCGCGGTCCGGGTCTGCCGATCCAGCCGGAGCAGGATGGCTTTCACCCGGGCAGGTTCATCGTCGACGTTGAAGTGTTGCAGGTGCGACGTAGTCGCGGGAGAACAAACCTCGGACGGAAATTCGAGAGCTGATATGTCTGCCGTCTGGCCGCTGACAAATGTCTCTCCCAGGAGTTCCAATAACCACGACCGCACATCTCGTTCGGGGCTGGAGACTGACAACGCCTGGAAATACTCCAGGAAGGTTGCCGATGCGAGACGGATGGCATCCTCTCGATCACCGGTCAGCAGGTAGGCAGTGCGAAGGAGTTCATCCTGGTACTGGCGCACAAGCTGCCGGATGGCCAGCAAGTCGCCCTGCTGACATCTGGCGAGAAGTAGGCTGTCATCTGAAGATTGCACGCCGTGCCCCGGCTGTGAACGTGATGTCTGGTATTAAGAATACAAAATCCGCCAGACCGTTTCGGCCGAACGGTCATTCAGCGACCGGTGAATCGATGACTTCGGCAGTCTGGTAGTGCTCCCAGGGTTGCCAGATAAACCGGCTGCGGTAGCGTTCGAAAAGCCGGAGAAGTGGTCGCCCAAGCGCCAGAACAAGGATGACATTAGCAATGGCCCGGAAACTATCGTAGACCAGCGAGGTGGCAAGGTAGTACCGGCCATAGGCGGAGAGGGTGCTCATCAGATCCATGCCCGGCGTCCAGTAGAGCCCGGCTTCCTGCTGCAGACCGGGCGCGGCAAACGGCCACTCCATCAGATTCAGAATCGCTCCGTAAAAGAATCCCCAGAGCCCGCCAAATAGCGCAAGCATCACGATCTGGCTGCGGCCCCCGGTCTCTCCAGTGCGCGGCAATAGCCCGGCGGTCATCCCGACCCAGCCAGCGCCAAGCATCTGGTAGGGTAACCATGGACCAAGCCCGCCGGTGATCAAGGCGGAAACCAGCAGCGTCAGCGCGCCCATCAGAAAGCCGAATTGCGCGCCGAAGCTGTAACCGGCCAGGATAATGAGCAAGAATATCGCTGACGCGCCAAGCAGCGTCGGAACCAGGCGCAGAGTGGCGTCAAGCGCGACCAGGATGCCGAGTAACGCGATCATTTTTGATATACCGCGATCTCCACCGGCAAGGCCGTCCTGCAACATGAGGAGAATCAATGCCAGGCAACCGATGCCAAGTCCGGTAAAGAGAATCGGGATTTCCACTCCGCCGCGCACCGGCTCTACGCCAACTCCCGCCAATGCAGGCAGGAAAAACGGGTACAAAAAGCTCGCCGCGCCAACGAGGCAGACGAGCAACAGCAGCAGGGGAGATCCTAGTTGGGTGAACTTTCGCATAACTATCACTCCAAACTCATCGTATCATGGAAGAGAGCAACGCTAGCGGTGTCTCCAGCTGACGTGGCTCGACAACTACGACCTTGAGAACGATCGCGTAAAGCAGTCACCGGTGCGGGAGCAGCGGGCTATCTATGATGAATCAGGAGGACGGTATGACCAGACAGACGGACAGTGAAGCACAAAAGAACATTGAAGCCCAACTAAGGAGCAGTGGCTTGCCGCTGGATGTCGACGTGCGGGATGGCGTTGTGACGCTATCCGGCATTGTGCTCTCGACAGAAGAACACGAGGCAGCGCTGGACCTGATCGACTACGTCGCCGGAGTCCATGATGTCGTCGACAATCTCGAGATAGTAGCGCTGGAAGAAGATCAACCAGAGATTCTGTTCATCCCGGTAACCGAAGCCGACGATGCCACCAACGATCCGATGCAAGCCGCCGCCGAAGGGCTGCCGTACTTCCCGCCGATCGATCCGCCGGTTGAACCAGGACGCGGTCCCGACGATGTCGCGGTCGCCGACGGATTTGCGTCGTCGTCGCTCGAAGGTGACCTGGATACCGACGAGGAAGGGTACATTTACCAGGACGCGGATCTGGTCGATGTTATCGTCCGTGAACTGGCTGACGATTCGGCTACCAGCCACCTGAACCTCTATGTCTCTTCACTCGGCGGGCTTGTCGTCCTGAGCGGTACGGTCCCGGACGAAACGGATGCCGATGAAGCTGTCGAAGTAGCCGAACGTGTGGAAGGCGTCGAACAAGTCGTAAACCGATTGGTAGTTAGCCCGCCTGCGCCGGCCACGCCACAAGCACAAACGATCAAGTACCAGCCATCCCCGATGAGCCACGTCATCACCCCCAGCGCTAGCTGGCGGGCAACGGTCATCGCAAACCAGTTCAGACTGAAGGACCGGCGCGAGACAGTTGTCGAGGAGATCCAACATATGGAGCGCGATCTCGCCAGCTATGGCGTCGACCAGGCCGACGAAGGCCACGGAGCCAGCCATAACGCCGACCTGGCAAGCGATGTCCAGGCAGCCGAAACTCTCGTCGTTGAAATTAACGCGCTCAAGGAGGAGCTTGAAGAGATCGATGATGCCTTGAAAGCCGCTCGTGAGGGACGCTACGGGATCGACGTTGACACCGGAGAGCTGATTGACCCGGCCCGATTGCGCGCTTACCCGCTGGCCAGACGGACGCTCAGATCGCAAGAGCGGCACGAGTTGCTCAGCGGCGAATAGTACGGCGTGCGCTTCGCTGACCGCTATGACGCTGGCCGGAGACTGGCGCAACATATCCAGCACCTGGACCTGGTAGATCCGGTGGTCATTGGCCTGCCACGTGGGGGAGTCCCGGTTGCCTGGGAGGTTGCCCGGAAAATCAACGCTCCGCTGGATGTGATCATCGTTCGAAAAATCGGAGCGCCATCAAACCCGGAGTACGGTATTGGCGCGATCGCGGAAGGGCATGCGGGATTCATCAACACCAGCGAGATGTCGCGGCTGGGCATCGGCTACGAGCAGCTCGAACAGACGGTGCAGCACGAACGATCCGAACTCAACCGCCGCCGGAAGCTGCTGCGTGCCGCCCATCCCGAACTCAACATCGCAGGAAAAACGGTCCTTCTCATCGACGATGGACTTGCGACCGGTGTAACCGCGACTGCCGCCGCCAGGGTGTTGCGCGATCGCAATGCTAAACAGGTGATTCTGGCCGTGCCGGTCGGTGCGCCTGCGACGATCCGAGAGATCTCCGGCGAAGTCGATCAGGTCATCTGTCTGGAGACGCCGGAACACTTTCGGGCTGTCGGATCGTGGTATCGTGACTTCACCCCAACAACGGATGAAGAGGTGCTCCGGCTGCTTGAGTTGAGCGGCGACGAGAGCCGCCAGGAAGGTGAAACTTAATACAGGTTGAGCTATCCCGACAGGGCAACCCTACCTGCTTGCTACATCCCCGATTCTTCCTCACTACGAACGATCCCGCGCTCAAAGGCGAAGGCCGTCGCGGCGGTCCGGGAGTTCACCGCAAGCTTGTTGTAGATAGATTGCAGGTGACGGGCGACGGTGCGCGGGCTGATATGTAACTGTTCCCCCACCTCGGCGTCAGTCATACCTCTGGCAACCAGCTGCAGAACATCAATCTCACGCGGTGACAGCCCGCTATCTCCTGCCCGGTGTTTCGGCGATGTGGCAAATTGTTGCTCGATGGCTTGTGCTTCTTCAATCAACGACCCAGATGACAATGTTTCGGCAATTGCCCGGACACTGTCGAGCAAGCCGCGCATCGCAACATCTTTCCCGGTCGACGCCATTAACCTCGCCAGGCTGAGCTGCGTCAGCGCGATCTCGTTGGGAGCATTGCACGCTTCAGCTAGCGCCATAGCTTCGCCCAGATGTTCGGTTGCCTGCGGGTAGTGTCCGGCTTCCGTCTCCAGATCACCAATCATCCGGTGGGCTGCCAGCAGAGCCACCGGTTGGCGGGGTTCGCTGGCAAGCGACAGAGCCATTCGTGCTTCATCCAATGCTAGATCTTTGTTACCAGTTGCCTGCAGGTAGGCCGAGCGTAGCAGGAGATTATCTGCGCGATCGAGAACCCGGTTTGCCCAGGCTAGCCACTCTTCCCGTGCGTTGATCCAGGCCAGCGCTTCGGACGGTTTTCCTTCGTTTAGCGCTAGCAAGGCAGCCGCCCGCTGGATTCTGAGCGTGCTGTAGTAGTAAAAGTTGCCGGGTTGTGTTCCATGTCCCTGCGGGAGCACATCGAAGAGGTGGCTCCGAGCATTTTGCACGTCACCCCGGGCAACATCCAGTTCGGTAAGCGTTCTCAAACCATCGAAACGCATAGTGACATTGCGGGAGTCAAATTTTGCTTCTTCGGTCGCTCGATCCCAGTCGCCGTCGAGAATCATGACCGCAAACGGCAACATCTCCTGGCTGACGTCCGGCTTCGTAAATCTGGTTATCCTGCTCCAGGCTGCCGTAGATTGCTCGGTAATCCGTTGCCTCGCAGCAGGCTGATCAGCCTGGTACGGCAGGATCAACTCCATCAGCTCCCAGTTGAGAATGAGACCGAACATATGATTTTCGCCGGTACTCAGCGCGATATTCTTCGCTTCGGCCAGTGATTCACGCGCTTGCTCGGGCAAGCCATTTGAAGCATGGGTAAGCCCGAGGGTGAAATGCGCCCAGCCTGCTGCAATCTGGTGATTGCGATCGTTTGATGGCAGTAACGCAAGCTCCTTTTCAGCCAGCTCAGCAGCGAGTTCGTAGGCGCCAAACCGTGTGAGCAGGTGAGCGAGCAGACCGTAGCTCATGACGTTGATCCGGCCGAACGACCGCTCGCCAGTCTCCCGTATTGTCTGCTCGAAGAGCTCGACTGCCTCGATGGCTTCCGGCAACGATCGTTCTCCAAGCAGCCCCCGGATTTGCGATCGATCCCAGGTCACCGTGAAGGCCAACGCCGGATCATCAATCTGCTCGACGATTTTGAGCGCGCTGTCGAGATGGGCAAGCGCCCGGAATGACTCAGCGTACCGGTAGGAGAGTGCGAGATTGCAGTAGACCCAACCCTGCTCATCCAGCGGAATCCCGGCCGCGTCCAGCAACGGCAACGTCTGCTCGTACCGTTCCGCGGCCATGAAGTATGCGAAGGACCGTGTTGCGCGGTCTCCTGCCCGGATAAGCCACCTGGCAGCCTCCACATCACCTGCCTGGCCGAAATGGTAGGCGACAGTATCAGGTTCGGGGCGTTCAGATCCGGCGAGTTCGTGAGCGATGCGGCGGTGCAGTAATCTGCGTCTAGGCAGGCTGATGCTGTCGTAGAGGGTTGTCCGGAAGAGAGCGTGCCGGAGCTGGACGCCAGCCCGGTCCGGCGACTCTACCAGCAGCCGGTTTTCCCCGGCAGTCTCGATAACATCAACGAGGGTTTCATCATCGACTTCGGCGACCTTGCTCCAGAGATCAAGATCAATATCCTCGCCGATCACAGCGGCTATCTGTAAAAGTTGGCGCTGCCGGTCATTGAACGCATCGAGCCGCTGGTTGATGACCTGCCGTATCAGGGGCGGCACGTCGACTCTGGCTACATCACCCAGTTGCCATCGCCCATCATCCACGGCGAGCGTCGCATTCTGCTCCAGATTTCGTAGCAGCTCTTCGATATAAAACGGGTTGCCTTCCGAAAATCTGGCCAACCAGTCAGAAAGTCGACGCTCGTTGACGTCATCGAACTGATACCGCTCTTGAAGCAGGCTCCGAATCGCCGGAGCATCCAGCCGCTGGAGATCTATGCGTTTAGCGCGGGACTCTCGTACCAGTTGCGGCATCATCCGGTACAGCGGAGCGTCCTCGTCCAGCTCCAGATCGCGATAGGTAACGATGACGAGCACCGGCATCGCCGGTAGGTGACGGGTGAGATACCGCAACAGATCGAGACTTGCCCGGTCGCTCCAGTGCATATCCTCCAGGATGAGAACGAGCGGCTTATCCTCAACCAGGTCAAGCAGAAAGCCTGCGGTGGATGCGAAAATCTCATCCTGACTGGAGACAGTGTCAAGCAAAGTTGAGTCAATGAGCAGTCCCGGTGTTTCCGGAGTCGAATATGCATTGCGAAAGGATGCCAGCAGCTCGATCCAGGGGCCAAATGGCGGGGTTGTTACCAGATCGTAGCAGTGACCGGTCAGGACCATCCATGACTCAGCGGATGCCTTTGCTCGGACGATATCGACCAGCGTTGTTTTACCGATGCCGGCTTCGCCGCCGATCAGCACCAGATTGCCACGTCCGGTATGCGCTTCAGCCAACGCAGCGCTCAACGCGGCCAGTTCACCGTCACGACCGAAGACGGTTTTTTGAACCAGAGGCAGATTGACTTCATGCTTCGGGTGGCTCATCGATCTCCGAAAAACTGGCGGGTTGAAACACTCCAAGTATCGTCAATATAACACGGCTGGATACCGGCAATGCTCAATACTACCCATAGTCCGACAACTGGATGAGTACCGCGTTTTGGTCAAATTCGCCGATGAAGACGAGCCGCGACCTTCGTATTGTTAGTGCTGTTCCGCAGCGAGGCGGAGTGGAGATGCACCTACAAGGAGGTAGCAATGCAGTTGATGAAGGTCGCCGCACGACCGAGCGTTCAGTTCCTTACTGTGGCGTTGATGATCCTAGCAATGGCGCTATCGGTGACGCAGCACGCAGCCGCGAAAGAGCCGGGCAACCAGCACTTCCAGCGCGCCTGGGAGCGTCCGGATCTGCCCGTGGCATCCGGACAGACCAGCCGCACCTGGATGTGGGGTCCCGAAGCCTTCACCGATCCGGTCAAGGAAGTGTATGAGGAAAGCCCAGATGGAGTTCGAACTGTTCAGTATTATGACAAGAGCAGAATGGAGATTTCCAATCCTGATGGCAATCCCGATAGTGACTGGTATGTCACCAACGGGCTGCTTGTGGTTGAGTTAACGACCGGGAAGCTGCAGGCCGGTAACGACACATTTATGCAGTTTCCACCCTCGAAGGCGAATGTTGCAGGGGATCCAGACGATCCGGCTGGTCCTTCCTACCAGTTGATGGGAGCGTTGCGCAATGCCCCGGCCCTCATTGAAGGTTTGCCTGCAATCCTGCGGCTCGCTCCGGACGGGACGATAACAATTGACCCGACACTACTTCTGTATAAGGTGACAGCAGCGAAACGAGTAACTGCGCCGGGTCTCAATCACATCGTCGCCTCGCCATTCTGGCTCTTCATGAACAGCCCGGGTCTGGTGTATCTGGACGGTGAATACGCGAAAGCGCCGCTCTTTCCCGATCCCTTCTACGCCACCGGACTGCCGATCACTGAGGCTTACTGGGTCAAGGTCAACGTCGGCGGTGTGCCAAAGGACGTCCTGGTGCAGTGCTTCGAGCGTCGTTGCCTGACCTACACGCCTGGAAACCCAGAAGGCTGGCAGGTCGAAGCCGGCAACGTCGGCCAGCACTACTACCAGTGGCGGTACGAAGAGATTCCGAGCCTTGAGAAGCCAACCGAATCGAATGCAGGCTCTGATCTTTCCTTCCAATAACCCTTGTGAATCACACATAACCTGAATGAATTACCTGCCGTCCCAGCGCCACCGGGCTGGGACGGCGGTTTTATCGCAATAGTAATGTGGCAACAACATCGACCACGCTGAATTGGAGGAATACTCTGACGATCAGTATTGACGTTTCAACGACGCCTGGTGGGTCGGAAGCCCTGCTCGACAGGTTACGCGACGCGCATCTCCAGCTTGCCCGGAGATTCCTCCATGAAAACACAATAAGTACCGGCAGAAAAGGCATCGAATACCTGCGTGAGAACGTTGGGACATCATTCTTTCCCCATTTGTGGGAGATCAGAGAGCAGCTCGCTGACGCTGGCGGCGCAGAGTCATAGGTGAGGTAATCCGGCGCTGGGGCTGGCGAAACAACACTTTGCTCAAATCTACCCATCAGCATGCGCGACGTTGCCGAACCTGAATTGGTCAATTCTTGCGATGGCAATTGATACCGCAACTTCTATTCTTAATCCAGCGCTGCAACGGAGCAGCGGGAACGAAACCAAAGGAGCTTTCCAAATGAGCACCATGCACTATGACGGTTCACCCCGGGCGCAGACCGGCATCACCAGCCGGTTCAAAATCCGGCGTCGATTAGCAACTAGATCCAGGTCACCGCTGACCTGGCGACAGATTGATGATGATCGACTCTCAGAGGCCTGGTTTTTCACGAACCGCATCATCTAACCCCCACCTCTGACGCCATTGCTTCCGGCAGTGGCGTCTTTTTCCTCTATCAGTCATCACCGTGACGCAGCCGTCACGTCGTGAACAGAAATCTACAGAGAGGTAGCAAAATGGTATCCAAATGGCGGAACAGCAAAGACTTCAGCAGCAAATTAGTATTTATCCTTGGTATCTCGATCATCGTGATCGTCTCCCAGGTCTACCGGGTAGCCGCCGCTGATCCCGGCAACCCCGACTTCACCCGCACCTGGGAACGTCCCGACCGTCCCGTCGCCTCCGGTCAGGTCAACCGCACCTGGCTCTGGGGTCCCTCCGCCTTCACCACTACACTCTCCGAAACCTATCAGGACGCTCCCAACTCCAGCCGTACCGTCCAGTACTTCGATAAAAGTCGCATGGAAATCACTCACCCTAGCTCCAACCGTTCCAACGACTGGTTCGTCACCAATGGTCTCCTCGTCATCGAACTCATGACTGGCAACCTCCAACTCGGTGACTCCACCTTCAAACAGTTCGACCCGGCCACCGTCAACATTGCCGGTGATGCCGACGACCCGACCGGTCCCACCTACGCCACCCTGGCACTCGTCCGCGACCAGTCTCCACTCAGCGACGGAGAGCAGATCATCCAGCGGCTGGACCGGAGTGGCAAGGTCATCACCGACCCAGCCCTGTCTCACTATGAGGTCACAACCGCTGAGCGTGTCACCCTGCCAGGGATCGACCACCAGGTCGCCTCCCCCTTCTGGTCCTTCATGAACAGTCGGGGACTGGTTTACCTCGATGGCGAGTACCGGACTGACAACCTCTTCAGTAACCCCTTCTACGCGACCGGGTTGCCGGTCACCGAAGCCTACTGGGCGACGGTCAAAGTCGGTGGGGAGTACAAAGATGTGCTGGTGCAGGCATTTGAACGAAGAGTGTTGACCTACGCACCGGGCAACAGCGCTGGCTGGCAGGTGGAAGCCGGGAATGTTGGGCAGCACTACTACCAGTGGCGTTACCAGCAGATCCCGGATGATGGGCAGACTAAACCAGGCGACCCGCCGGACGCACCTGCACCGATTCCAACTGAACCGGGAGAACCACCAGCCAAACCGCAGCCAACTGAACCCGCACCAGATCCAACCCAACCACCAGCTCCAACCCCGACACCAGCCGAACCAGATCCAGTTCCCGATCGCCCACAACCGTCTGGCAATCCAGTCACGAACTACTTCTGGTCGAACAGCTGGGGCGGTGGGATTAATCCGAGATCCGTCCTCGAAAGCCCATCTGGAATATCGATCACCGAAACCGGGAATATCGCCATCGTCGACGTGGAGAAACAGTTCATCCAGCAGTTCAAGCCAAACGGCGAGAGGATCGTCGGTTTGCTCGAATCCGACCCGGATTCCGCGCCGTCCGACATGCACGTTGACAAAGACGGCAATATCTGGGTGCTCCTGACAAATGATGGTGTGCTCAAGGGCTATGCAGCCAACGGTATCCGTTTCATCACGATCGGTGGACCGGGAACCGGTAACGGTCAGTTCAGGTTGCCCTTCCGGTTTGACATCGGACCGGATGGATACTTCTATATCGCTGATTCCAACAATCACCGTGTCCAGGTGATGAGTAAGACTGGCGGTTTCATCAGGGCATTCGGCAGCCGTGGCGCCGGCTCAGGACAGTTCGACTTCCCCTCAGGCATTGCCGTTGGGGCTGATGGCACGGTTTACGTTGCCGACCAGAACAACCACCGCATTCAGGTCTTCACTTCTACTGGAATCTGGCTACGCACGCTAAGCGGTAGCGGCACTGGACCTGGTCAGCTGAACACGCCAACTGGTGTCGATGTCGATGCAAGCGGCAATGTCTATGTCGCCGAATTCGGTAACCGGCGGGTTCAACAGCTCGATGGCCAGACCGGGGCCTACAAGAATATGTACATCGGCACGACAACCGGCGGCAACGTCCTGCAAAGCCCGGTTGACGTCGCCGTCGATCAGGGATTCGTCTATGTCTCGGACCGGGATAAAAAGGCAATCTTCAAATTTGCGAACGACGCGAGATTGCTCGATCGCTGGAACGACGACTCCCGGTCTCGGTTCGCCAACCGGGAGAACAGTCTCAGGAGCATCGATGTCTCACCCGCTGGTGACATCTACGTGCTCGATCGATTCCTGGAACGAGTAGTCCAGTTCGACCGCAACGGCGGCTACATCGATGAGTTGGCCACTGGTTCCGATGAAATATTCGGCATCGAGCTGTCCAATACGGGTGATCTCTACTTCATAAACATCGGTGGCATACTGACGATTGTCCATCCAGACGGAGGAACCAACCAGATCAGCAATATGCCGATAGATGTGTACGGATTCGCGGTCGACGATCAGGGCTTGATGTACATTCCCGAGCTTGATCTTGGACCCGTCTCAACGAGTCAGATCAATGTCTACAACCCACAGGGAGAATTTCTCTATTCGTTCGGAGAATTTGGATCTGGACCCGGACAGTTCGGACTTGTCGCTGACGTTGAAATCTGGGGTGACTTCCTCTTTGTCTCCGACAACGATAACAACGAGATCGATGTCTTCGATCGGAACGGCAACTATTTCTACTCCTGGGGCGAAAATGGCAATGGGCCAGGCCAGTTCAACGGACAATTTGGCATCGATATCGACAAACATGGCTTCGTCTATGTCGCCGACACCGGGAATGACCGGATTCAAACGTTCACACCTGGCGGTGAACTCATCACCGTGTTTGGCGAATCTGGGAGTGGACAGGGTCAATTCAAGAATCCGTTCGACATCGTCGCTGGCGCGAACGGCCTGCTGTATATCGCTGACGCCGACAACATCCGCATCCAGGTTCTGGCTGCCCTGGGAACTATCTAGCATCTGGTAAACCGGGGTAGATCTACGTTCTCAATATTCAAGATCGTCTTGAACTGTTAGCGAGGAGATTTCAATGTCGCAGCGCAAACCAGGAGATGACCGCTACAGCAAGGTGACCGTTTTTGCTCTGGGGATTGGCATTATTTATGCCCGCATCCGGTTCCAGTTTTACCTGAACTGGTGAGGGAACTTTTTGCGGAAGGGCAGGAATGGAACGAAGAGAGGTTATGAAGAGAGTGGGAAGAAAGGGAACAGTAGCAGGAAGGTGACTGACAACCAGACAGATCTGAAACACGAACCATTCGTCCATTGAGGTGTTCAAACGCTCAGACCTGTTGGGAAACAATAAACAGACCGCCGGAGATGACAACATCTCCGGCGGTCTTTATTGTTCTCTAAGTGGCGTCTAGATGCCTATGTCGTCGTGGCAGCCACACGCTTGCTGCTCACGAGCTGAATGTTGACGCCTTTGAACAGGAGCCAGAGTGCCAGCGAAAGTTCAGCAACCAGCGTCACGATATAGACCGGCGCGAATGGATCTTCCAGACCGGGCGCAAGAACACTGATGAACGATCCGGTGAGGTACACCATGCCAGCGAGACTCAGCAGGCCGGCCACGATCCGGGGAACATAATTCGACTTCAACAGCAGGTAACCGACTGCGATGGTTCCAAGCCCGAACGGGATGAGTCCAATGC
>CAZNYB010000064.1:0-24364 GCA_964577155.1 uncultured Thermomicrobiales bacterium | reverse complement strand
GGGCATGGCCTGACTAAAGCGCTCTCTGACGGCAATGATGACTGGCTCGATGTCGTCGCCGACCTCTACTTCATGAACTCCGATGATGAGTTCTGGCGGGCGGAGAGCAGGCTTTCCGCACTGGAACACCTCGAATTCGGCGTGACAACGTCGCTCTCGATGACCGGTTCAAACCCACGGGTTGATGATCCACGATATGCCGTAGCGGCTCAGACCGGCTACGCTGAATTCGGTTTGCGGCATATTGTCGCCTTAGGTCCGCCTAACCAGCCTTACCCACGCACCTACCGCGACCTCGCCAGCGGCGAACTGCAGTCGGTTGACCTCGACCGCATGATCCAGACGACTGCTGACGCGATCGATCTGTTGAATGGCACGCAGGCCGGCCGAATATCCGTCTTTGTTGGACCATCCGCAATCGTTGATTCGCTGCATGAAGATGGTTCCGCCACAGAGCTGTCTGTCACTGCGATGAGGGAAGCTCACCAGTTGGCCCTGGACAAGAAGGTAAATATCCATGCCCACGCCTATGCCGGTCAGATAGCCGCCGCGGCCAAAAGCTATCCCGACATTCTTACCTCCAATTTGACACTGGCGCACTGCGCCGGAATCAGCCTGGACGAGGTTCAGATCATGGCCGACACCGGCGTCCACGCCACACATGGCCCGCTGACACACGCGTTTGCATCGGCTCGCTTTCCAGTGACCGAAGCGCTGGAAGCCGGTGTCAATGTCGTGATTTCAACTGACGGCTCGGGACCGGACCGCTCATTTGACCTGCTATCGCAAGGCCGCATCGCCGCACAATTGCAACGCGCGTATTTTGCCGACACGTCGATCATGCCGGCTGGCAAAATCCTGGAGATGATGACGATTGACGCCGCCAGTGCGCTAGGGATGGAAGACGAGATTGGCTCACTGGAAGTTGGCAAAAAGGCGGATATTATCGCGTTGAGTCTTCAGACCGCCCGCATGGCGCCGCGAATGATGCTCCTGGAACGGGTCGTCTACGTCGGAAGTGGTCTGGACGTTGATTTCGTTATGGTCGACGGCCAGGTGTTGATGCAAGCGCGCAACTTCGCGTCGATCGATGTGGACCAAATCCTTGAAGACGCCTATCTGGCTGCGAAGAGCGCAATAGACCGTGCTGGACTCGATCGGGTATTGAACTCACACCCGAAAACCTGGAGGAACGTGCGGTACTAGCCGCCGATCAGGGGCAGAGGAGGGGTCTGCTTTGTCAGCATACTGGGATCAAGGTCCGTTCGATGCTCGATTTGAGTGGGGAATCGACGGCATCACCCGGCTTGGCAACGTCTCGGACGCTATCGTCATCGTGGATGTGCTGAGCTTCACCACCTGCGTAAGCGTAGCAGTGGATCGCGGATCCTCAGTATTTCCGTATCTTTTTAGCGATGAGTCAGCTGTGCAGTTCGCGCGGCTAAACGGGGCAACCCTAGCGGTTCCGCGTGAGCAGGTTTCTGCAAGCCAGCCGTACTCGCTCTCCCCAGCCTCTCTGCAATCGCTTGAAGCAGGTGATCGCATCGTATTGCCTTCACCAAATGGCGCAACGCTGTCAGTTGAAGCTGCGAGTTTTGCAGTGCCGGTGCTGGCTGGCTGTCTTCGCAATGCCCGGGCAGTCGGGATGGCTGTGCGCCAGTTTAGTAAAACGATCACTGTCATAGCCGCCGGTGAAAAGTGGGATACTCCATCCTTTCCGCTCCGCCCGGCATATGAAGATCTGATCGGCGCAGGCGCAATACTGGCTGCTTTTGAACCAGAGAATCCTTCTCCGGAAGCGCTTGCGGCAATCGCCTCCTTCCAGGCAGGCGCGGCGAACCTTCGTGGAAACCTGGACAACTGCAGTTCCGGGAGAGAATTGATCGAACGTGGTTTCACCGAGGACGTGGATCTGGCATCAAATCTGGATGCTAGCGCTACCGTCCCGTTGCTGGAAAACGGAGCATACGGAGCCTGGAATTTGGTATCGGATTAGAATATACGCAAATTGCTTCTTATTACTGCTTTATTCGACATATGACTGGATCAGATCAAGCTGCTCCTTAGCGGTTGCGTACGGGTCAGGGATCCTGGCTGGTGTATTTCGTGACAAACGCCTCTCGTTGATCCGCTGGTTCGTGAGCAGTTGGAACGCCACATTGTCAGAGATCCACGGCTGATTCAACACATGATTCCAGGCTACCGCAGCTTCTACTTCGCATCCTTCCATCTCATCAAGGACAAGCGCACTGAGCAGCAGCGACCAGTGCAACTGGATGAAACCGCCGATTTCCAAACAGAGGTGTAGTGAATTTGCAGCAACCTCGATAGCGCTGTTGAGCTTCTCCTTCCTCCAGTCGAGGACTCCTGAAAGATAGAGGAACCAGCTGAGATCAACTTGATATTCCGGACCGCTCAACTCACGAATTCCGGTATCAAGGATCTGTTGTGCCCGTTCTATATCCCCGTCAGCGATGTCAATCACAGCAATCTGGGTGTCTATGAACACCGCCGTATACGATTGATCAACATGCGCGTATTGATCGCGGCTGTTCACAAGATGTTCCCGTGCCTCAGCCAGGTGCCCAAGTGCTCCGAAACAGTGACCCAACCTCAGTTGAATGGCCGCACTGTGGCCGGTTGTGCCAAGGCGTTCGATAATGTGAGCAGCCTGAGCCAGGATCTCTATGGCGGACTTGAATTTACCGAGGAAAAACAATGTGCCACCCAGGTTCCCCAGTGCTTCGGCGATTTCTCCCTGAGTGCCCGTCTTCTGAACGAGTTCCAGACTTTCTCGAGCGTATTTCTCCGCGTCTCGCCAGTTGCCCTGGTAACGAGCGAGTGCGCTCAGCCGTCCGAGTAAATACACGACACTGCGTCTATCCCCGATTGTTCGAAGTTCATCAACAGCTGCGAGATAGTTTCGAGACGCACGGTCATAATCCTCCGCAACAAACGCAGCATAGCCAATGGCCGCGGTAGCCATGGCTACACCCCAGCGGTCGTCAAGGTCGGTAAATAGATCTCGTGACTCCCGATAACTCTCACCGGAAAGGTCTCCGGAAACGAAAAATCCAGCGGCCATTTGAAGCTTGAGAAAGGCGCGCAGCCACCTGGTATCAACTGAAATCATTTGAGGATGATCGAGCAGCGACAGCACCATCTCAACGGTAGCGTCTGACTGACTTACCTCGCCGAGAAAGCGTTCGAATATGCTTCTCCAGGTCAGTAGATGAGCAGCGAGATAACCAACATCGGCTGTCTGCGGAGTTATTGAGGAATATTCTTCAGCAGCGACAGAGAATTCACTGTGCCCTTCCCGGTACCTGCCTTCGAACGTGAAAAAGTGGCCAAATCCATCCGTCGCTTGGGAGATCAGATCAACGTCTCTGGCGTCTATTGCCCAGATCCAGGCAACCCGGACGTTTTCGAATTCTGTTCTGATCTGTTCAGCAGCGCTGTGCTGATCCTCCTGCAACAGCTTGTTTGCTTGTTCCTGTATCCAATGGCAGAAATATATGCTGTGTTGAGCGTTAGCATCTTCTTGAAGCGCTGCATCCAGCTTCAGCCGCTCATCGAGATACTGCCGCAGCAGTTCATGCATGTAATAGCGATGTGTTGATCGATCGAACTGGATGAGTGATCTGCTCGTCAATTGCCGTAACTCAGACAAAGAAACACCGGTGATCTTTTGCGCGGCAATCCGGTTGAATCCTCCGCGAAATACCGAGAGCCGGGCAAGCATCTCCTGATCCGTCTTAGACAAGTTCTCCCAGGTTGAATCAAAGATGGCGCGGATGCTTTGTTGGCGAGCAGGCACGTCCAGGTCACTCGTTTCGAGCAAATCGATACCCCGCTCCAGTTCAGCGAGAATCTCTTCGGGCGAAAGCAAGTGAACCCACGAGCCAGCCAACTCAAGCCCTAACGGCATACCTTCAACGAGCCTGGTGATTCGAGCGACATCTTGAATATTGTCTGCATTCAGTTCGAAATCATGCTGAGCTCGCCGCGCGCTTTGCTCGAATAGCAGTATCGCCGGGTACGCATCGGCTGCAGAGGTTTCGAATGCCATCTCCGAAGATGCTGTATTCGGATACGCAAGTCCCTGAAGAAAGTATGTATGTTCTCCATATCGCTGAAGCGGTTCTCGAGTGGTAACCAGAACCTTGATGCCTGGCGCCTGGTCCATAGTCGATAACATCGTGGAAACCGCTTGGCGGAGATGTTCCGCGTTATCGAGCACGAGCAACAGCTCCTTGTTGCGGAGGTAGGAAATCAGCTGATACTCCTGTGCCTGAGGTTCATCGCCATCACGATCCGGTTCAAGTCCCAGGATGTTGAGAGTGGCACGAGTGATCTGTTCTGCAGATGACGCCTGGCTCAGATCTATAAAAAACGCGCCATCCTTGAAGCGCGGTGGCTGCCCGATCTTCTGGTCTGAATCTGCCAGTTGGCGTTCGGCAACGGCTAGGGCCAGTCTGGTCTTTCCGATACCACCGGGGCCGACGATAGAAACAATCCTGATGATTGGATTGGACAGGAGCAGGTCAACTTCACGTATTTCTCGTTCGCGACCGATGAAGGCAGAACGCTGGACCGGCAGGTTGGATTTGCTCGTCTGAGCAGATTGCCAGGTGTGCTGAAACCGGGGGACCGCTCCTGCAACTGATTGACCTAATTCGGTCGGAAGTGGTAATTGTCGGGTGGTTATAAGCCGTTCGAGTTCCAGCGTCTCCGGTTCGGGATCAACACCCAGTTCGTCACGTAAGATCGCGACAACCTGCTCGATGTGTGAGTTTGCCGCGGACCAGTGACCGGCCCACCCGAGAATCTGACTGAGTGTTCGCTGATTCGCTTCATGAAACGGGTCGAGTTCGACAATCCGGTTAGCATAGGGAATCGCCGCTTCAAAATCATAGCGTTGGCAGAGCAGACCAATAAGCTCCTTGAGCACGGTTGAGAATTCAAATTGGAGTTGTGTTGCTTGCATAGCACGCCAGTTTTCAAACTCCGGGCTATCGCGTACATGAAAACCGGCGAGAAAGTCACCTGAATATATCCTGGCAGCTAGCGTCAAATCCGCTTCTGGTGACGCCGAATCGTGCGCTGAATGAGCAAGACGCTGGAATCTCAAGACATCCACGCTGAAGTCGTTAGCGGTGTCCAGCATCACATCCATACGATCAGCCTTGATGACCTCAATCCCGATCGCTGAGCGGATCAATGAAAGTTCGCGACGGAGATTTCCTCGCGCCCTGCTCTCATCAAACTCAGACCAGAGCAGCGTCGCCAGCGATTCCCGGCTTTGCGGCCCATCGTTGAGTGCCAGGTAGGCAAGTAGCGCCAGCCCTTTGCGGCGTCGGAACGTAAGGGTAGATCCATCACGTTCGAGATGTGGTGCGCCAAATAGCCGGAGATCAATCATATTCTCGAAGCATTCTGGCTTGGGAACGATACGGGAACGATTGGTGAACGGTGCGCTGAGATACTGGCCAGAGTTGATGTTGTTTTCTCACGCAATGAGGCGCGAGAAAAAAGAAAGCGAGGCAACGATGCACTAGCAGTGTAGACACTGCGCGTTCTATATCGAGGTCAACATGTTCAGCGATGTGACCTTCGAACCCTGAGGGAGCGCGATTGAGCCTCCCTGATTCTAGCTGAATTTGCATATTACTAATCATCGGTGACCGTGACGTGTCGCCGCCTGGCTCAAGGAGGAGCAACTATGACTTTCTTCAACACGACGAGATTTCTGGCGCGATCGGTGTTCAGTTCATTGATCGCTCTTACAATGTTACTCATCATAATACTAAGCATTGCCCCGCTCAGTCACCTTGCGGTGGCAGACGAGTTAGAACAACAGCGGTTCGAAGACATCGTTTTCCAGGAGCAGAATACACAACTTCCCGACGGCGGCTCAAATGGAGTTGCCCGCCCGGCATCGACCTCGATTGTGATATCCAGAGAAGAAATGGCGTTCATTGAAATGAACACATATTTGCCTGGAACGGACGAAGGCGTTGCCTTTCCGGCAGGCTCGGAGGATACACTTTCCTGGGCAGAAATCAGATTTCTCGAAATGAATCTGGTACTCCCGGATGCAAGCTACCCGGACGCACAGCCCGCTGGAAACGAACATATACTCTCCAACGAAGAGCTACGATTCCTGGAAGATAACCTCTGGGACACCGGGTCACTCGCCAGACCCGCGCAGTCTTCACAGTCACTTCCGCCGGTGCTTGAACCAGGCAAACCATTTTAGCCAGCACCCATGACTGCTAGTCCCCGAGCATGAACCTGTTCGGGGACTAATTCTCTTTAATTTAGTCTTTTTTCGCTTTTCTCACCAAAGATGTGCGCATGGTTTCGCGCATCGAGATTGCTTGCTATGAGGTGTGCGGTTTGTTCAGCTTTGGATCCACTTGAATTCAGCCGGGTTGACTGTCAGTAGATCGAAAACCGCATCCTTCTGTTATTATGTCTATTTGAATTCTCTTTTCATAGCAGCATATATCGTTTAAGTGTTGGCCATTGACCTCAGGTGCGGAACACTTAGCCGGGTGGCGATTCAACGCGAACGCCTGGTGAACGGACGAAAGCGGGTCAAATGTCACTGGATGCCGTCAGTCGAGCCTATATTCTTACCGGACTGCGTGTCGGTGAAGATATCGAGGGCTTTGTAGATTCGTATTACGGTCCACAATCGCTGCGTGAAGCAGCGCAACAGTCTGAAGACGCACTGGTTTTTCTGCAAGACCTCGAGACCGAGGTCGGCAGGATGCCATCGAACTCCAGAAGAGCATTCTTTGAGGCACAGCTAGCCTCACTAGAGACTGTTCTCAATATCCAGGCTGGCCGTGCATTGCCGTACCTGGATGAAGTAGCAGCCATTTACCAGATTCAGCCGGAATTTACCGATGAATCGGTTTTTCAGGCAGCTCACTACTCTCTCGATCAACTGTTGCCGGGTGATGGCTCGCTTGAGGACCGGCTTGAATCGTACCGGGTTCAGTTGACCATCAACAGTGAACAAGCCAGGTCAGTCATTCACCATCTGACCGGCCACCTGCGCGCATTGACGTCGTCCTGCTTTGAGTTGCCTGATGAAGAAAGCGCCTCGATCGACTTCGTGCGTAATCAACCGTGGGCTGGCTACAACTGGTATCTTGGGAACCTTCAATCAAGAATCGAAATCAACACCGATCTGCCTATCCGGATCAATAGCCTGCCTGACCTTATAGCTCACGAGATCTACTGCGGGCACCACACCGAGCACGCTCTCAAAGAACTTCATCTGTATCGCCAGCAGGGTTTCGGTGAACCATCGATTGCCTTGCTGACGTCAACCCAGGCAGTGATCAGCGAGGGGATTGCTACCTCCGCGTTAGAGTTGCTGATACCTAATTCAGAATTGCCGCAGTGGCTACGTGAACACTGCTACAGACCGGCTGGTGTGGATATCGACATAGATAAGGATCTGAAGATCGCAGATGCCCTTCGTCCACTTCGATATGTCAGTGAAAACGCGGCACTTTTGCTACACCAATATGGGCGTTCTGAATCCGAGGTTGTCGACTACATTCGTAGATGGGGACTTCGCGACCAGGAGCACGCCAGACAAACCGTTCGCTTCATCACAACGCCGATCCTCCGCACCTACATCTTCTGCTATGCCCGGGGATATGATCTGGTGCAGCGATACCTGGCTGAATCGGATGACCGTGTCACAGCATTCTGGTCGCTGCTCACCGAACACTGGACGCCACAATTGCTCAGGGAAGCGGCTCGGCCAGCCGGGAAATGACCAGACCAGCTATCTATCGTTCTGCTTCGTATGTTCAGGATTGACGCAGGACCGCGAGCCGCTCGCCGGCCGCTTCCATGGTCGACCGTTGTTTGGCAAAGCAGAAGCGCGCGAGCGGTGGGGCTGTATCAGGTTGAAGATAGAAGGCGGATGGTGGGATAGCCGCAACCCCGATTTCAGACACGAGATAACGGCAAAATTCAACATCGCTTGTGAACCCAAGTCCCGTAATATCGGACATCAGAAAATAGCTGCCGCTTACTGGTAGCGGCGGAAGTCCGCTATCAGCCAGCACAGCTCGCAACATGTCCCGGCGCGCTGTGTACTCGCTCTTGAGTTGTTGGTAGTAGTTATTTTGAGCGGCGATTTCCAGAGCGATAGCGATGCCCTCTTGCAGGGGAGTCGCTGTCGCAAAGACATTGAACTGGTGAACTGACCGGATGGCAGCATTCAATGCTGGCGGGCCGGTCAGGTAGCCAATTTTCCAGCCGGTCATCGAAAATGTCTTCCCGGTGGAGTTGATCGTGAGTGTCCGCTCCCACATATCGGGCAACGTCGCAACCGGAATATGCACAGCATCATCGAATAGAATGCGTTCGTACACTTCGTCGGCCAGCAATATAACGTCGTGCCTGGAACAGAGCGCCGCAATTTCTTCAATTTCTCCCCTGGTGAACACTTTGCCAGTTGGATTGTGCGGTGTGTTCAGCAGAAAAAGCTTCGTCCGATCGGAAAATGCTGCGGCAAGTTCATCGGCATCATACGACCAGTCCGGCGGATGCAGCCGCACAACTCGCGGCAGGCCCCCGGCAAATTGCACCTGCGGTACATACGAATCATAAAACGGTTCAAAAAAGAGGACTTCTTCGCCCGGGTCAACGAGCGCCAGCATGGCTGATAGAAGAGCTTCCGTTGCGCCACTGGTTACAGTTACTTCCAGTTCAGGGTCGACTCCAACGTCGTGCTGCTGTCGCCAGTCCGCGGCTATCGCATTCCGCAATCGGGCAAGACCGTGGCTCGGCGCATACTGATTCAGATCGGCGAATATCGCGTTGGACGCTGCTTCTTTGACGAAATCTGGTCCTGAAAAATCAGGGAACCCTTGACCGAGATTGATCGCCTGATGTTCGACAGCCAGAGCGCTCATCTCGGTGAAGATAGTTGTTCCGAGGCCTTCGATCCTGCTTGCCGGTTGAAAGGACATCTACAAACCTCGATTTCTAGTACCACGCAGGCGTCCTGATTCCAATATCACACCGCCGATCATTTTCGCACAGGCAGGAGACGTATACCCTGGTCAACCGGGAAGTGGCACATCAATGAGCGTCGGCCGGTCATATTGAAAGGCGGTAGTGACGGCATCACCAAGCTCAGCCGGATCCGAAGTCCGGACACCATCAATCCCGTATGCAGCAGCCAGCCGAACGTAGTCGGGGTTGACCAGATCGACGGCCATTGTTCTTCCTTCGTACTCCCACTCCATAGCGCCTTTCACCGCAGTGTAGGTGGAGTCGTTGAATATGACGACCGGCAAACTGAGGTTGAACTGAACAGCCGTCGCCAGTTCCTGCATCGTGAACTGATACCCTCCGTCGACGGCTATAGCAATGACCGGTGTATCTGGCCTGCCGATTTTCGCGCCGATGGCAGCTGGCATTGCGTACCCGAGCGTGCCGTAACTCGACGGAAAGAGATAGGTTCTCGGACGATAGACCGGGAACTGATCATTCATGCGGTAACTCATCATCGTCATATCCTGGACGATGATCCCATCGTCCGGGAGAGCTGCTCTGAGCGCCTGGATATAGCGGCCTGTCAGCTCATCTGTTTCGATCCAGTCGTTCTTTTCCTTGACTGTGGCTACACGTTCGGCTGAAGCAGCATTCGCAACTGTTGTCCCCTTGAGCAGCAGTTGATTGAGGGCGCTGACTGTCAGATTCGCGTCAGCCTGAATTGCCAGTGCGGGAGCGCCGTAGTTTAGTGCCAGCTCTCGCTCGTCAATATCAATACGAATGATGCGACTCGGAAGTGGCATCTGCCAGTAGTTCGTTTCCTGCGCTCCCAGCTTCGAACCAATGACGATGGCCAGATCAGCAGCATGGAGCAGTTCATCTACCGGATTTTCTCTACCCCACGGATCCCAGGCATGACCGAGGGCCAGAGGATGACGATCTGAAACGACTCCTTTGCCCATAATCGATGAGAGAACGGGAGCGCCGAGGATGCCAGCGAGTTCGGTGACTGCCTCCGCCGCGTCCTGTGCCCCGCCGCCTACGTAGATAATTGGCGATGTTGATTGCTTGAGCATGTCAGCAGCTTGTTCTATCTGACTAGCAACCGGGGAAGAAGGCGTACCGGCGGAAATCGCAGGCTCGATCTGCTGGGTTTGCTCCGCCAGAACATCCAACGGGATCTCAACGTGGACCGGTCTCGGGCGTCCAGATGTGGCTGTTCGGACAGCGTCGAACACCGCCTGCGCGACCTGATCAGCCTGATCCACCGAGGTGGACTGTTTTGTGAGAACCGACATCAAACCGCTCTGGTCGCTGATGTCGTGGAGATTGCCACGCATTTCATTTCGATACGCTCGTTCAAGCTGTGAAGAAATGATGACAACCGGGACAGAGTCCGCATAGGCTTCCCCGACCGGCGTAGCGACATTCGTAATACCTGGGCCGGTGATGATCAGGCAGACTCCAGCACGTCCGGTCGCCCGCGCATAGCCATCAGCCATGAAACCAGCGCCCTGTTCGTGGCGAGCCAGGATGTGCCGGATGGAGCTTCCGTGGAGCGCGTCGTAGAGTGACAGGGTATGCACACCGGGAATCCCAAAGACAACGTCGACGCCAGCAGCTTCCAGCCCGGCAATTGCCGCGCTACCGCCGGTTATTGTTTCTGACACTGCTTCCTCATCTCGCGAACCAAAATACCGCCGGATCGTAAGTCTACATTCAGTTTGTCGTTGCGAGGTTGTGTACACTGGCCATCCATCGACAGGATTGGACCTGTCAGCGAACAACTCTCGGCAAAAAAGAAATCAGCGTCGATGAGCTGGAAATGGACAAAATGAGCGGTTACGAACACTCCGGAAAACTTGGATCGGTTAGTGAACGAATAGAAGGCTGGATACACGATGGCGAGATAGGTGGCGCGGCACTAGCGGTTGCTGTCGGCGACGAACAGATCGCCGAGCTTCATATTGGGGAAGCGTCTCCCGGCAATCCCGCTACCGAGCATACACTCTGGCAACTGGCTTCAATCGCCAAAAGCTACTCGGCGGCAGCGATCATGACCCTGGTAGACAGCGGCGATCTCTCGCTTCTCCTCCCGGTCAGTACTGTTTTACCGGAGTTTAAGGGCGGCGGGCGTGAAGACATCACACTTCGCCATCTTCTGACTCACACCTCAGGTCTTATCTACGAATCACCGGTTATGGAGCAGAGACTGCTTGCCCGGACATCGTATGAGGAACTGATCGACGAAGCGTACCTGTACCCGCTGATGTTCCAACCTGGTACGGCATTCTCTTACAGTGACTACGGGATCGCCGTCGCTGCCCGGGCAGTATCGCAGTTTTTCGGAACGTCATTCCCGCAGCTTGTAAAAGAGCGATTGCTGGAACCCGCACAGCTGTCGAACACATTCATGCCACCTCCCGCGTCCGAGTACAAACGGTTGGCGCACATCGTTGGTTGTCTGGCATATGGCACCGATGGCGACCAGTACAACTCACCGTATGCCATCGATTTTGCCCACCCTTCATTTGGCACCGTCGCCAGCATCAGCGACCTGCTTCGATTTGGGCTGCAATTCGCTCCAGCCGGCGAAGAGAAAATACTTTCCGCCGCCAGCGTTCGAACGATGACAACGGATCAGACCGGCGGTCATGTATACGGGACCTTCGCTGGAAGGACATCACCACAACCCGTCTCCTGGGGTATCGGCATGATGATTGCAACACTAGGGTCACAAAGGCCCGATCTACTCTCCCCAGGGAGTTTTGGACACACTGGCGCGACCGGCGCGGCGCTCTGGATCGACCCGGTGGCAGACGTTACCCTTGCCTATACCTCCAATGTCCATGGAAACAACCCTGCTACAGGCCGTCTACCATTCCAGAAACGTCTGGTCACCCTGGTAAATAGCGTCCTCGCCGAACTTACCCGTTAGCCGTCGAGGTCAGAATGTCGGCAATTGTTTCCGTCGCCTTGAGACCGGATCCGGTCAAATAGACGACCAGCGTCTCGGATGCCGTCACCTTATCCGTCCGGATAGCGTCGATGCAGGCAGCTGCGCCAAGCGCGGCTGTTGGTTCGACGTAGATACCCTGCCTCCAGAGATCCCTGAGCGCTTCAACGAGGCTCTTCTCCGAGACAGATGCCGCCCAGCCGTCGGATTCATCGATAATGCTCAACAGCTGTTTTCCCCGAGGAGGCGATGCAATCCGTGCTCCCTCGGCTAGCGTTGGTTCCGGTTTGACGGCATGGACTTCAGCAGATCCTGCAAGAAACGCTTCCACAACTGGGGCGCAGGCGGCTGGCTGAGCGGCAACCAGTCGTGGAAGTCCCGCACCTGCTGTCTGAAACCCGAGATACGCGCCGGTGAACGCGCTGCCTCCCCCGGTTGGAATGAAAACTGTATGCGGAAGCTGGCGATCGAGTTGCTCGTACGTCTCCAACGCCCAGGTTTTCACGCCTTCGGCAAACACTGGGCTCCAGTTGTGCGAGGCGTAATAGCTTGACCGGTTCGAATCAGCAGCCAATTGCGCGGCGGCAGCGACCGCATCACGACCTCCTTCAACGAGATGGACCTTCGCGCCATATGCATGTGCCTGGACGAGCTTCCCAGGCGAAGCTTCAGCTGGCGCGTATACATCACAGTCAATACCGGACACAGCACAGAACGCTGCCGTGGCGGCAGCTGCGTTTCCGGACGAATCAACTACGATATGCGTCGTCCCGAAGCTCTTTTGAAGCGCTACAAGCACTGCTGCGCCCCGATCTTTGAATGAACCAGTTGGCAGCAATGAATCGAGTTTGAACAAGACTTGACGTTCAGCCAGATGCCCCTGGACGAATGGTGTCATCCCAGCTCCAAGCGACTCAACAGTCGTACCTGATAGCGGCAGAACATCAAGATACCGCGACAGATCTTGCTTTTCGGAGCTGAGATCGCCAAGCACCGGCTGGGATTCATAGACCAGTTTGAAAGGCGCTGCATCTTGCGGGCATTTCCAGAGCCGGGTGTCCGGCGGCTCCCGATGATTGCACTGAGAGCAAACATAGTGCCAGTCAGGCATACACAACACACCTTTCAAAACTCGTGCATCACCTTCGAAGTATGGGATACTGGTCTGAAACGACGCCGCGAGTGTAGCAGCATCTCGTCCGGCACGGAAGGGTAGTCAAGTGGCTGATATGCAACCGGAAGATCTGGTGACGATCAATCTCCGCGCTCGCATGCGCCTTCACCTCTTAGATGTGTCATTTAGTCTTGGGAACGAACTTGTTTCGATTCTTGGTCGCCAGGGTTCCGGGAAAACAGAAATTCTTCGGGCTATCGCTGGCGTCTACGACCCGAACCATGGATCCATTGCCATACAACATCGGCAGGTATTCAACCCCGCGCTTACGATCAATGTGCCTCCCGCGGACCGGCACGCTGGTTGGGTGCCGCACATTAGCGCGTTGTTTCAATCAAAGAGCGTGTTTCAGAACATTGCATTCCCACTCCAGAAAATCGGCATTATGAGTCCTTCGTCCCTGCATCAGCGGGTTCATGAAATCCTGAATCTGTTGAGATTGGAGCAGGTGGCAGACTGGGAGCTGTCCGACCTCAATATTCAGGATCAATACAAAGTTGCGACAGCCCGTGCGCTGGTTGGAGATCCGGAGATCTTACTGCTTGATGAACTCTACGTTGATCTGGACGTCGCGACACAACGAGCCATCCGGCGTGATTTCAAGCAACTGAGAGCCATGATCGGGGTTCCGGCGCTTGTGGCGACGACAGATCTTGAGGAGGCCTACGACATTGCCGATCGCATCGCCCTGCTTCATGAAGGTAGATTGCTCCAGTACGATTCACCGAAAATGCTGGTGACCCGACCTGCTAGTCGCGAAGTCGCTGATCTTGTCCGATCGGTTAACGTTTTTCCTGGTACCGTCCTCGAAACCCATGATGACGGAGCATCTGTCACAACGGCGATTGGAACTCTTCACGTTACCGGACGTTATTCCGGGTCAGCCGAGGTCGAAGTGGTTATCCGTCCGGAACATATTCAGGTGCTTTCAGCCGCTGATCAGTCGCCTGACAACGAAAACGTGCTGTACGGTCAGATCATTGAGGACACAAACTACGGTCCTCTCCACTCGCTGACGTTTCATCCGGATGGCGCACGGCCAGGTGAAGTCATCGAAATTGCCATGAGCGACTTGCTGTTCCAACAGCTAAATCTCAGTGATCTTGGTCAGCGCACAATCGTGCTCCCGTCCCACGCCGTACACCTGATGGATTCCCACTCCTCTTCCAGCGCGATGTAGCATTACACCCGTAGTGCCGGGGTGACACGGTCTCACTTCTGGACATCTAGTGAAGGATAAAATGATTTGAATACCGAGAATCTGGTTGCGTTGGCGGTAGAGAACTATACGAATTTGCCTCCAGCTCCATTCGATAACACCATCACGCCGGAGACGTTTTATCTGGCAACGCCAAACCGCCTGGCCTACGCATTGGGCTGGATTGCCGCGAGCGCGATTGTTTCAGCCAGATACATCGATTCGGCGATCGACGCTATACCGATATTTCATCCCGATCATGGCTGGGATCGGTTTCTGATTTCGCGCAGGGTCTCTTGCAAGGTGCATGAAAATGAACCAGCTGATCGCTTTGGCGTTCTTATGTTGAGTGGAGATGATGCTCCGAGATTGACCTCGCCGGGCGGTACCGAACGCATTGCACTTGGCCAGTCTCTTGTGGAGGATCCCGACAAAGCCATCAATGACCTGCTGGCGTTTTTCCCGCGTCAGGGTATCGATCCCGGTAGTCACTCACAATGCTGGCACACAAAGGCTTCCCGGTATCCTGAGTTCTATCACGTCGTCACCGAAATGATCATCGAGAATCCTGGCCTGGTGGCTTCACGTGAGGTGTATATCGACGACGAAGAAGTAGATGGTCAGTATCATCCACTCCACCTTCACGCCACGGATCTGACTGGGATGGGACCAGAAGACCGAACCGGACAGAATATCGCCACAATGACCTTCGCCTGGTTCCAACTCCAATACGGAGAACTCTTCGGCTACTTTGACATCGCCGGTGGAAGAACCGTCTATCGAACCGATCACAACACCTGGTCGAGAGTTCGAAAACAGCTCAACCAGGAACCAGAAGATCAGGTTAAACAGCGGATTGAATCCTGGATGCGCATCTCCGGCGCACCAAATCTCGAAATCGACTAGTCACGGTCCGGCTCGCCTGCTAGTTGACGAGTCGGGCAGGCGCGTCAACACCCGCAAACCGCAGGATTCGCCGCTCATAGAGCTCTTCGAACATCTGAAGGAATCTCTGACGAAGTTGCCTGGTCATGAGCTGCAGTCCCCGATCGTCAATATCAGACGGAAATCCCGCTTGATGTTCTTCTACGACCGAGTTGACGATGTCTTCAACCGTGCGTTCCCCATCTATCCGCTGCAGAATCGGCAGATACGCCGGGGAAAATGTCTGATAGTTGTGATAGATGCCCCAGGAATTCTTCATGATTCGTGTCACAGGGACGAGTTCATTGCCGGAAACACTCATGGAGCGCTTGAATAGAAATCCTTCTGCGATATGAGGTGTTCCAGCTACCAGGTCATCTTGCGAAAGCGGCGAAGCACCGTGCCCGGATGTTTGGACACCGTCAAGCGCCCTCAGGCTTTCCTCCCGAGGGTCCCGATCGAACTGCTCATACATCTGCCGCACCTGGAAGGGTCCAAACCCACCAAAAGCCAGTAAAGGAGTCGTTTCCACCTCTTCATCAGTCGACTCTGCGTACCCGCCGGAAACATATGCAAACGCCTGCCGTATCGAGGCGTTCTCATCAAGATTGGTGACCTGACGAGCTTTCCAGAACCAGTCATCCCGGTTGGGGTGTCCGTGATACCAGTGTTCTACGAGCTGAGTGTAGTTCACAGCCGTCGCCTGATACTCGTCGTCATACCATTCAAGCGCCAGTTCTGTCAGCTTCGGATTCTTGAACATCGTGTTGATTGCCCTGGCTGCTTTGAGGCCACCAGCCATAGCGATCGAGACTCCGGACGACAGGATAGGGTCGATAAAGCAAGCAGCATCGCCAACGAGCAAATAGCCGGGTCCGTAGAACTTCTCGCAAACGTAAGACCAGTCGCTCTCCGTCCGAACGACATCGTCCTCCAGCACCGCATCTTGCAGCAAAAACGACATGTGTTCATTGTTCATCAAGGCGTTCTTGAGGTACTCAGTGCGACCAGTCGCGTTGATTTCACGAGAAGACCGGCCATCGGTCACCAATCCAACACTGTATCGTGCTTCACTCAGCGGTATGTACCAGATCCAGCCCTTATCAACCGCGACGATAAAGATATTTCCTGCTTCGTACGGTTTCAGCTCAGGCACCAGTTCGGTGATCGGTTTGCAGTTGTTGAAATACCCGTAGATGGCAATGTTTCTGAGAGCGGAATTGTAATGTCGGCTCTTGGTCCGGGAACCCAGGAAGGCATTGTTTCCAGATGCGTCGACACAGATCCGGCTGTGTGCATGGTGACGATTCCCTGCATCGTCGATATAGACCACACCGGAAATGCTGTCGCCATCCATGATCGTGTCAATGACCCGGCAACCTTCTCGAACGATCACACCGCTGGAACGGCTATTGTCCAGCAATATCTGGTCGAATTTCGATCGGTCTACCTGGTAGGCGCTTACGACGGATTCGCCCGACTCGAAGAATGGCATCGTCCATGGTTCCGATGTCGATCCCCAGGAATAGGTAGCGCCGTATTTCTTCACAAAACCGGCGTTGTCCACTTCAGTGAGTACCCCAAGCCGACGCAAGATCGTGACCGTCCCCGGCAACATCGACTCGCCAACATGATGCCGCGGGAAGAAATCTTTCTCCAGCAGCAGTACGCCATAGCCCCACTGAGCAAGAAAACTGGAGACGGTTGAACCGGCAGGCCCACCGCCGATGACGACGACATCAAACGTTTCGATCTCACTGTTTTTTGCAGGTTCTTTATGGTTCATCTGTCCTCGGATAACATAATCAGGTCCAATTGGGAAACAGCCGTAGTATAACGTTCCTCGAATGAGAAGTCCGGTTTCACTATCTCACTCGTACATCTAGTAATACCGGCAAACTTGCAACAAGTTACGAGTCTGGTATTCTGTTGCAATAATCGTAACGCTGGCGCTAAATTGACAGGTCAGGTAAATTCACCTACCATCACGCGGTCCGGTGATACACTGGTTATTGTGCTCGTTAATGGGATATTGCCTGCGGCACGATTTGGGGAAACCCCGAAAGCAGGCAGATAACCGTCAGGTTGCCAGGGGCAGCTAGAGGGAGGATGAGTGAGTACGCATCGAGCGTCAAAAGTGCTTGAATCGTTGGAGCGGATTGCTCCGACTACTCGGCGTGAGTTTTTGAAACGGTCCGTCATCATGGCCGCGTCAGCGCCAGTCGTCATGTCATTGTTGGCCGCCTGCGGTGGTGACGATGATGATGATGATGGAGGCGATTCTGCGGAGGCGACGGAGACACCGGCCCGTTCGGTCCCAACAGCTGCCGTTGGCGGCCAGGAAACAGCGACCGAGGACGACGAAGAGGCTGCCACCGAAGTAGAAGATGCTGAGGAGACAGCTGAAGACGAAGCCACCGAAATGGCGACGGAAGAGGACGAAGTCGAAGCTACCGAATCGGATGAAATGGACGACGAGGCCAAATATGGCGGCACGATGATCGTCACCGGTCACCATGAAATCGCCAGCTTAAGCCCAGATGATGCTGGCCCAACCGTCCACTACACGATCGTCTCAAATATGTTCAACCGCATGCTCGAGCTCGATCCCTGGTATACCCTGCAGCCGGTACTTGCTGAGTCATTCGAAGTTTCTGAGGATGGCACGGTCTATACCTTCAATCTGGTCGAAGGCGTCATGTTCCACAATGGGGATGATATGACCGCCACCGACGTCAAATACACCATCGACTGGCAGGCTGACGAGGCAAATGGTACTGTCCAACACAACAATTTCACTTCTGTTGCGTCGACTGAGGCCGTCGACGACTACACGGTGACGATCACCCTGAGTCAGCCGAGTGCGCCTTTCCTGGCCCTGGGCGTCAACGGTCTAGGTGGCATGGTCTTGCCTTCTGCTTACCACGCAGAAATTGGTGAAGATGCATTCAAAGCCGAGGCTGTCGGCACCGGTGCATTCAAGCTCAAACAATGGAACGCTGCCGAGTTCACTGAGATTGAAGCGTTCGAAGATCACTTCCGAGGTCGACCATACCTGGACATCTTCCGGGAAAACATCGTTCCAGAGGCTTCAGTTCGTGCAGTTGCCCTGGAAACCGGCGAGGCGGACTCTGCTGTCTGGCCGCTGGTAACTGAGGACCACTTGCGCTTCCTGGAAGATCCGCAGTTCGAAGACTACACAGTTATTGTCACGTCAAGTGTCGCGGTCAACCACTTCCCGACCGACAACCTGCACCCGGTACTGGGAGACAAGATGGTGCGACAGGCAATGATGTACGCGATCGACCGTGAAAGTATCGCCAACGATCTCTGGAGCGGTCTGGCCGTCGTCGCAACTGCCAACCTATCGCCAGCGCTCGAGTTCTATTACAACCCGGACGTCGTCACCTATGAGTATGATCCGGAACTGGCGGCTCAGATGCTGGACGAAGCCGGCTGGGTGGTCGGCGCAGATGGCATCCGCGAGAAAGATGGCGTTCGCGCTGCCTGGACCTGTACGATCATCACCGGCGACCAGGCTCGCAGACCAGAAGCTGAAGTCGTCCAGCAATGGTTTAGCGAGGTTGGCCTCGAGATGACCATCGCTGAGGCGCCCACAGCAACGATTCTCGAAGAATTCGAGAACGACAATCTGGACCAGTCGCTCTTCAACTGGACCTACGGCGGAACGAGCGGCGACCCGGATGGATCGACGGGGCTTCGTTCAGACGCCCTTCGCAACTTCAGCAACTTCCGCAACGATCGTGTCGATGAACTTCTCGACATGGGTGTTGCCGAAACTGACCCGGATGCCCGGGCTGAGATCTACAAAGAGATCCAGGCCATCGTGGCGGAAGAAGTGCCGTTCCTGTTCATCAAGTACTGGGACTGGTTCAACATCTACACACCACGGATCAAAGGACTTCCGGAGGATCCGCTGGTCGCGGGTGCAGCAGAAAACGACTACGTCATCAACCTTTGGATTGAAGAATAGTCTGATACCGTTACTATGTGGGAGACGGCTTGTGGCGCTCAGCCACACCGTCTCCTGTTTAGCCACTAGTGAGAACGATACGAGCTAATGTTTGCCTACATCGTCCGCAGGGTACTCCAAGGGTTGCTGGTCATATTTCTGGTGACCACCTTTACGTTTGGCCTCATGCAGCTTGCGCCAGGGGATCCGATCAATATCCTGGTTGGTGAAGCCGAAATATCGGAAGAACAGATCGACGTCATTCGGGAGAAATGGGGGCTTGACCGTCCCTGGTACATACAGTACTTCACCTGGCTTTCGAACGTCGCTCAGGGTGATATGGGTAAATCGGTGATCCGCACCAGCGTTCCGGTACACGAGATGGTCTTCGAAGCCGCCTGGGCAACGCTGAAACTCAACTTCTTCGCAATATCCCTGGCTTTGTTGCTGGCAATTCCAGCCGGAATGATCGCCGCCATCAAGCGATATTCCATTTTCGACTCGGCCACCATGATCTGGGCAAGCGCTGGCGTTGCCTTACCCAACTTCTGGGTTGGGTTAATGCTCATCATCGTCTTCTCACTCACCCTTGGCTGGTTCCCCTCATTCGGGTCAGGATCAGCCAAGCACTTCGTGTTACCGGTGCTGGTGCTGGCCATCAATGAGACAGCTCTGATTACCCGTATTATGCGCGGCTCTATGCTCGAAGTTCTCAACCAGGACTATATGTCAACTGCTCGTGCCAAAGGGCTCAAAGAAACGGTCGTTATCACCCGGCATGCAGCACGCAATGCCCTGCTACCGATCGTTACCGTCGTTGGTGTCCGGCTCGCGTTTCTGTTGAGTGGAACAATCGTCGTTGAGACGGTCTTCGGCTGGCCCGGTCTTGGCTCGCTCTTCGTCAACTCGATCGTTCGGCTTGACTACCAGGTCGTTCAAGCTATCGTGCTTCTGCTGGCAATCATCGTCGTCGTTGCAAACATCGTCACCGATCTGACCTATGCTTTCATTGACCCGAGAATCCGTCTGCGATAGTAATCAAGAGCTGGATAAATTATGGAATCTGCTCCGGAAACAACCACTGGCAAAGAAGCTGTCATTGAGTCTCCTCAAGAACTTGCTGGAGTTGAGCGCAAAAGCCGGAGTGAATGGCGTCGTTCCTGGAACAGATTCAAACGTTTCAAACCAGGTGTCGTCGCCCTTGTTTTTGTCGGATTGCTTTCCATCGTCGCGATCATTCCCGGAGTCTTTGAACCGCACTCCTACACTGAAGTGAGTCCTATTCAGCGCGGCGAATCACCTTCCTGGTCAAATCCTCTAGGTCGGGATGATGTCGGCCGAGATGTCTTGAGTAGGCTCATCCGTGGCACACGAGTGGCGTTTATCATAGGGCTAGCTGCTACTGGCATTTCATTGATCATCGGTGTCACCGTGGGACTGCTTTCCGGCTACTTCGGCGGCTGGGTCGATACCATCCTCTCGCGGATCGTCGACACACTCATGGCTTTCCCGTTGTTAGCTTTGCTGCTGGTGTTGGCAGCAGTGTTGGGACCGAGTTTGCGTACCACTGTGCTTGTGCTTGGATTTACGATCTGGGCTACCTATGCCCGTGTCGTTCGCGCTGATGTGCTCAGTATCAGGGAACGTGAATTTATCTTTGCCGCACGGGCGGCCGGCGCGAAACCTCACCGCATCATCGGCCGGCATGTGCTGCCCAACGCGCTGGGTCCAGTGATCGTCATTGCAAGCTTGCAGGTCGGCAGCGTCATCATCCTCGAGGCTGCTCTCTCCTTTCTCGGACTCGGCGTTCAGCGGCCGACACCTTCCTGGGGAGGCATGCTCGCTGATGGACGGGCACATATGCGCAACTTTCCGCACATTTCAATTGCGCCTGGCATCATGATTTTTCTCACCGTCCTTGCGTTCAACCTGATCGGTGACGGTCTCCGCGATGCGCTTGATCCACGACAGCGCGACTAGCTCCTAACGGTCGAGATTTACACTTCCGATCTTTCCAATGTATGTTTGAATACAAGCAATAAAGTTATTGCCTATTTCAAGGGGGGTTCATGGCTGCACAGAAGATAACATCGTTCTATTCCGGAGATGCATTGATTACGAGACCCTATGCGCCACGCGCTGATCAAGACTTTCTTCAACTGTTGAACAGCGTTGACGTGCGATTCACAAACCTTGAAATGTTGCTCAACGACTACCGCGGCACCCCAACTGTGGAAGCTGGCGGCTTGCATCTCTCCGCTCCGCCATCAATCGGCCGGGACTTGCTGAACTCAGGGTTCAATCTTTTCGCAAACGCCAATAACCACTCACTTGATTCAAACACTGACGGTCTCGAGATCCATATCGAAGCAATGCGCTCTCTCGGGATGAAGTTCGCTGGAGTCGGCGAGGCGCTTGGCGAAGCCTCAGCGCCGGTGTATCTGGACACTCCGAACGGTCGCGTCGCGATGATCTCCTGCGCATCTTCAATTGCACCAGGTCACCGCGCCGGAGAACGGCGCACAGATTTTCGCGGTCGACCAGGACTCAACCCGCTACGCTTCGATACGGTCTATGAGCTGCCAGACGAGATGTACGATCAACTGTCAGGGATTTCAGAGGCGCTCGGAATTGCTGCGATGCAACGCTGGACCGAGGAGATGGAGTTTCGGAAGCCGGTCGACGATCCGGAAAATCAACAGCGTTTCATTGCAGGAGGGCACTTCGATAAAACGAAGTTCCAACGCGCGGAAACGGCCAGAATCAGGACATCCGTCAACAAAGTTGACTTAGAGCGCAATATCCGCAACATCGAGCACGCCAAACGGCAGGCAGATTTCGTGATTGTCAGCATTCATGCTCACGAAGCAGATATTCAGATTGACAAGCCAGCCGAGTTTATCAAAGAGTTCGCCCACGCTTGCATCGATGCCGGAGCCGATGTCTTCACCGGTAGTGGACCGCATCTCATGCGTGGGATTGAGATTTACGAAGGCAAGCCGATTTTCTACAGCCTCGGGAACCTCTGGTTCGAGTTCGAGACTGTCAACCTGCTTCCGGCAGATAGCTACGAGATGTGGGATCGTGACGCCGCCACCGAAACACCGGCAGACCTCTATGACACCTCGTTGCTTGGATTCCACAAAGACTGTAAATACTGGGAGTGCGCTGTCCCGGTCTGCACATTTGAAGACGGCTCTCTGACGAATGTTGACTTGCATTGCATGACCCTCGGCTTCGATGAACCACGAGGCCGGCGTGGAACACCGAGGACCGCCAGTCAGGAAGATGCCGAACGGATCCTGGCGTATGTCGGCGACCTTTCCGATGAATTTGGGACTTCAATTTCAGTTGTCAACGGTGTCGGATCGATTGACCTGTAGTCGCCACTATATCGCTGCTGGCAAGCATGGCTCAGTACAACTGTTTCGACTGTCATAGAACCAGAAGCAGGATTTTGTTGGAAAGGCATATGTCCGTTGTTAGCCTGGTGTGAGTTCAAACGCCGGGAACCTGAGCTAGCCGCACGAGGACTGGTCCTGCATCATCAGTTTTTCGTCGCGTTCCTGGCTACAGTACGACGCAATGGCTCACCACGTCTTCACCCGGTGACCCCGATCATTACCGAAGATGGAATATATGTCGCCATTAATGAACAATCTCCTAAACGATGGGATATGTCGCGTGATCGTCGCTACGCACTGCACTTCATGCTCGGAGAGTCTGACGAGGAGTTTGTCATCACCGGCATCGTCCTCCAGCACCGCTCCCAGACCATTCGCGAAGCCATTAGGGAGGCAGCAGACCACATCATTCGCGAGAGCGATTTACTCTTCGAATTCCTGATCGAAACCTGTCTGTGGGGCTATTGGGAAAATGTTGGCCAGCCGGACACCCGTCCCGTGCGGCGAATCTGGCGATTGGACTCTAATTGAATGAGAGTCATTGCGACCGAGACATAGGAGCTTTTACTATGAGTAGACTTATAGTGACCGAATACATCTCACTTGACGGAGTTATGGAAGCCCCAGGCGGCGGCGAATCGTTCACATATGCCGGCTGGACGTTCCGTATCAACCGTGGTCCAGAGGGTGACGCCTTCAAGCTTGAGGAGACGCGCAACACCGCGGCGCTTCTCTTTGGACGAGTGACCTACGAAGGCATGGCTGCCGTCTGGCCGCACATGTCAGGCGAATTCGCCGACCGGTGGAACGCATTGCCCAAATATGTGGTGAGCTCCACGCTCAGCGACCCCGCATGGAACAATACTCACGTGCTCAGTGGCGACCTTTCCACGGAAATCAAGCAACTGGTCGAGAAGATCGACGGCGAGATCGTTGTTCACGGTAGCGCCAAACTGGTCAATGCCCTTATCAAACTCGACCTGGTCGACGAACTCAGGTTGATGACCTACCCAATCGTGCTCGGCTCCGGCCGGCGGCTATTCACTTCGTCTGACGAACCAACGCAGTTACGACTCACTGATGTGAGGGCCGTCGGCGACGGCGTCGTCATATCGACCTATTCACCGGACTTCAGCTACCACGTGTTCCGAGAGATGCAAGCCGATCTCGACACCGTTTGGAAGGCATGGACAGACCCGGACGAGTATGGGACGTGGTTCAACGCCCTGCCAGGCTCCGTTGAGCTCGACGTCCAAACCGGTGGATCGTGGCGACTCAAGCTAAAACCAATGGGCGACGACGCTCCCGAATTGCTATCCGGCGCCTACGTTGAAGTGACGCCGAAGGAGAAGCTGGTGATGACGACTAACTTCGCCAGCGGTGACACTACCATGGAGATGAGCTTCCATCCGGTCGAAGGCAAAACTCGCGTCGACATCCGTCAGACATGCGCCAGCCGGGGCGAGCGTGATGGAGGACGAGAAGGCAGCCTCATGCTGCTCGAGTGGTGCGCGGACTACTTGGCGGCAACGTGATTGCTGCCAACGGCTAGCCAATCGCCAAAGCTTTCGTTCGAGATCAGATAACACAAAACCCCGGCTGCTAGTGAGCCGGGGTGCGCTGGTAGCGGGGGCAGGATTCGAACCTGCGACCTTTGGGTTATGAGCCCAACGAGCTGCCACTGCTCCACCCCGCAATA
>CAZNYB010000063.1:5611-24403 GCA_964577155.1 uncultured Thermomicrobiales bacterium | reverse complement strand
AATCGGCCAGTGCTTGACCCGAGCGCCAGATCCAGGGTGTAAAACCAGGAACGGTTGATCCAGAACATCTCCCAGCAGATGGCGCGCGTGTTCCAGCGCAACACTTGATTCTGGGATATTCAAACTGGAGTTTGAGTATTTTAGCGAAAGCCCTCTGTCGTTTTCAGCCGCAATCAATATCGCTCTCTCGGTTGAATGTTGGCTGGCTTGTAGTTCGACCGTTTTTGTAGCGAACGGCTTCATCCGGTTGTCGTCCGAGGTGACTACGTCGCCCGAAACGGTCTGAGCTGCTAGCCAGGCACACCACCAGGCGTCGGGACGCAATACAAACGCCCTGCCTG
This sequence comes from uncultured Thermomicrobiales bacterium, assembly GCA_964577155.1. Classification (GTDB taxonomy): domain Bacteria; phylum Chloroflexota; class Chloroflexia; order Thermomicrobiales; family CFX8; genus CAZNYB01. Next base: position 24,062 of record CAZNYB010000063.1, on the reverse strand, counting down.
CATGTAGACGCCTCAAGCGTTTGGTTTCGTTTTGTAACAAGCGGTAAGGGTCGAGCATGTCACTGGAACTATTCCTTGAAAATCCCGGAAATTCGACCGTCACCAGGTCATCGACTGCCCAGGCAACGCGTGCGATTTCAAGAGACCAGGGACCAACCACCCCGATAAGACGCGATAGCGGATATCTCTCGCGCAGGAGTTTGATTGCTGGTTGTGAGAGAACGATGTCACCTAAATGGTCCGGCTGAAAGACCAGTATGGTGCTCAAGCCACCGGCGGCAGGCCGTTGGATGGATCGGGCCGCCAAAGGCAGAAGGCTATCCCTGATACGGTGTCTAAAACTCGCCATTCGGTCATTCATGTGTTGATTTGGCAAATGACAGCTGTGATTTGCAGGCTTGCAATACATCATCGAGCGTCACCTGCTGTGTCGAGATTTCTGATCGTGAAGAGCTATTTTTTCTGAGATCACGATCACCGATAGCATACGACTCTTCAGGAGCCACGATGATGACCCGTTCTCCTCTGGGACCATAACGCAATGGATTTGTCGGACCAAAGATAACGACACACGGCACGCCGGTTGCGGCAGCCAGATGACTCACTCCGGTATCCACACCAATATACAGATTCGCCTTGCTTATCAGACAGGCTGTTTCCATCAGCGTTAGCTCGCCAGCAACGACAAGAGACAAACTACTCTCCACTGCATTGGCAATTCGCTGACAAAAACGAGCTTCGTCCGGTCCCCCAGTGTAAACAATTGTCCTGAAGTGTGGAGTTAGTGCGTTCAAAAGATCGATGAGTCTTCGTTCCGGCCAGCGTTTTTGGATCATGATCGAGCCAGGATTGACAGCGCCGCCAGGGTGAACGACGAGAAATGGTGGCTCAATTTTGTCCAGGAGACCGCCAACAGCGTTGCGAGTTTCAGGAGTGAAACGTAGCGTTGGTTGATCGATAACTGGCTGAATTCCAGCTGAGTGCACCACACCCAAATAAGCATCGATTTCATGCGTATTTATTTCAGTTTGTCCGGTTAGTGAATACTGCGCGGTGCCGGACAACCTGGCAGCATATTGGACCAACCTGGAGCGATCCAGCACATAGATCTGGTCGTAGCCTTGTCTGAAGCCACTGACGAGCCGCCAGAAATGACGCGCGGTTGGGATATCTGGGTTGAAGAGACAGATGTTGACATCCTGGCGATCCTGAAAGACACCAGCTGAATGCGCGCCAACGAAAAGATCAATTGAGGCATCGGGAAATGTTGAACGGATAGAGTCAATCGCTGGTAGCGCCATCACGCAATCGCCAATGCAGCAGGGCTTTACGATTGCAATCCGCGATATTTCGGTAAGTTCCACAGGCAGCTACTCAAAGGTGGCAGGGTCAACCACTGCGAACATCAGCTCGCCCGAGCAGGCAACCTCGCCATCGACGGAAGCTTTCGCGCTAGCCGTCCCGATCGATCGCCGCATCTTGAGCACTTCAATTTCGAGGGTCAGGGTATCGCCAGGAACAACCTGGCGCCGAAAACGGACTTTGTTGATACCTGCAAAAAATCCCATCATTCCTGCGTAATCTTCATGTCCGAGCAGCGCGACGGATCCTACCTGCGCCAGGGCTTCAACGATGAGGACGCCCGGCATAACCGGATAGTCAGGAAAATGGCCCTGGAAGAAGTGGTCACCCATCGAGACATTTTTAATGCCGGTGGCGTGTTTTCCAAATTCTACGTCGATGATCCGATCAACGAGAAGAAATGGGTAGCGGTGAGGTATTATCTCCTGAATTTGCTGCGCTTCCAGCATAAACCATTCCTCTCTAGCAAACCTTGGGCACTTCCGGTTCAGTCTAGGCTTGAAACGTCGTGTATGTCAATTGAAAGGTATTTGCAGCTATCTGTACCCGGTCACTGAATGATGAGTTGATCTCGATGTGGACCGATTCCGAGATAGCTGACCGGCAACCCGAGCAGGTATTGCACCCTGTCTATATAGCTTTTGGCTGCCTCTGGAAGCTCGTTGAAGTTTGACACTGAACTGGTCTCGGTCAACCATCCGGGATGCTCTTCGTAGACCGGAACCACTTGCTCATAGTCTTCAATTCGGGCAGGCGGACTCGCAAGTTCCTGACCGTCGAGCTGGTAGCCAGTGCAAATCCTGATGGTCTCCACCGCATCGAGCACGTCGAACTTTGTCAATGCCAGCTCACCAACGCCATTGAGACGACTGGTGAATCGAGCTTGAACAGCATCAAACCAGCCAGTTCGCCGGGGCCTACCGGTAGTGGTGCCAAATTCATTTCCTGTCGCCTGAATCAGGCGTCCAACTTCATCTTCCAGCTCCGTTGGAAACGCACCTTCGCCGACCCGAGTCGTATAGGCTTTGTAAACGCCAACTACACGATCTATCTGCGTTGGTGCGACTCCAGCTCCCTGGCAAACCCCTGCGGCAGTTGGGGATGAAGAGGTGACATACGGATAGCTTCCATAGTCAATATCAAGCATCACCGCCTGTGCGCCTTCAATCAACACGTTCTGTTCGCCGTGAATGCTGTCTTGTATGACAGCTTCGGTGTCGTTCAGGTACGGCTGCAGCATCTCCCCGAATGCTGCATACTGTTCGGCGACTTCAATTAGATCGAATGGCTGGTGGTCATACAGAGCTTTGAGCAGTTGATTCTTTTCTTCGAGGATAGGCTCAAGGCGTTTCATCAGGTGTTCTGGATCAGTGATATCGGCTACCCGGATTCCCCTGCGTGCTGCCTTGTCGGCGTAGGCTGGACCCATGCCGCGAAGAGTGGTCCCGAGTTTGTGAGACCCCCGATTTTTCTCTTCAAGGCAATCTAGAACTGGATGATACGGCATGACCAAGTGCGCTCGTGAAGAGACACTCAACCGGGCGGTGGAGATGTCCCGGCGGTGAAGCTCTTCAATTTCAGAAATTAGTAATGCAGGATCAAGGACAACACCAGCACCAATAATGCAGGTGCAATGAGAACGCAGGATGCCAGAAGGTATGAGATGAAATTTGAACGTGCCTTTGTCAGTTACGACGGTGTGGCCGGCGTTTGCTCCTCCATTGGCTCGCACGACGACATTAGAGTCGGCTGCAAGGACATCAATGATCTTTCCTTTGCCTTCATCGCCCCACTGTCCGCCAAGAATGATCGTAACCGGCATTGGAGAAAAGCTCCCGTTTCGTTGAGGACTCGCTGAGTACGAACTGTGATTGACAGTTTCGACCAACCGCGCATTCTATCACGTTTATGCAGGTATACGGTCACCGGTTCGATACTCAGCCAGCTCGCTGAACGTCTCAATCTCGTGATCATCAAGATCCACCGGTAAAACAACATTGACGGCGACAAGTAAATCACCTCGTTGCTGGCTGCCGATTCGGACAGGCCAGCCAACCTTTCGCAGTCTGATCGTCTGACCGTTCTGCGTTCGCGGAGGTATTGTGACAGCAATTTTTCCTGTCAAGGTAGAAAGGATGACCTCACCTCCGAGAAGCGCGGTATAGAGCGGGACATCTAGCCGAACTTTTAGATCGTTACCAACAAGTTCAAATTTGTTGTCTTTCAGGAGGTTGACTCTCAAAAAAACATCGCCAGGTTTACCGCCGTCTTTGCCTGGTCCACCTTTGCCTGCGACACGAATCCGTGAACCGGATCGCACTCCGGCCGGAATCGTCACTTCAATTTTGCTGGATTTATATGAGGTTCCAGTACCATCGCAGTTGTTGCAAACATGATTGTCAGTTATGCCAACGCCCTGGCAATAGGGGCAGGTTTCAGCCGTCTGCAGCTCAAACATGCGGGTAGTGCCATTTAAAGCCTCTTGCATAGATATTTCGACTGGATATTCATGGTCTTCTCCACGGTGTGCCTGACGTCGTGATTGTTGTTGGGTGAAGCCAGCTGAACGACCGAACATCAGATCGAAAAAGTCAGAAAACCCGCTTCCGTCTGTCGAAGTGAACTCATATTGAACGTTTGGTCCTGCCTGTCCAGTGGAAGTTCTTCTGCCTCCCTGGCGGCTAAACCACTGGCCAAAGTCCGTTGCGCCTGTGCCGTTGTCCGGTGCAGACTGATATCGCTCCCAATCAGCGCCGTACCGATCGTATTTTGCACGGGACTCCTGGTTGGATAAAACCTGATATGCCTCGTTTATTTCTTTGAATTTCTCGTCACCTTCCGGACCTTTATAAACATCTGGATGGTACTTCTGAGCTAGTTTCCGGTAGGCGCGTTTGATTTCTTTTTCATCGGCATCCCGAGCAACGCCTAACATTTTGTAATAGTCTGTAAATTGCACCGTCATTGCCTTGCCAAGATCCGCTTGTTTTGTCAGTTCATATTATAAGATATGAGTCGACACGACGCAAGTAACCATCAGGTTGAGACCATCAATTCTAGCCGCTTGCGACGCCGTCGTTCGCGCAGGAACAATGCCGCGACGACTGCGATAGAAATCAGAACGATAGCAATGATGATCGGTGCAAGAATTGCCATGATCACCAGGCCGATGGCAATGCCATCCTCGCAAGCGCTCACCACCGGATTGCCTACTCCTCCGGTCGTTGCAGTAACGGTCGGTCGGATACCGGCTTTGACCGTATGGACACCTCCTGCGATCAGCAGCCCTAAAAACATCGCAACAACCGGGTTCAGATAGACCACCGCCTCGGTTGTCGCCATGACCAGAATCGCGCCTGCGGCCGGGCGAATGACGCTATTGATCAAGTCATTCAAGCTGTCGACGATTGGAATTTTGTCGGCCAGGAGTTCAACAATGAGCAAAATTCCAATGACGAGGATGCCAGCGGGAGAAGAAATGACATCATATGGCTCGGAAAGGTGGATCAACCCGAAATACCGGTCCGCGATCGCAACTGCCATGAGCGGTATATAGGCGTTTAAGCCGGCTGGAAGAGCAAGTCCAATCCCGGTCATCAGTTCAAACATCGACGGTCTCGATTCTTGTTTTGGATGTAGTCAAATCTCCAGCAGCCATTTGTAAATGAAACACGTTGAAGAGCAGAACGTCCCGTGGCTTGTATTGTAATCCACGGGACGCTCCATGCTGGTTGCTACCGGTTAGAACACAGCTTGATCGGCTGATGGAGGAGGCGCAACAGCGGTTCGGTACACCTGTCCTACTCCATTTGAATATGCCATGTGTGCGAATGCACCGGTGAAAATGACACCGATGACACAGGCTACAATGCCAAACAGAGCGATGAAGCCACAGATGATGCCTAACCCGAGTAGGATCGCAAGATTCACGCCTGCTTTCTGAACACCTGCCCAGATTTCAGCAATCTCAAACATGTTCGAAAACTGTCCCATGACGGCATAGCGACCCATGACGATCGGGATAAACACTGCAGCATAGACGATCATCAGGGGGTAAACGAGACAGAAACCGAGCAGCCCTACTCCTCCGGTGGCGTCCCCTGCCGCCCCGAGAAACTGAAGACAACATAAGATGACGATAAAAGGGATGAGCCAGACCAGTGCACCAACTTGCACGAGAAATCCACGAACGAGATAACCACCGATATCGTTCCATTCTGGCAGCGTATCGTCCTGGTCGTTGTAGGCATTTTTCGCAATCGCAAGACCGTAGCCGCCGACGATGAAACCACCTACGAAAGGCACTAGATACAACAACCCGCCAATCAGAACTTTCTTTATCCACTCCGGATCCATAATAACTGAGCCTAGTGCACGGCCAATATCCATTGCCACTCTCCCCCGAGGCTAATCTGCTCAAAAAATTTAACACCAATGACACAATGTATTGAACTTGTTCAATCCGGTACAGGATACATAAATCATTTACGCTGACATCGAAATCGAACGCTCAGCACGACATCTAAAATGCCGCTGAGGAACTGCTGTTTATTTCATTTCTTGCCTTTCGGTACGTTTGTCCGATCGCCTGACCGATGACCAGATAGGCATAAAATTGCGTGAAAATAACTCCAATAAAGCAGACGATCAGACCGATTGCACCGATCAAACTAGCCACTATCGTTATCAAGAACAGGATCAGCAGTGCGACACCAGCGTTTCGGGCATCGCGGATGATCTCCCCAATTTCAAGCATTGCGCTGAAACGTTGTTCCACGGCATATCTGGCAGTCATCATCGGAATAAAAGCAACAGACCAGATGAGGATGAGTACCGCAAAAAGGCATATATTCGAGAAAAGAATAACCCCGCCAAAAACGTCGCTTCCACTAAATGCTGCAACAGTTACCAGCGCGCCGCAAGCGATGAGGATAATGAGCGGCAGCATCCAAATTAGTGCGCCGATCTGTAACAAGAATCCTCTTACAAGATACCCGCCTAGATCATTCCATTCGGGCATGGGACTGTCGTTGTTTTCGACGGTATCTTTGGTTACCTCCAGGACATACCCAGCCGCCATGAAATTGCCGACAATTGGTATCAGGCTAACCAGCCCGCCAATCAGCACTTTCTTTACCCACTCTGGATCTTGAAAGACAAATGAAAACGATCTACCAAAATTCATGCTGCACATCCCCCTAGCAGGAATTGCCAGTCAGTTCCATTTCGTTTAGATCCGGTGCAACGCCGTTTGCAACAGTTTTTGGAATGTAGCACGGGAGCATGAAGATGGTCAACGTAAACTACTATTCAGCTCTGGCATGTGGAGATAGTTTTCTCTTTGCTTGATCTTTGTCGATTTTCTTCCAAACGAGAAGAATGAGGATTATGACGCCAGCTCCCACGGCATCAGTCAATACGTCCAGCACCGATGAATGTCGTCCAGGTACAAATGCCTGGTGGATTTCATCAACTACTCCATATCCAACTGTCACCAAAAATGCGACCAGGAATCTTGTATTCGAGCTTAGGACTATTGTGCCGAGTGCATACCAGAGCAACAAAAAAAGGATTCCAAAACTTACGAGATGCCCTGCGATAGCGATCAACTCAACTGATAAATTCGTTGGATTAGGAACCTTAGATCGAGAGGAGAGATAAAAAATCAGTGCCATCCAGCACAATGCAGGAATGAATCGAACTCTGTCTGCACGTAGAAATCTATTCATCTGGTACTCCGGAGTCCGGCTGCTTTATAAATCTCAACCAATCCCGGAGTGAGTTTTTCAAAAGTGAACTGATCCTGTACCCGCTTTACCCCGATTTCACTCATGTCGGCTAGCAGTTCAGGCTGGTTGAGTAGTCGAGATATCTTGATGGCATACTCGACAGGATCGCTGCCCTTCAGCACAAATCCAGCTTGTCCCAAGGTAACCCGGTTCTCGCCGGTTACTGACGCAACTACCGGGCAACCAGCCGCCATCAACTCAAGTAATTTCACCGACTGCTTGGACCTCGTAATGAGCGAATCCTCGTAGGGGTACACAGCCAGGGTGGCTGATTGAAGGAGTGAAGGTAAGTCTCTCCGGGAAGCAAAACCAACAGCCGTCACCGAAACATGTCCGTACATTGGAGAAACAGCTGTGTTTCCGGGCAGCCGGCCAACAATGAGTACGTTTACTGGATCTTGAGCAACATCTGCAAGTGCATTACAAAAATGGTCAATCCAGTACGGCGAAAATTCTTCAAATCGTGAGTAAAACAGTATTCGATGCTGCTGCCATCGCGCGGATGCATCGCGTCGGGTACGCCCAAGCTGATCAGCCCAGCTCTGTTCAAGCCCATTCGGCAGGTAGCGAACAGTATCAGGTGGCATAGCTTGACGAAGCCGGCGTGCTCGTTCAACTAGCAAGGTGCTCGCTCCTGTGATTACAGATGCATTGGAAATCAAACTCTTTTCCTGCCACTCGAACAAGCGTCTGGCAATGGGACCATACTTCCTGGAGTCATTCCAGCCTCCATCCCCCTCCCAATCATCGGAATCAAGAATATATAACCGACCGTATGGGAGGAACTGAACACTGAAACCGCCAAAACCTCTTGGCTTAAAGAGGTGAACTATTTGCGGATTCAGTCGTTCGATCCACTCTAGCTGTTGAGCGACTGCCTGAACGGGAAATCGTGAAGATGCGGAGGCGGTATTGATGATGTTTACTCCGGAAGAGGTATCGAGGCAGCCAGATTCAAGCGACATATCCCATGGAGTCGTCACAATTGAGACGGAATATCCAAGAGTGTGCAGTTGACGAGCGAACGGAAGTGCCCTTGACTGGATCGTTCCAAGATTCCAGGCACCGAACGTGCCAAGGAACACAATATCTGATCGAGAAACTTGATCTTTCACGTTCAGATACTACTAAATTTGTCGTTTATAAAATAAAAGAATTTTAACCGGTTGATTTTTTGGCTAAGGTGTAGATCAGGCTAATTGCTGTCTGAAGCACGATGAAACTCTGCTTGAGCACTCATCCCAGGATCAACGTGCGAGAAAGAACGGCGACAACAACAACTGGCATCTAAAGTGCGGGACGCACAACAGTGACGAGTTTACCTTGAATTTCGACATTAGACGGTTCAGCAAAGATGGGGTCCATAGTGACATTCGCCGGTTGTAGTCGGATCCTGGAACCATCCCGGTAAAACCTCTTGAGGGTCGTTTCTTCTTCCTGTTTGAGCCAGACTGCGACGGTATCCCCGTTTTCACAGGTTTGCTGCTGGCGGAGAACAACGACATCCCCGTCGTTGATCAGCGCATCCACCATAGAGTGACCTTTAACACGAAGCGCAAACAGACCCTGAAGATTGTTGCCAAGCATGTCAGTGCCAAGCTCGATTGAATCGTCGAAATCTGGTTCAGTCAGATCGCCAGGGACTGGAATTGGCATACCAGCGGCAATCTGACCAATAATTGGCACTCTTGTGACATTGGTTGAGAATTCGCCGCTCCGGTTTACAAGCTCGATGCCTCTGGAGATGTTGCGATTGCGGCGTAACAGGTTCCGCTGTTCGAGAACGTTCAAGTTGTAATCGACGACACTGGTTGACGAAATATCGAGACCATCCTGAATCTCACGGATGGTGGGCGGGTAATGGTGTTCACCCCCAAAGTCTTCAATGAAGGTGAGTATTGACTTTTGTCGTTTCGAAAGCGGTTTCATGGTCCTGTCCTCTCGGACGTCATTTTGATTGTGTTGCACCGACTAGCATCGAACATAATCAGAGTATAATCCGAACATCTGTTCTTGTCAAAGCTAACTGGATTCCCCAGACGAATGGTTCTAGGTTCCCAGCTTGCTTGAGTCTGTATCCGTATTATCCGATGCTGGAGGCAATTGAGTTCCTGAGTCAAATGTATCCCACTGATTTTGGGGTGATGATGCATAACCGTAGAGAGGCGTCTGGAAATCGACCGTTCCTGAAGCGTCTGGCGTTCGTTCTGACAATGGTCGCAAATGGAAGAGCTGGTTCCAGATTTTTTAAGACGCTTGCCGTATATTTCTATGAGTGTTTGGCGCTGGTTCCCAGGCCGTGGAGCACTATTTCCTACCGCGAACGAGGCAAGTATGAGATGCCTCGGTCTATGAGGCAGAGATTATGGCAACCAGTATTGTTGAAAAACTGGAATTTGACGTAGTTCGCGAGCTCCTGGCTGACCAGTGCCACTTCTCGATAGCTGCCGAACGTGCCCGCGAGATTGGTCCTGCTTCAAACCCAAACACAGTGACCTATTTGCTTGACGTAACTCGTCAGGCTGTCGAAATCCTGGATCATTATCCGCGATTCGGCGTCGGCGGAGTACGAGATATTCGAGATTTTGCACATCATGCCTCTATCGGTGGAGTCCTGAATCCAAGCGAGTTTCTTCAGATTCTTGATACCGTTTCAGCCGCCAGAGCATTGCGTAGAAGCTTTCGGAACATTGAAGATCGTTCTGAACGTTTTCCGGCGTTTGCCGAGTTTGTGGATTTTGTCGCTGATCTTCCCGACCTTGAAGCAACATTGGCGCGGAGCATTAGCGAACATGGCGAGGTTCTGGATTCAGCCAGCGAAGCGCTGGGACGTATTCGACGGCAGCTCAGAACAGCACAAGCCAGAGCAAGCCAGCGTATCCAACGATTTATTCAAAACCCTGACTACTCACTTGCGTTGCAAGACCCGATCGTTACCAGCCGAGATGGCCGGTTCGTGCTGCCGGTGCGATCCGATCGCCGGGGGCAGTTGCAGGGTGTCGTGCATGACACGTCATCTAGCGGGCAAACGTTGTTTGTTGAGCCAGTTGAAATGGTCGAACTGAACAATAAAGTTCGAGAATTAGAAGCAGCTGAAAAACACGAGATTGAGCGAATACTGGTGTCCTTGAGCGCTCAGGTCGGCTCAAGCTGCGATCCACTGTTGGAAACAATGGATGGCATGTCCGCCATAGATCTTGCTATGGGCAAAGCGCGCCTTGCTTCGAGATTGAGAGCCAGCCAGCCAGTTCTTCATACCGGAAAAACTCGAGAAGGACGTCGGATAGCACTGGTCAACGCTCGACACCCATTGCTGGAGCCGAGTGAAGTTGTTCCGATCGATGTTTTGCTAGGCGACGAGTTCCGAATCCTGATTGTCACCGGCCCAAACACCGGAGGTAAAACTGTCGCGTTAAAAACCGTCGGACTCCTCTCACTCATGGCGCAGTCTGGTCTCTACATCACCGCTGATGAAGGTAGTGAACTTCCTGTGTTTGACGGTGTATTCGCGGATATCGGTGATGAGCAGAGCATCGAGCAGAGTCTGTCTACCTTTTCGTCCCACATGAAACAAATCATTGCAACATTGCAGGCAATGACAGGTGAAAGCCTGGTGTTATTTGACGAGCTAGGCGCAGGAACGGATCCAGCCGAAGGAGCAGCCCTGGCTCGCGCGATTATCATGCAGCTACTTGAAACTGGTTGTCTGGCGATTACAACGACCCACTACTCTGAATTGAAAGCGTTCGCATATTCGACCCCTGGCGCTGAGAACGCAAGCGTGGAATTTGACATCGAAACGTTGTCACCAACCTATCGGCTACTGACTGGTGTGCCGGGCAGATCCAATGCTATCGCCATAGCGAGTCGCCTTGGAATGCCTGCAGCGATCCTTGACTATGCGCGAAAAAATATGAACCCAGACGATGAAAATGTCGACCAGTTGATAGCTGAGATTCAAGAACGGAACATTGCAGCGGAGCATGCCCAGATCGAAGCCCAACGAGCGCTTGACAAAGCCCGCGAAGCAATGGCAGAAGCTCAAACAATTCAAGCAAATGCCCAGCGCAACGCCGCCTCTCAAATTGAACAGGATCTTAGCGAAGCCCGTGAGTACATCAAACGAGTCCGAGGCATCCCGGACCGCCTACCAGAAAGTCAACGGATTGAAACCATTCGAGACGCCCGAGTTGAGCTGAATGAGGCGGAGAACCTCGTTCGGAAGTTCCAGAGAGACCGGAGCATTTCAGCGCCGGTGACTGAGCAACTCGCCATTGGGGACCAGGTCGAGTTGCTCGGTTTGGGAGGAGAAGGTGAAATAGCCAGTTTCTCCGAAGACGGAATGAATGTGCTTGTGCAGGTTGGCTCGTTCAAAATACAGCAGCGTATTGGAGACGTAAAGAAAATTCGCTCCAGGACCGAAAGAAAGTCGCGACCTTCAGCAGTTTCCATACCAACCCCTACGCGGCATGTTGACATGGAGCTTCATCTTCGCGGTCACCGAGCTGCCGGCGTGGAGAATAATCTGGAGGATTATCTGAACGATGCCTATCTCTCCCATATTCCATATGTTCGTATCGTTCACGGAAAAGGTACTGGAGCGCTGCGTGATGCTGTGCAACGATTCATCCGTGGGCATCCATTAGTCGAAAAATTTGAAACTCCTCCAGAAAACGAAGGTGGTCAGGGCGTAACGATTGCTTATTTGAAGGAGTCCTGATCAATGTTGCCGGGAGCTCACTAACGAACCAACTGCAGACTGGCAACTTCCTCAATTTCGTCCAACATGGTTGTGATGGCCAGGAGCCGATCAATTGAAAGTCGGCCCAAATCCAATCGCACTTGATTCGGTGTCACTCGAACTCCTTCACCGAGCTTTTTACGCAATCGCTTCTCATCAAGTCTGGAGCCAACAACCGGACGAATGTAAATCTCGCCGGATCGTTCGACAAGCGTCGTTATCCCCAACCCAGAGGCTCGAATCCGGAGCCGTACCAGATCAAATAAGCGTTTAACTTCCTCAGGGTAAGGTCCGAACCGATCTCTAAACTCGTTGTCGATGTCCACCAGATCAGCGTTATTTTTTGCGCTTGCGATACTCTGGTACGCGGCAAGTCTGACTGATTCGTCCTTGATGTATTCGGTCGGTATTCTGGCATCGAGCGCAATATCAAATTGAATCTCTTCCGGCTCAAGAATCGGAGTGCCGGTGCGCGCCTCCTCAACCGCCGTAGCAAGCATCCTGGTGTACAGATCCAGGCCTATCGCACCAATATGCCCGGACTGCTGTGGACCAAGCACATTACCGACTCCGCGAATCTCCATATCACGCATCGCAATCTGAAAACCCGCTCCCAGTTCAGTAGCCTCCTGAATAGCCGCCAGGCGTTGGCGGGAAACCGGAGAGAGCGGAATGTGAGGTGGGTACAACAGATAGGCATACGCCCGGTGGGTTCCACGACCAACCCGCCCTCGCAGTTGGTACAGCTGGGTCAGACCAAGCGCGTGTGCGTTGTCAATGATGATCGTATTTGCGTTCGGGATGTCGACTCCGGACTCAATAATCGTAGTACAGATGAGAACGTCATACTGATGCTGGATGAAGGCAAGAATCACAGATTCGAGTTCTTTTTCATTCATCTGGCCGTGTCCGACTGCGATTCTCGCTTCAGGGATCTGTTGCCGTATTTCACTGGCAATGTTGTAGATGCTCTGCACCCGATTGTGGACGACGAAGACCTGACCACCACGTGACATCTCTCGAAGCACCGCTTCTCGAATGACGCTGTTGTCGCGTGCTGTGACAAATGTTCGTATGGGCACACGATCGCGAGGAGGCGTGCTAATCAGTGACAGGTCACGCATTTCAGTCAATGCCATATAGAGAGTGCGAGGGATCGGCGTAGCGGTCATTGTTAACACGTCGATATTCGATCGCAATCGTTTGATCTGTTCTTTGTGCAGCACACCGAATCGTTGTTCTTCATCGACGACCAGCAGTCCGAGTGATTTAAATTTCAGGTCTCGTTGGAGTATGCGGTGAGTGCCGATGACAATGTCGATTGAGCCATTTTCCAGCTCCGCAAGAATCTTTCTCTGCTCTGACTTGGTACGAAGTCGGGAAAGCATCTCGACATTAACAGGAAACGCGGCAAGTCGTTCTCGGAAGTTCTCATAGTGTTGCAAAGCAAGCACAGTGGTAGGAACCAGAACAGCAACCTGGCGACCGTCGTTCACGACTTTAAACGCTGCACGGAGTGCCACTTCAGTTTTGCCGTATCCAACATCGCCACAGATAAGACGATCCATAGGACGTGCCGTTTCGAGATCCAGCTTCACTGCTGAAATCGCGCTCCTTTGATCGACAGTCTCACGATACGGAAAGGATTCAGCAAGCTCAGCATCCCAAGGGGTGTCCGGCGGATACCGGTGTCCGGACGCCACCTCGCGGTCCGCGTACAGTTGGAGTAGATCAAACGCGAGTTCGCGCACTGCGTTTCGAACGTTAGTCTTGATTCGGTTCCATTCTGAAGAGGAAAGTCTCGTGATTGTTGGAGCACCACTGGGCGCTTTGTAGGCGGTTAGACGATCAGATTGATCGACTGGAACGTACAACCGGTCGTTGGCTGCATAGTCAACCTGCAAGTACTCGCGGTCAACACCTTCAATCTCAAGGGACACCAGTCCACGGTAGATGCCGATGCCGTGTTCGATGTGAACGACGTACCCGTTAGGCGCGAACTCCTGCCTCCGTTGACGGGATGGCACCGATCGTCGGGTAGCGCGCCTGAGATTTTTACGAATCCCGAACAACTCGAAATCGGTCAGTACCTGTAATTTGGCCGATGGCAGGGAAAATCCGGTGGCAAGTGTCTCATGAACAACGTCTACTGCTCCCGGTGGAGGAGGTTCACTCGCTGAAACGGAGTTGGATTTTGCAATCCGCGGGTAAATATCCGACTCGCTCAGGATGTCTTTTACCCGCTCGCTCTGTTCGGTTGCAAGTACTGTTCGCCACCCTGATCGCTGCAGTCTGTGGATTTCCCGGGTAATATCATCAAATCGACCCGCAAACACCGGTGCTCGCTCGAACACCTGCGAAAACGGAAGTAGTTCAACATCGCCTGCGCCAGCAGAACCAATCTCCCATCTCTCAAATCCGTCAATCTGTTCCGCGATTTCACGCCAGCATCGGTAGGGTCGCGTTATTCCTTCGGGAATCTCACCTGCTTCGAAGAGCGACTTCTGAATTTCGTGAGCGCGAAGCTCGATTTGTTCCGCTTCAAGAATAATTGCGTCGGTATCAAACAATACAATCTGGGTAGTAGTTGGGAGGTAGCTCAATAGTGTGGAGTCATTCCCGGGGAACTCACTGGCCAGAAGATCGACAGCCTCGGGAATCGAGCCAAGTTCAATGTTTTGAAACAGGACGATCCATTCTTCCAATACTTCCGGCCGTAATGTTTCAAGATTTAGTCGTCGCAGTTGTTCAAGACCTTCGTCCCGAAAACAAAGATCAAATTCTAACGGAGGCAATATTTTCGATTGTTCGAGATGATCTATTGATCTCTGGGTTTCTGGATCGAAAGTTCTAATACTCTCAACGGTATCTCCGAACAGCTCTAAGCGAACAGGCGACAATTGTCCTGGCGAGAAGACATCAATAATCCCTCCCCGGTGAGCGATTGTTCCGGGCATGTCGGCTACAGGTTCCATCCGATAACCTGAATTAACGAGACTTTTCAAAAATTTCTGGTCCTGGATTTGGTCGCCAACCGAGGTGACCAGGGTATCGCGTTGAAATGATTCCGGAGTGCGAATCAAGGACATTAACGCTCTCGGGGTCGTTACTATTACAGGCGGGGAATGTTGGTCTTCAAGCAGGTGGCTCAGCAACGCAATGCGATGAGAAGTGAGATCGATGTCATGAGGCAACTGTTCATAGGGCAACGGATCTGCTGAATCCCAGAGGAGCGGTCGTCGTGAAGCTGGCAGAAATGTTGTAAGAGCGGCCTGAAATTGTTCCGCAAAATCTTGCCTGCTCACAACAATCAACATAGGATGGGGACTGGAACTCGCAAACGCCGCGATCGTCGCTGGCCGGAATGCCACTGCCAGTGTCGGGGTCGCCCAAATACGTGGATCGCCTTGTGGCACGGGGATATCGACTAGTAATGGAGTCAGGTACTCAAGTGTCAAATTTGCCTCGGTTCATGCGGACGGTGAACTATGTTTGCCAGCGGAGCGCCAATTCTATATCAGGTTCAGTAGTATAGCGGAGTCAGGTTCATGGACAGAAATCGAATACAACGCCTGTTTAGTGCTTCGCAGAGTAGATCTCCACGGTTGGTGTTGCGAGAACAGTGGTGGCTTGTTCCGGCGGTGCTCGGCGCCGCAACCGGTCTTGTGTTTCTGTTTCTATTCCTGTTGCTCCGAACGCCGAGAGACACGGTGGTCCTGGAAGTCGTACCTGATTCCGATGCGGGAAAGATTGAGGTCTGGGTAGGCGGCGCGGTTGCTCAGCCTGGTCTTTATCAGCTTGACCGTGGAAGTCGAGTTGCCGATGCCATCGAGGAGGCAGGCGGCATTCTCCCAGAAGCGTATACAGAAACAATCGGAATGGCCGCCAGGCTGGAAGATGCCGATCAGATTATTGTCCCGTCAATTCAAGCCGAAGTTAGCTCACCATCAAACGTGCCACAGTCCAACCAGCAAGAAACATCGGTAAATGTTAATACGGCCACGCAGGCACAACTCGAAGCGTTGCCGCATATTGGTCCGGTGCTGGCCTCAAGAATTATCGAATACCGTCAGCAAAACGGACCGTTTCAGTCAGTTCAAGAACTTGTCAATATCTCCGGTATCTCGGACAGAATTGTCGAAGATTTAGGGAATCAGATTACGGTCAGCCAGTAACGTGGGACTTGCGCTGGGAACCGGATTGATCATTGGGATTCAGGCCGCAAGAAGCGGATCTCTGTGGTGGAGCATTCCGCTTTTGTTGTGCTTGTTTTTACTTCTTGTGCTGCTTCCTGCTAGCTCGCGCCGATTTATTGCCATTGGCATCGCCGGGCTATCGATTGCTCTCATCATCGGGGTATTTCATTCTTCGCCTAATACCAAACCACCTGACAGTTTTGAGCAAATGCAGTTTGAGGCCGTCGTCGAATCAGATCCTAAAGTTCGAGGAGATGGCGTTTCAGCATACTTACGCTGGCGAGAGCAAGAACAAACGACCTCGACCACATCATTCGCATTTCTGCCAGCTGCGCCGGCAGTTGGCAGACACGACAGAATACTGGCTTCTGGTAGTTACAATCAGTCCAGTTACCTGGACGTATCTTCGATGAAAGTCGTGCGAATTGCCGGGCGTGCGGAGATCCTTCGGCGTGATATCAGGAACTGGATTTCTCGAACGGTACATTCAGCAGTGCCAGGTTCACCGGGCACTCTGGCGCTAGGCTTGCTCATCGGAGACGATAGCGGCCTCACCGACGATGAACGCGACGAAGTGCGAGAGGCTGGACTATCCCACATTACGGCGGTTAGTGGTTGGAATGTGACCCTGGTTGCCCTCACAACGGCCGCCATCTTTGCGGCCTTGCGATTGCGGAGCTGGCCGCTACTAGCTGCCCAGATCCTTATCATCGGCTTGTACGTCTGGATTGTCGGGCTGGATCCTCCAGTATTGAGAGCTGCGATCATGGCAGCCGCAGCCCTTGTTGCCATCCAGACTGGTAGTCCAGTTCACATTCTCACATTGCTCGTGCTGGCGGCTGCGGCCATGGCGCTGATAGACCCGGACACATTGAGTTCGCTATCATTCCAGCTAAGTTTCCTGTCTATGTTGGGTCTGATTGCCGTGGTGGCAATCTCGCTCGATCACCGAAGAAAAGTTGCCGTGGTGGTTGCGCCCGTGATCGCGACGTTGTCAGCGGCTGTGGCAACCGCTCCGCTAATAGCATTGTCATTCGGAGCGATCTCACTTGGAACGCTCCCAGCCAACATTCTGGTTGCACCACTCGTACCTCTTGCGACGTATGGCGCAGCGTTGGTCGCCGTTACCGGACCGTTGCCCGTGTTGTCGAATTTCATCGGTATACCTGTCTGGTTACTTTGTTCGACGATTCTCCTGATTGCCGAGACAGTCGCTTCCTTTCCATGGGCATTTTTAGAGTTTGAACCACCAGGGGGCAATGTAGTTGCGGCTATCTATATTCTTTTTGCCGCTCTCACCTTGCCGTTTCTGCCTGAGGGTAGATATTTGTTGAGATCGGTCTCTGAGTGGGCAACCCAATACCCTGCACAGGCTTGTATCACGGGAATAAGCGCTGCTTCGGTTATTTTTCTTGTTGTGCTGACGGGCTAATCGACGAAGCCCCTGGTTTGACAGTGTTTTCAGGTGATCGTAAGATTCGTCGGGCAAATTGCGCCCCCATGGTCTAGCGGCCGAGGACGCCACCCTTTCAAGGTGGAGATCGCGGGTTCGAATCCCGCTGGGGGTACCACCCTGCTGTAAGGATAACCTGACCTGGCTAGCCAATTGAGCCTCCGCTGCGCAGCTGGAGCCCATGGTAATCCTCGATCACTTTACTCAATCCATTCAATAATTATTTAGGTGTCACTCTAAGACGGTCGCCAGAGTGAAAGTCACCTGTCTCAACACAGTCGCTTGCATAGACTCGCCCAGTCGGCGCCGATTCGAGTACATTAATGTCTAACTGCGCGGTGCAGTGTGGTTGCAGGAATCATGAATGGTGGGGATACGGGTTGACTGATTCACGGTTTTATACATCGCATGGGAATGCAGGGCTTGGTCGTCGAGCTGCTGCAGTTTTCATCGACACACTGATTATTCTTCTCATAGGCGGCACAATCGCACTTTTGCTCTATTACGTGCTGTCACTGGCAATTGACGACCGGGTGGCTGTTCTTCCTGCCAACGGTACGTTGATGATCCTGTATCTCGGATACTTCATTCTTCTCGAAGCGAGAGACGGCACGACAATTGGTAAAAAGCTACTCGGACTAAAGGTGGTCGGCCGTCAGGGTCAGCCAGTGACGATGCGGGAGTCTCTCGCCAGGAATGGACTAAGGATTATCGACGGGTTTCCAGGGTTCTTCGCGCCAGGTTTGATACCGGTCTATCTGGCAGGCGGGGTTATCGCGATGTATAGCGATGACCGGCAGCGGCTAGGTGACATTGCAGCCGATACCGTTGTCATAAAGATTTCGACAGATTCTAACTAGGCAGAACTAACTAAAAATTCGCCAGCAGCATTGATATCAGCAAAGATGTG
>CAZNYB010000063.1:0-5511 GCA_964577155.1 uncultured Thermomicrobiales bacterium | reverse complement strand
GTCGTTACTTCTACACGCCATAGTCAAGGTCCGTCGATTTGAATTTGCTGGACATTGGACTGATTCTGATTGTTGTGCTGATCACTGCCAGCGGAGTCCGTCGTGGATTCATCATTGGCATGTATGAACTCTGCCTGGCGCTAGTCGCCTTCCTCCTTGCCGCAAGGTTCTACCGGCCGGTAGCAGACAGCATCGGAAATTTTATTGACGCTCGCCAGGCGTTTCTCAATCTGGCTGCTTTCATCATCGTGATCATCTTTTTTCAATCGGTGGCCTGGCTCACGATCGGACCGGTCGTCCGTTACTTTCGCAAAGCCACTGGAATCATCCCTGGTTCGCGGTTGTTAGACCGCATTGCGGGAGTGGTTCCCGGGTTCATCCAGGGAATTCTCGCAGTAACACTGGTGGTGTTGCTCCTCGGGGCAATTCCGACCACTTCCAAGCCTGACAGCGTTCTTGATAGATCGACAGTCGGGCTTCAACTCTACCGGCAATCGTCGAATTTCGTCCTGAACACTATCACCGCTGCAGGTCTGAACCTCAGCGACTTTGTCGCGCTCACACCGCGATCAGGCGGGGACGGCTATCTGCTGCCGTTTACTGTCACGGAAGGCTTGCATCAGAATTCGGACGATGAACATGCCATGTTCGCTATGGTGAATCAAGAACGCGACATTGCTGGGCTGCCTCCGCTTGAATTTGACGAATCACTGGCTCAGGTAGGCCGGGCGCATGGAATAGAGATGTTCAACGAAGGATATTTTGATCACCATTCGCCGATCACCGGCACGCCGTTTGATCGAATTGGCGCAGCTGGTATCGAGTACGGTCTGGCGGGTGAAAACCTGGCTCTCGCGCCAAATGTTGAGATCGCTCACAACGGGCTGATGGATAGTCCCGGACACCGGGCGAATATCCTTGAACCCGGATTCAGGAAAATTGGCATTGGCGCGATTTCATCGGACCGGCACGGTACTATGTACGTGCAAGTCTTCACAGATTGAACATGTGGGACGCGATATACAAGCGCAAGAACCAGGGAGAGAACAGGCATGAATGTCATTTTACCGGTAGCCGGTCTCGGCACCAGACTGAGACCGCAAACCTGGAGCCGTCCGAAACCACTAGTTTCGGTGGCGGGCAAGACACTACTGGATCATGTCATCGACCGTTTGTCAGGCATTGAACTGGACCGAGTCGTCTTCGTCACCGGCTATCTCGGAGATCAAATCCGCGAATACGTACTCGACACCTATGATTTCGATGCCCATTTCGTCAATCAACCCGAACAACGCGGTCAGTCCGACGCAATACTTAAGGCGCGACACCTTGTTTCCGGACCCACACTGGTACTGTTCCCGGATCTGATCTTCGAAGCCGACCTCCGAAATTTGCAGGAAGGTGAGCACGACGCTGGAATATTCGTCAAACCGGTTGATGATCCGAGTCGTTTTGGGATTGTTGTGAAAGAAGGCGATCGAATAGCGAAACTTGTTGAGAAGCCGGATCAGCCGGTCTCCAATCTGGCGATTGTTGGTATTTACTATTTTTCGGAGATCGATGATCTCATGTCAGCCATCGATCAGCAAATGAGAGAAAATCTGCAGACAAAAGGAGAGTTTTTTCTTGCGGACGCCTTGCAGATAATGATCGATGATGGGCTTCAATTCAAAGAATTTTATACTGATGTTTGGGAAGATTGTGGAACCCAGCAAGCTCTACTCAACACGAATGAATACTTGCTCAATCAGATGGACTCGACAAGCAAAATGAGCGGTGTAGAAATCATCCCGCCGGTGTATATTGCGCAGGATGCCAGCATCAGTCATTCGATTATCGGTCCGAATGTAAGTATCGGAGCTGGCGCCTGTGTAGAGCACAGCATTGTTCGTGACTCTATCGTTGACCGCGGTGCGACAGTCAAATCTGTGACGATAAAACAATCCATCATTGGGAGAAATGCAGTTGTCACAGGCCGGCTAGCCTGCCTGGCGATCGGCGATGATTCAAGTGTGGAGCTTATGTGAGCAACAACGATCAGCGTCTGACCCACTGGCTGGATCTCAGCGTTGAAACTGACGCGGAGTCAGTTGAATCGGTGAGCGAACTGCTAAGCAGATACGGCTACAACCACGGTGTGGTGATTGAGGAACCATTTCGACAGGATGAAGATGGTGACAA
Source organism: uncultured Thermomicrobiales bacterium (assembly GCA_964577155.1). GTDB lineage: Bacteria > Chloroflexota > Chloroflexia > Thermomicrobiales > CFX8 > CAZNYB01. The sequence goes on along the minus strand of CAZNYB010000063.1, from coordinate 3,330 downwards.
CTTCACGTTGAATCCCGAACGACCGGTTGTAGTCCGAACCTATTTGCCAGACAATCCTGCGGCGGTTGAAACACAGCAATCGATCCTTGAAGGACTCTGGCATCTGGGGCAAATTGGCAAGGTTGGTCCTCTTGAAGTCACCAGGATCGAAGAGGAAGATTGGGCTCATACCTGGAAAGATCATTTTGATGTTCTCCGTATTGGACGACACTGGGTGGTCAAACCAGCCTGGCGGGACTATCTCCAACAACCAGACGACAGGGTAATAGTCATCGATCCGGGGATGGCATTTGGCACCGGCAGCCACCCGTCAACTGAACTTTGCATGCTACTCATGGAAGACGAAGATTTGATCGGATGTACCGTCCTGGATATTGGCGCAGGCTCTGGGATACTCAGTATTGGCGCAATGCTCGCTGGCGCAATCAGGGTAGACGCGATAGAAATTGACAGTTATGCCTACAGCTCATTGTGCTCCAATATCGATCTCAACAACGGTCAGGATCGAATCCATCCCGTTCACAGCGCGCTGGTCGACTTTTCGTTGCCGGATTCTGGTTATGACATTGTGCTTGCCAACATGATCGCAAGCATTTTGGTATCAAATGTGGACGCCATCACCAGTTCGCTGGCTCGAAATGGTGTTCTCCTCGCCAGCGGAATTATTAACACTCGAGAAGAAGAGGTTGTTTCTGCCTTCAATCAGGCTGGTCTTGCTCAAGTGAAACGCATCCAGTCGGGAGACTGGGTCGCTCTGGTTTTGACTCCTACGAAAAGTGTCTGAATGTGACGACACAGCGATTTTATTCTGAGACTCCAATTTCTGCCCATGCATCGCTGGAATTATCCAGAGAGCAGAGCCATCAGGTTCGCAATGTGCTCCGACTGGGGTCTGGCGATAGCCTCATCGTGTTTGATGGATCCGGGAGCGAGGCACATGCCAGGATTTTATCTACACCAGGTGAAAGGTTAGCTGTCCAGGTTTGCCAGGTAGAGATTCCAAAAAGAGAACCATCTCTGAGCCTGACCGTTGGACTTTCGATAATTCGACAACAGGCATTTGAGCACGCCGTGCAGAAGCTGACTGAACTGGGTGTTCATGCCATTGTGCCGCTCGTCGCCATGCGAAATATTGCCAGGATGACCGATGCCAAAAGGTGGGATCGTCGCCACAACCGGCTTCAAAAAATTGTTATCGAAGCCAGTGAACAATGCGATCGCACGTCCATTCCTTCAATAGCCGAACCAACACCGCTTGCGGATTTTTTTGAACATCCCGGATGCGTTGCGCTCGTTGAAAGGCAGAACGCTACTCTGATCGGGAATCTAGAGCTTCAAAAGCAACTTTCGCTGGCAGTCGGTCCTGAAGGTGGCTGGTCACCGGAGGAACTGTCGCTGTTTCAGGAGCGTCGTGTTCAGGCAGTTTCTCTCGGAGCGCTCGTTCTTCGGTCGGAGACAGCAGCTATTGCTGCAGCCGCCACACTAATCCAACGCAGCAACGCTGGCGATGTTTAAAAACCTCAAGTTGGCGGGTTATCGAACTAGCCTGACGAATCATTTAATTACTTGACACTCTATTGCATCAACTTGCGACTACTCATCACCGGATCGGAATTTTTTTACCCCGAAAAAGACTGCCAACGCCAGGATAAATGCGCCGACGGCGACCGCCATCTTGGTGATATTGAGGCTATCGCCAAATTCAGTTTCTTCAGTTTCCTGCTGAGGATCAAGCTCTTCTACAGGTTCCATGTTTCTCAACCTCCACCAGAGTCGAATCGTTTCACCCATCGCGCGAAAAACCACTCTTGGACTACCGCCGGATTGCTCTCCAGCTGACCGTGAATAGTGGTGCACGCCAACCTGAACAATCGACGCATGCTGACGTTTCGCAAGCGCCAGCATTTCGGTGTTGATTAGCGCTCCGGGCATCGACAAGTTCAATGATCGGACCAGTTCACCGTCATATATTTTAAACGCACAGTCAATGTCCCGAACCTTGAACCCGAACAAGATCCAGACAGTCAGTTCAAACAGCCAGGCATACACTTTGCGGTAGGTCGGATCACGACGTTTGATCCGGTATCCGGCAACGATATCGTAATGATCAACAAACGGCAGTAACGCTGAGATATCGGAGATGTCAAATTGTCTGTCAGAGTCCATAAACATCACGATGTCGCCGTCTGAGACATCAAAGCCCGACCGGAGTGCCGCGCCATACCCTTGATTCTCGAGGTGATGGACTACTTTGACACACTGATGCTTTGTGGCGAGTTCGTCTGCGATGGCTCCGGTGCCGTCGACACTCCCGTCATCAACAACAATGACTTCAAAACAGGGAACGACTTGTGGGAGGACGGTCAAACAGCGGCCGACCACAGCTTCAATATTTCCTGCTTCATTGTGGTTTGGCAGGACCAGAGATAGTTTTTTATCGATCATGTACACCTTACAGTTACTGGTTTAATTTTTGACGCAGAAACACCCGCAACTCGCAACATCCACAATATGATGCATTGAGGAGGGTTATGGAACAAGGACAATTGGGCATGATCTTACGGTACAAGCTGCAATTTGACGTTGCCGATCTCGATTCGATCGCCTACTGCAAGTCGTGTTGGCACTTCGACCCGGCGTCCATTGATCCGCGTGCCGTTGGTTGAATGCAGGTCAGTCAACCACCAGCGACCTCCATCCCAGGATAGTTGGGCATGTTCTGCGGAGGTAAACGGCTCGTCCAGGTAGATCGTCGCCCGGCGGTTTCTACCGATAACCGAAACTGGTTCCAGAGGCACGATTTGACCGCGACGCAACCGACTCTCGCCAGCATTGTCAACGAGCAACGCCCCAGAAATTTCTGTGTTGCCATAGTCAGGTGACTGTCGCTGAGCGGCGAACCGCAGTTCTTTTCCAATTACCCGGACAACCTGGAAGATAAAGAAATAGAGCAAAAAAATGAAGAGGATTCGAAGGAGGAGTACGAACCATTCAAAGGGCATATCGCTCAACACTGCAAACGCGACCTGTTCTTTACACGTCGCACAATCTAGAAGATTTGCTCGGATTCAGAAATTCGTGTGTGGTAAGGGAGAAACTCGAAAGTGAGATTTCCGAGGGTTATCTGATCTCCGTGTTCCAGTTTGTGCTCACCAATCTGTCGACCGTTGACCGCGGTGCCATTTGTGCTTTCGTGATCCACAATCCAGAAATCGCCAGCCCGGAATTCGATGGTCGCATGATTTCTCGATACTTCGGCTGAATCAGCAACAATATCATTGCTCAATGCACGACCAATGGTGGTTGATTGCCGGCGGACGATATACATTT
>CAZNYB010000062.1:9142-24623 GCA_964577155.1 uncultured Thermomicrobiales bacterium | reverse complement strand
CAGGCGCTGGACTGCTTCATTCCGGATGTAATCGTCACGCCCGATGATCTGGAGATACCGTTAAACCCGACGACGACTCAGGACAGCTGGTACTTTTACAATGACAACACAGATCAGGCTTCGACCGCCGAAGTGCCCGGCTCTTATGAATTCGTCAATGGCATCGGTAGTCCTCCTAACGGAGTCGGAAGCCTCAAGTTCACCGTACCTGATGGAGGCCGCTGGACGATCGCAACCAACCAGTTTGCCGGAACACCTCTGGCTGGACTGGAGGAACTTGCCTTTACCATCTATCGGCCGTCTTCAAGCGCGGGATCTAGCACAACAACGCTCTTCTTCAACTTCGATGTAGACTTCGACAACACAGTCACAAACGGCTACCAGGGACGTCTCGTGTACGTCCCAAGCGACAATGGCACGGTTGTCGAGGACACCTGGCAAACCTGGGATATGGATGCCGGAATGTGGCGATGGTCTCGTTTCGCTTCAAACGGGAATCAGTGGCCGGATGGAAATACAAACGCACTTCGAAGCTGGTCAGACATCAAGGCGGCATTCCCAAATGCTGAAGTGTTCTATGAGTCTGCTGCCGGTCAGATGCTAGTGCGCGCAGGCCATCCGGGACCAGCCGGACTTATCGGATATGTCGATAGTGTGACCGTGGAAGGCGTCACCTATGACTTTGAGCCAGCGCCCTAATGCTCCCAGGACTGGCAACTCCAGGAGATTGCCTGACTAACTGGTAGTGATCGCATTGCGAATCAGCGCTGTAGAGAGACCTCCGGGATTCTCCCGGAGGTCTTTCATTCCCGACAGAATGGCACCGGCGACTGACTGATTTCCGCTCTGCAGCGTCCAGAATCGTTTGCAGGATCAGGTTGAACTGCTCCACCAGCCGCGTTGCGACTCGGTACGTTCGGTCAGGATTTCGCGTCGCTCGTCAAGCGCGCCACCAGCAAGGTTGCCGATAAGAACGCCAATGAGCGCCGGAATGACCATCAGCAGCGCATACAGCAACATCCGCGTTGTCACAAAATTCTCTAGATCACCGGTCCGGACGACGGCGCCGTTAAACGTTGGAGCAAACATCGTGATGGCAAACATCAGCGTCGATCCGGCACACATCAATACGGACAGCAAAATGGCTACGATCATCGACCGGACGATCAGGCCAAGCACAGCCGCCATGACCAGCGCCGCGGCGATCATGAGCGTGAGGTCGAAGTGCGGGGAGATGAGCCCATCGAGATCCGGTGCGGAATAGACAACCACCGCACCAAGCCCGACAGTCAGCAGGCACCACTGCAGGATAAACAGGGCAATCCTGACGAGAGACAACCGCCAGTTTGAACCCGTTTTACGACTCAATCTCTGTCACCTGACCGATCGTTCCGCTAAGCCGGATCGTGAACGGCTCCCCGATGTCGTGATAAGTCAGTTTGGTAATTCCTCTCGTCGAGAGGTTCGCCACCGCTCCCTGATCTTGAATGCTATTGCTGGTCACCTGATAGGTGACATCGAACGTCATGGTTTTCCCTGGCGCGACGCGCGTAGCCTCCCACGGTTCGTACCAGGAGCCGGCGAACTGACCATCGAAATAGAGATTCAACTCCAGGTGTTCGACAGTTACGAGCCGGTCGGAACGATTGGTTATCTGTACCTGAGCTCTCCCCTCATCAAATGCCGGATCCAGCCAGACGAACGAATCCGGAAGGTACTCGATCTCAACCTTGGTTATGGCCTCGGTCACGTCTACATACTGACTGATGGCGCGCTGAATCGCCCAAATACCGCCAACACCGATAACAACGGTTATGAGAATAATCGAGAGTCTGAGACGCATCGAGTGATCTTCCTGGAGCGGCTTCCATGATAGAGGCTAGTCAAACGACGCCAGCCTGAAGGACACCTGAAATCAGCACGGATAAGTGTAGCGTTCCTTGGGTCACTTGTTCGGATGTTCTATACACATCAGTGTGGACTGACTACTGGTTTAATTGGTGTATACCAGACCTTGAATCGTTGATCAGCCGATCTGGATCTGTTTAAAGCTAGACTACGCACACTGAACCATCCTGACATTCCGATAGGACAATCATGTCTGAAGTACAAACACGACCCGCCTGTTTCGAAGATTGCGAAGTGCTAGCACGCATCATCATTGATGCCACACACGACGCATTCCACGGTAGAGTGCCCGATGGATGTCTTGAGTGGATCACACTTGAAGAAAGCATAACTAACTGGGCAAAGAACTTTGTACCGGGTGGCTATCTCGAACGGGGAGGATTGCTCTATGTCGCAGAATCTCGGGATGTAGGAGTGATTGGTCTAGCAATGGCTGGCAAGACGACGACAGACCATACAAACAACTCCTTGCTGCTTGAACAATATCCCTGCGATTTGCACTCACTACAAGTGGATCCGTCCTGGCAAAATAAAGGAGTTGGTCGCTTGCTTCTAAGCGAGGTCGCCAGCGCCGTACTGGCCGCGGATACTAATAGTCTTCTCGTACGTGTGTTGCGTGAGAGCCCCAACATCGGATTCTACGAGCGCATGGGCGCGATTTTTCTCGGCTCTCAACCTTTCAGGTGGGAAGGATTCGTTACCGAAGAACTGCTCTTTGGTTGGGACAACCTAGAGGCACTGCGTGCGTAAGACGAGCAACCAGAATCCTACCGTCCTCCTGATCGCCGGCTCATCTGGGACTGGTAAATCGACAGTGGCAGCTGAAATTGGCATACACCGTGGTGTGCCCTGGCTAGGAGTTGACGATCTCAGACTTGCATTTCAACACAGCAAGGTGATTTTGCCTGAACGAACCGGGGATCTCTACTACTTTGTTGATATCGAAGAACGTCCACACCTCTGGGAATCGGATCCAGAACTGCTCTGTCGTCAACTGATAGCAGTTGGTGAAGTAATGGCTCCCGCAATTGAAATTGTGATCGAACATCACATAGCTCAAAATGAGCCGATCATCATTGAAGGTGACGGCATTCTTCCTTTACTGCTTCAGCGACCAGTGCTTCAAGCACTGCGCGTGAGCGGCAAGCTTTGTTCTGTCATCCTTATCGAACCAGATGAGGAAACACTGCTGGACAATATGGTCAAGCGCAATCGGAGAATCCAGTAGATGACGCCTGATCAACTTCGAAACGAAGCCCGGGTCAAATGGTTGTTCGGCGAGTATCTTCAACGGGAAGCTCAACGATTAAACATCCCGATTGTTACATCGCAGCCGTGGAGCAGTCTCGCCGAACGAATTGTGCAGGCAGCAAGATAGATCAGGCGTCGTCCGCAGGAAAGCGGTGCCCCCGGGTGTCGCGCAGGTGGTGACCGGTGGCGGGTTCAACATGGACAGTGACATCGGCTGACTGGCCAATCTCGTCGGCGACCTGTCGGGAGACGTCGCTGGATATATCGTGTGCCTCTTCGACGCTCAGCTCAGGATCAACCTGGATGTGCAAATCTACCCAGATGCGGCCATCCCCACCCCGGCTCCGGATCGCGTGTGCCCCTTCGACGCCTGGCACCGCGAGCACGATCTTCTGAATTTCTTGCGGATCTTCGACCGCCTGGTCCGAGAGAAGGAGCGACGCGTCCCGCACGATATGCCAGGCTCCCCGGCCGATGAGTCCGGCGATGACGAGTGATACCAGGAGATCAGCGCCGCCGAATCCAGCCCAGACAAGCACCAGCGATACGATTACCGAGAGTGAAACAAAGACATCGCTCATTGTGTGGCGTGCATCAGCGGCAAGGATTGTGCTGTCAAGATTCCGAGCCTCGCGTCGTTCCCAGAGGGTCACGCCAATGTTGACAGCCAGCGTAGCAACCATGACGACCAGTCCGACCGCCGCAAATTCGGGAGTTCCGCCGGATTGAAATCGGTCCCAGGCGCTCTGCAATATCCCAAAGATCGCCAGCAGCATGAACCCGGCAATAGCCAGGGACGTTAGCGTCTCAAATCGCTGGTGACCGTAGGGATGGTCGCGGTCCGGCGGGCGACTTGCAATAGCGAGACCGACTAGCGCGACTACATTAGCTGCGCCATCGAGCAATGAGTGCAAGCCGTCGGCGCTCATGGCAAGTGAACCGATCATCACACCGATTGCGATCTTTGCCAGCGCAACCATGACATTGAGCACCAGAACTGCCACCAGCACAAACCGCAGCCGATGCTGCCGGTTGACCGGCGTTGTACTGGTTCCCTGATTGCTTATCCGCAGTGCGCTCACCTGAAATCCTTTGCTGACTCAAACAGGCCATGCGGAAATTGTAGGCCTGTCTATCCCAGTGTATGGATTTCTCGGGGCGAAGTCACGGTCCAATTAAATCGTTAGGAGTGGCTAATCAAAAGTGTAGCTAGCGGGACTCAACCTGATCAGGCCGGGCAATCTCTTCCAGCATCCGCAGCTGATCTCGGGTGCCGATGGCGATGATCGAATCTCCGGCAACCATGGCGACATCGGGCGACGGGTTCGTTACTCGAGTTCCATCGGCGTGAACGATCGCCAGTACCAGTGCCCCTGTCCGCCCCCGGATACCTACCTGGGTGAGGGTGTGGTCATCAAGCTCAGAACCGGCACCGACCAGAATATCCTCAATCCAGAACGAGATGCCGCCGGAGTAGATGACCCGGTCGGTGAATTCGATCACCTTCGGCCGAAGGACGACACCTGCCATGCGATGCCCGGCAATCGTGTACGGCGATACCACATGGTCCGCTCCAGCCAGCTCAAGTTTTCGCTCGGTCGTCGGTTCGGCGGCACGAGCCACAATCCGGATGTTCGGGTTCATGACCCGGGCGGAAAGGGTGATGAAGACATTTTGTGAATCATCATCAACGGCGGAAACCAGCGAGAGCGCACGGTCGATACCAGCAACTCTCAGCACTTCATCCTGCGCCGCATCACCAAGGACAGTAGGTATCGACAGCGACTGGCACTCCTCAACCTGATCTTCACGGCTATCAATGACGATAAAGGGAACGCCTTCAGCCAGAAACTCATTGGCGATGATGCGGCCGACACGTCCAAATCCGCAGATGATGACATGATCGCGCATTTTTTCAAGTTGCTGACGCATGCGTCTTTCCCTTGCCCGGCCGGTGAACTCTGCCTCCAGTAGCGAGGAGGCAACCACGGTAGCGCTGTAACCAACGAGAAACACTCCGACGATGATAATGATCGTCGTCAAAATGCGACCTGAGGTATCTAACGGATGGATCTCACCGAAGCCAACGGTCGTCAGTGTGATGATCGTCATGTAGAAGCTGTCCATCAGCGACCAGTCTTCGAGCAACCAGTAGCCCAAAGTGCCTGCCAGAACGATGATGACGCCAATGCTGATGGCGACAGTTAGTCGTTGTTTAACCTTGCCGTGCCAGAATCGGGGACTTTGTTCGACGAAGTTTGGCAATCGAGCCGTTGACACGACGAAGGATTCCTCTCAATTCTCACAATTCAATGTCGAATGTGTAGCCTGAAACACTACAGCTGTAGGGGCGAACCGTGTGGTCGCCCCGAATTCAGCCGTCTAAACAAAACGGGCGAACACAAGGTTCGCCCCTACAGATTCTTCATCAATGCTTATGAGAATTACCTCCAAATGCGCGTCATCGTTGTGTAAATCGGATGTCAAGCCGGGACGGCTTCCTCCGAGAAGGTTGCATTGGTGAACACCTCATTGACATCATCCAGATCCTCAAGCGCTTCCAGAAGCCGCATGGTCGTGGACGCCTGGCCGCCTTCGATGTCGATGGTGTTCTGCGGCAGCCGGGTGATCCCAATATCCCCGACTTCGATGCCGGTTCCCCGCAGCGTATCAGCGACCTGGGTGAGATCGGTCGGTTCAGTGGTGATGACCACTTCTTCGTCGTCGATCTCGATGTCGCTTGCGCCAGCGTCGATCGCCATCAGGCTGATCTCATCCGGGTCGTTTCCGTTCACTTCGACAACGATCTGCCCGACGGTGTCGAATTGCCAGTTGACCGAACCGGTCTCGCCGAGGGTTCCGCTGTGACGCTGGAATGCGCCGCGGACTTCAGCGGCAGTCCGGTTGCGATTGTCCGTCAGTGCGATCGCGAGCACTGCTACCCCGCCGGGACCGTACCCCTCATAGATCACTGTCTCGAACGATGCGCCTTCGCCAGCGACGCCGCTGGCCCGGTCAATCGAACGCTGAATAGTGTCGTTCGGCATGCCGCCCTGTTTCGCACGATCAATGGCAATCTTTAAACGGATGTTCGTATCCGGCTCGGGACCGCCTTCTCGCACGGCAACCTGGATCTCCCGCGAGAGTTTCGAGAAGTTCGCGCCTTTTTTACTGTCATTGGCCGCTTTTTTTCGTTTGATCTTGGACCATTTATTATGACCTGCCATGGTATTACTCTCCTGAATTCATGGTCTGGCGCGACCTGATGAAACGCAGCCTGGTGCGATTGTAGTGTCGCGCGTGTTCACAACTCATTATACTGATTAGTAGTCGATCTCAAGAGTAGGCGGGACCGGGTCATGACCATTCCACGGGTTTATCACCAGACGCAATCGAGACGACTGGCTGCTAACATGGCAACAGTTGTGCTTTTCACGCTGTTGACGGCCGCCTGTATCCGCGATTCGGGTTCGGAGGAGGTAAATGTCGTTCCAACCCTGGACCCATCGAACCCCACATCGGCTGTGGTAGCTACCGCCACAAACCTGCCGGCCGAAACCGCCACCAATCTTGCTGAAGCAACCCCGACGGATACCGTAAGCGATCCGACGAGCACCCCGGCGGAAACCGCGTTAGAAACGCCGACAAACCCGCCAGCTGCCACACCGACCGAGACGCCGGTCGTCGGGCCGGAGCTGGGTGAGTATGCGGTGCCTTCTGGATCCCGTCCGCATGACGTCGCGCCGGCCACTGATGGAGGGGTCTGGTACACCGCGCAGAACTCCGGCGAGCTTGGCTGGCTGAATCCTGAAACCGGTGAAACCAGGCACATTCCGCTTGGACCTGGATCCGCGCCACATGGCGTGATCGTTGGGCCGGATGGCGCGCCATGGATTACCGACGGCGGTCAGAACGCCATTGTCCGGGTAGACCCGGCGACCGATGAAGTCACCGTCTATCCATTGCCGGCCGACCGGCCCAACGCAAACCTCAACACCGCCACCTTCGACAATAACGGAATCCACTGGTTCACCGGCCAGAATGGAATCTACGGCAGATTAGACCCGGCAACCGGCGAGATGACCGTCTTCGATGCGCCAGGCGGCCGGGGACCATACGGCATCAGCACCGCGCCTGACGGCACGGTCTACTTTGCGTCGCTGGCCGGAAGCTATATCGGCCAGATAGACACTACGACTGGCGAGGTGACCGTGCTTGACCCGCCAACCCCGGGACAAGGCGCGCGCCGGGTCTGGCCGGATTCACTGGGACGCGTCTGGGTCAGCGAGTGGAATGCCGGTCAGCTGGCTGTCTATGATCCCGCCGACGGTAGCTGGCGGGAGTGGCCGTTGCCTGCGCCCGGAGCGCAAGCCTATGCGGTCTACGTCGACGACGGCGATATCGTCTGGCTTAGCGACTTCACCAGCAACACCCTGGTGAGCTTCGACCCGGAGACGGAATCCTTCGCTTCATTCGTCCTGCCGCAGCCATCGACCAACGTCCGTCAGATTCTCGGCAGGCCCGGCGAAGTCTGGGGCGCGGGGTCCGGGACAGATACGCTGGTGGTTGTTCGAACATCCTGACCTCGGCGCAAGTGATTCACTATCGAGCCAGCGGCATCGAACGCGAGTTTTAATATCTCTGGTTCTCTGACATCCCTACAAACACAGCTGTACTCCAGACGATGTACGGCGAAATCATCTTCTGGTCCGATGGCGAAGGGTCCAATTCATCTTACTCTTGCTGGCAGTGTCACGCAGTGGATGCGCGGCTAGCAACGCAGGAGGTGGAGCCACATGGCAAAGCAGAGAACACTGAACAGAGACCGCCGTGAAGGTTTGCTCTCACGCTGGAGCCGGTTCGCTGCACATCGCCGCTGGGGGGTGGTAGCTGGATGGGTTGTAGGATTGATCCTGGCTACCGTTCTGAACTTTTCGCTCGGCAACCAGTATGTTGACAACTTCAGCATGCCTGGTGCGGAGTCACAGGAAGCAATAGATCTGCTTGATAAATCGTTCCCAGCACAGGCTGGAGATTCAGCGACGATCGTCTTCCAGAGCGAGACGGGATTCACCGATCCCGACGTCCAGCAACAGATTCAGGCTGTCGTCGATGAGTCGGCAGCGATTCCAGGCGTCGTTTATGTCGATTCCCCGCTGGACAATCCCCAACAGATCTCGGCGAGTGGCCAAATTGCCTACGCAACGGTGCACTACGACACGCCAGCGATCGAAGCCGAAGCATCAGCAGTTGAGCCGTTGCTTGACATTGCGGACGCCGCTTCCACGGAGCGTCTCTATGTCCAGGCGGGCGGTGAAATCGTCGCCGCATTTGAAGAACCTGAACCAGGCTCGGCCGAGGCAATCGGGTTCCTGGTGGCGTTGATGATCTTGCTGGTCGCCTTTGGATCGATTGTTGCGGCCGGCATGCCGCTGGTTACGGCTCTCTTCGGTCTCATCAGCGGGCTCATGCTGGTAGGCATCTCAACGGTACTCTTTGACATCCCGACTTTCACCCCGATACTGCTTAGTATGATCGGCATCGGTGTCGGCATCGACTACACCCTCTTCATTATCACTCGGTTCCGGGAGAATCTTCGCCATGGCGATGAATGGGAAGACGCCATCGCCCATGCGATGAATACAGCTGGCCGGGCCGTCATTTTCGCTGGCACGGTCGTCATCATCGCGATGGCTGGATTAATCGCGATCCAGATTCCCCTCTTTACCGCCGTCGGCGTCTCCGCTGCCATCATCGTCGCCGTCGCCATCCTGGTATCGGTGACCCTGGTGCCTGCGTTGATGGGATTTGCTCGTGGTCGCATCGACAAATGGTCGCTCCCGTTTGTTTCACAGGCCGCGCCGGACGCCGAACAAGCGCTTGGGTACCGGCTGGCCGGATACATCCAGCGACGGCCGCTGATCTGGGCTGCCGGCGCAGCCGCTATTCTGATCCTGCTCACTCTTCCAGTCCTCGATATCTGGCTCGGCTTCTCTGACGCAGGCAACCGCTCCGAAGAGTTACGCACCCGGCAGACCTACGATCTGCTGGCTGAGGGTTTTGGACCTGGATTTAACGGCCCGCTCCTCTTCGTCGTCGATCAGCCGGATGGGTACGATGAGGCTACAATCGCAGCGCTGAGCCAGGAGCTACAAAACACCGACGGCATCGTTTCAGTCGGGCCAGCGATTCCGAACGATGATGGCGCCGTGGCCGTGATGACGGCGATACCGGCCTACGCGCCACAGGCATCAGAAACATCTGATCTCGTTAATTCCTTGCGGTCGGATGTCATCCCGGCAGCCATCAGCGGCACGGCGGTGACCGTCCTGGTAACCGGGCCAACAGCTGCGGTGGTCGATGTCAACGCGTTGATCATCGACCGGATGCCCTTATTCATGGGGATCGTCATCGGATTGAGCATGCTCCTGCTGATGGTCGTCTTCCGCTCTATTGTCATTCCGATCAAAGCTGCGTTGATGAATTTGCTGTCAATTGGCGCGGCCATGGGCGTTGTCGTCGCGGTCTTCCAGTGGGGATGGGGCGCGAGTATCTTCAGCGTCAACGGCAACGCGCCGATCGAAAGTTTCATCCCGATCATGGCGTTCGCCATATTGTTCGGCCTGTCGATGGACTACGAAGTCTTTCTCATGAGCCGGATCCATGAAAACTACCTGAAGACTGGCGACAACAGCTATTCCGTGCGCCACGGGGTCGGGTCTACATCCAGGGTTATCGCCGCCGCCGCAGCCATCATGGTTTCTGTCTTCCTGACCTTTGCGATTCTTGGCGGCGACCGGGTCGCGGCCATGTTTGGTCTGGGATTGGCGGTTGCCATCTTCGTGGATGCGACGATCATAAGGCTGATCCTGGTCCCGGCGCTGATGGAGTTGTTTGGCAACTGGAACTGGTGGCTGCCAGGCTGGATGGAACGCCGGTTGCCGCGCATCAATGTTGAGGGCTTCGAAGGTGAACCTCAAGCTGCCCCGGCACTGGATTAGCCACAGTCAGCCGGGCGCTCGCCCAACCTGGTTCTTTGCCGGAGTCATGAAAACGAAGACATGATGATCAGCATTACCGCCACGAACCGGGCCGGACTGGATGGAAAAGCCGTACTATTAGCAGCGACAGCCTCGGCACTGAGGTATCTTCCCGCGCCACGGCGAAGACGAGCTGGACATCCGGCCAAGCAGAAATGTTTCAGGACGTGCGCAACTACATGATTCACCTACCGCCGTTGGTTGCCGACACCGCGCTGGCGGCGGCGGTCATCGTGGCAACGTTTCTACACTTTTTTGCCTGGTCAGGGTCAAACGCAGCCGAACTGCCGTTAGGCGGGTGGAGCTACCTCTTTGCGTTGGTGACGCTTGCGCCGCTCGCTGTTCGCCGTAGCTGGCCGCTGTTTACCCTGGCGGTGATCCTGATTGGAAACGTCGTCTATGTCAGCGCTGGCTTTGCCGATGGCCCATACTTTCTCGGTATCGTCATTGCCCTCTACTCGGTTGCCGTTCAGTTCGACCGGCGTATGACGGTCATCGTAGGCACGCTTATTATCGTCCCGCACCTGGTCGCCATTACTGGATTCAAACTCTTCTCGGATACTGGCGATCCGACCTTTGAGGGCTACGACGGGGTGCTGGCGATGATTATCGCCCTGGCCGTCGGCGATGCTGTGCGCAGCCGCCAGGAGTACGTGACCGAGATCTTGAAGCGGGCCGAGGACGCCGAGCGTACCCGCGACCTGGAAGCCAGCCGGCGAGTAGCCGAGGAGCGGTTGAGGATTGCCCGCGAGCTGCATGATGCCGTCGCCCACTCGATCGCCATGATCAACGTCCAGGCTGGCTCGGCCGCCCACGTGATCGACACCCAACCGGAGAAGGCTCGCGAATCGCTGGTAAACATCAAAACCGTCAGCCGTTCAGTCTTGAGAGAATTGCGGGCGATGGTCGGCGTCCTCCGGGACGACGAATTGGAACCCTCCCGCGACCCAACGCCGGGACTCGAACGCCTGGAACCTTTGATCGAATCGACCCGCACATCCGGGGTAGCCGTCGATGTTGAGATCAACGGCGAAAAACGGGAGGTTTCAACCCCGGTTTCGCTTGCGGCTTACCGGATCGTCCAGGAATCGCTGACCAACGCCGTCCGGCATGCGCAGCCAGACCATATCACCGTTGAGCTCATCTACCTGCCGGATGCGCTCGAAGCTCGCATACGCAACGACGGCGTCCGCCCGGGCGTCACGCTATATGGAGAGACCGGCGGCGCGGGACTGGGCATTATTGGCATGCGGGAACGAGCGATGACGCTGGGTGGCAGTCTGGAGGCGGGACCGGTCGCGGACGGCCGGTACCAGGTGACGGCTCGCCTGCCATACGAACCTGCAATGGCGGCACGACCAGGATGACAATCACCGTCGCCATCGCCGACGATCAGGCGCTGATTCGGGCCGGATTCCGGGTGCTGATCGAATCCGAGTCCGACCTGGAAGTCGTGGGTGAAGCCGGCGACGGACAGACGGCGGTCGAACTCGCCCGGCGAACGCAGCCGGAGGTCATGCTGATGGATGTCCGCATGCCCGGTCTCGATGGCATCCAAGCCACCCGCCAGATCACCGGTTCAGGTGAGCTATCAATTGTTCGCATCCTCATCCTGACGACCTTTGACCTTGATGAGTATGTCTATGACGCATTGCGAGCCGGGGCTAGCGGCTTCCTCCTCAAAGACACCGACCCGCCTAACCTGCTTCAAGCAATCCGTGTCATCGCCGCAGGTGATGCGTTGATCGAACCTCGGGTCACTCGCCGGCTCATCAGCGAGTTTGCGGCCCGTTCGAACCGGATGCAACATTCCGGCGTCCTGCTCGATGTTCTCACCGACCGGGAGCGCGAGGTACTCGTTCAAGTCGCGGCCGGTCTCAGCAACGACGAGATCGCAGATACGCTGTTCATCAGTCCAGCCACGGCTAAAACCCACGTCAGCCGGATCATGCAGAAGCTCGACGCTCGTGACCGCGCCCAGCTCGTCATGCTCGCCTACGAAACCGGATTGGTTACTCCGGCGAGCTAACCTGTAGCACACCGATACCATCGCGTGGAACATGTTCCACAGTCATAAAACTGAAAATGTGCCATCTTGCCGCAATGTTCATCGTGGCTGAAACGAAACGAGTTTGAAATCAGTTGCCTCGTCGCGACAAATGTTCTGGCAAAAGGTTTCGGACGCGGTCGGCGATCGACTCGCGTTCGCCACGCCACCAGCCGGCTGGTTTGGCCCGTTCGCCATAGCCCATGGCGACGTCGAGCTTGAGCATCAGCCCGCGCAACCGGGTGCCAGCGAGGCGGCGGCCAACCTGGTAGTACCACTTGGAGAGGTCCTTGTTGTAGGGGCAGACCCGGATGCAGATCGAACACTCGCTATTCTGGTTGGCCCAGAAGTTGAAGCAACGTTCGCCATTGACCGACCATTTGACGATGCCTTTGATATTGGACTGATTGTAGATCTCTGCCGATGGCGCGTTGGGCGTGATCGCCTTGGCCGGGCAGGCGGTCGAGCAACGGCGGCACGATTCGCAAAACTCCTTGACGCCGAAGGTCTTCGGCCGGTCGAACGCCAGCGGCAGTTCGGTGAAGATCTTGCCAAGCCGTACCCGGGGGCCGTACTCCGGGGTGATCAGCAGCCCGTGCCGGCCGTATTCACCGAGGCCAGCCTTGACGGCATAGGGGATTGCCAGGGTCGAGTCGTTCATGCTGGCAACGGCGTCGTAGCCCAGGTTGCGGATGTACTGGGCGATTGACAGGACGACCATGGCATCGTGTGAGTAGCCCAGCCCGGTCGCCGCCCCGCTCAATGCCGACGGTACGGTGCGAATCATGTTGTAGTCCATCGACTGGGCGACGACGATGACCGCCCGGACTTTTTCCGGCAGTTCCTGCGGTTTCTCCCGGCTACTCAAGTCGCTGAACTTGTTTCGGTAGGTCCAGCGCTCGTCGTAGTAGGTGATGCCGACCAGATCCGCGCCGAACTCCAACGCGACCCGTTTGATCTCCCGGGCAGCTTCCTTCGGTGTGCCGAGATCCATCTGTTCACTGGCGACATCCCGGTAGAGGGTGAACTCATCGGAGAAGCCCTCCCGCCGGTCCTGGTCTTCTTTCAACTCGGTGAAAATATCGCTGACATGCCAGGCGGCGTTACGCAGGGCGTAGTCTTTCTGGGTGTAACCCTCGGACCGCTTCCAGGTGGTCAGCGGTTCCCGGTAGGTGCGGTAGAAGAGTTCCGAGCGTTTGCTCCTGATACTCGGGTCCCACCACGAGCGCCGAAAGACATCGTCCTTCTGGTTGAACCGCTCGAACGTGTCAAGAATATTGAACCCGGCAGCTTTGTCGCTGGCCGGACCGTGGTCCGCGAACTTCGGTTTCGTGTACTGATCGGTCTGGTTATGTTCAGAAATCGCCATCGAAGCACATCCTCGCCCTGGATTGTTGATCGGAACCAGATTTTTCTACGCTGATCGTAGCAGGTCGCTCAAGCATCGGGAAACCTGACGCCGCCCCTACGACAAAGCAACCTGCGAGAAACCAATTCTCAACCTGACTTCTCTTCCACGCTTCCCGTCTTCCCGCTTCCCGACTTCCCCTTCCCCAAGCTATCCCGCCCACAAGCCGTTGATAAACAACCAGGTGGTAAAGGCCAGACCCATAACGAACAGCACGCTGAGCCCCTGCCGGACCGCTTCAGATTTGATCGAACCGAGGATCAACGCAGCCGGGAAGAGGATCGCCAGGTAGCGGTTGAGGCTCTGGGGGCTGCCGGAGAAGGCCGGCACGATGGCAAAGACCAGCACCAACGCGCCGTAACTGGGCCGGTACTTGACCCAGAGGATGATCCCGGCAGCCAGAAACAACCAGAACAAGGTCGTGTCGAAGAGCAGGAATACCGTCCGCAAGGGGGAAGAGTTTGCCGGATAGTAGATGAGGTGGCTGGTGTCCCCCAGCAGCCGGTCGATGCCCATGAACATGACCGGGCTGAAGGACTCGCGGAACCAGTGTTCTTCAGTATCGAAGAAGACTCGGTAACTGCCAAACTCAACCTGCAGCCAGGCGAAGTAGGTCAGCGCGCCAGCCGGCGCGATGACGAGGGGCAGCACCGTCCAGGGGCGTCGCCAGTCCAGGGCTCGCTGGGTGATCATCTCGACCGCCAGCGGGATGACCAGCATGACGCCGACCAGCTTGGTCGCACCGGCCGCGACGGCAAAGCCGCCTGCCAACCACCAGCGACCTTTACGCGCGTAGTAGAGCGAACCGGCGATCGTCAGCAAAAAGAGTGATTCGTTGTAGACGGCGCTGAAGAAGAAGGCGCTCGGAAAGATCAGCAGAAAGTAGAGCGAACGCCAGGCGATGCTCTTGCCGTAGTCCATCCGGAACAGGCGATAGATATAGAAGAGCGCGGCCACCAGCGCAACGTTGCTGACGATGAGCGCCGCCATGACCGTCGTTCCCGGCAGCAAAAAATCAGTGAGCCGGATCAATAGCGGGTAGAGTGGGAAGAACGCCACCGAAGAGGCGTAGTCCGGGTGATAGCTATAGCCATGCTCGGCGATAGTCAGGTACCAGCCGGCATCCCACCTGACGGAATACCGCCACAGCCACATCACGTCGATATCGGACGGCCAGCGGGTGATGATGATCTGCTCGCCCCAGAGCATCGAGATCGCCAGGATCGAGAGCCGCCAGACGGCAAAGAATGCGAGAATCTGCAACACCATCCGTCGGGAGATCGCACTGGCGACAGCCGGAGTGCTGCGGCCAAAGATCCGGTCCGTCCAGAGTGTCAGCTGTGTCCGCATCTGGCTGGAGGACGTTGATGGGACTTCGTCGGCTGTCTCCGGCTGTATCGCTGTCACCTGTCGAAGACCCTCATCACTGACCCCTCTCCCACGAAACGGGAAGAGGGGAACAAGAACCATAATACGATCGGCAATCAGCCTCGCATTCTGCGTATTATGCTCTACTCCCCTCTCCCGCTTCTTGGAGAGGGCCTTTTAGACCGACACCGGATCGATATCGGCTTCGTCAATCAGTTTGTTGAACGCCGGGAGGTCATTCGCGATGATCTCCTGGTACTGCTCCAGTTGAGTGTCAATTCTCGCGGCAACATCTTCGTAGACAGCGTAGGTCTGCTCGTTCGGTCGGCCTTCCGCGGACCCGGCGGACCCGGCGACTCCGGCGAGCTGGACGTTGAGCTTCGACGGGAAGTTGAGTGAATCCTGGGGACTCTTCGCCCGGTACTGGATCAACTCGCCTTCCACCGCCAGCAGCTTCTC
>CAZNYB010000062.1:3373-9042 GCA_964577155.1 uncultured Thermomicrobiales bacterium | reverse complement strand
TGCAGATCTTCCTGGCTGGCGTTGACGCGCGGGTCAGCGACGATCTCGAAGGTCTGGCTGACTGTTTCGTCACCGGCTGTCAACTGGACCTGATAGCTGCCGGCAATCGCACGCGGTCCACCACCCGATGCGCCGAATCCCATTGGAACTGGATCGTCGAGCGGGGTGGCAGGCTCATAGGACATGTCCCAGACAAACTGGTGTGCGCCGGCCGACTTGTGCATCAACGGATCTTTCTTCTGCTCGTTGTCGCTCTTTTCGGAACTGTAGGTTCGAATCGTGTTCCCGTCGGCGTCCAGTATCGTCAAGGTCACTTCGTCGGAAGAGCCGTCTTTCAGCCAGTAGTGGAAGACCACGCCATTCGGCGGGTTGTTGCCAGCGTCGATGAAGAACGTCTCATTAGTGTTGTCATCGTTTTCTTTATACAGATAAGTCGTCATCATCCCGGCGGCGAATGTGTAGTTCTTGCCAGGCCGGGGGCGGTGCGGACCGAAATCTCCCGAGCTGAGCAGCCGGACGGTCGGCGCTGGCTGGAAGAGATGCACCCGCTTTTCAGCCGTCTCCCCGTCAACCTGGCGAAGGGCTGAGATATCGTCAAGAACCCAGAAGGAGCGGCCATGCGTCGCCAGCACCAGCGCATCGTCATGAACCAGCAGGTCATGAATCGGAACGACCGGCAGGTTCAGCTGGAGTGGCTGCCACTCGCCGCCATCATCGAACGAGACGTAGACGCCGCGTTCGGTGCCGGCAAAGAGCAATCCTTCGCGAGTTGGATCTTCCCGGATAACACGGGTGAAGTCGTCCGCCGGGATGCCGTCGATGATCTCTTCCCAGGTTGCGCCGTAGTCCGACGTTTTGTAGAGGTAGGGTTGCTCGTCACCGCTCTTGTAGCGGGTGGCGGCAACGTACGCTTTGCCAGCCTGGTGCGGCGAAGCTTCGATGATTGAGATCAAGGCCCAGTCCGGCAGATCCGGCGGATTCACGTTTGTCCAGTTTTCCCCGTTGTCCCGGGTTACGTAGATCAGGCCGTCATCTGAGCCGCTCCAGAGGACTCCTTCTTCAATCGGTGACTCCGCCAGGGCGAAGACCGTCGCGTAGGTCTCAGCGCCGGTGTTGTCTTTGGTAATCGGGCCGCCTGAGGCTTCCAGCGTCTCCGGATCAGCGCGGGTCAGGTCAGGGCTGGCCTGCTCCCAGCTGCTGCCTTCAGTCTCCGACCGCCAGACGTGGTTGCCAGCCGAGTAGAGGACGTCCGGATTGTGCGTCGAAAGTTGCAGCGGCGAAGTCCACTGCCAGCGGTATTTCAGATCTTTCGCGCCATGACCGAACATCATCTCCGGCCAGGCGGTGACGTCTTTGCGGTGTCGGCTGGAAACATCGTACCGGGTCGTCATGCCCATCATCGTGCCTGCGTAGACCACATTCGGGTCACGCGGATCAACGGCGATGTACCCGCTCTCGCCGCCGCCGACTTCTCGCCAGTCCGGGGTGATGATGGCGGCGTTACTCGACCGGCTCGGGATGCTCATCGTGGTGTTGTCCTGCTGGGCACCATAGACCCGGTAGGGGAACGCAGTGTCTGTCGTCAGGTGATAGAACTCGCCAGTCGGCTGGTTGTAGATACTCGACCAGCCCTGGCCGCCATTGAATGTCACCAGCGCGCCGCCGTCATTGCCCAGGATCATGTTGCCGGCATCGTCCGGGTTTATCCAGAGATCATGGTTGTCACCGTGCGGCGCAGGCACAAACTCGAAGGTCTTCCCGGCGTCGATAGACTTCCACATCTCGACATTTAGCACCCAGACGGTGTCGGGATCCTGTGGATCGGCGTAGATGTGGTGGTAGTACCAGGCTCGCTGGCGCAGGTTGGTGTCCTCGCTGCCCCGTGTCCAGGTCTCACCGTAGTCGCTCGAGGTGAAGACCGCACCGTCCTCGGCTTCGACAATGGCGTAGAGACGTCCTGGCCTGGCGGCGGAAGCGGTGATGCCGATCTTGCCGATGATGTCCCCCTGCGGGAGACCGGTGTTGTGAGTGATCTCTTCCCAGGTATCGCCGCCGTCGTAGCTGCGGTACAGGCCGCTATCCTCGCCGCCGCTGGAGAGGTAGTATGGACCTCGGTCGGCTTCCCAGGTAACGACGTAGAGAATCCTCGGATTGTTCGGGTCCATCGCGATGTCGTTCGCGCCGGCCTTGTCACTGACGTAGAGTATCTTTTCCCAGGTTTCCCCGCCGTCGGATGAACGGTAGAGACCGCGTTCTTCGTTCCTGTTCCAGACGTGGCCGAACGCGGCCACGTAGACCAGGTCCGGATTGTCCGGGTGAATCGCGATTTCACCAATGTTCCGGGTGTCGGCCAGACCCATATGTTTCCAGGTCCGGCCAGCGTCGGTGCTCTTGTAGACGCCATCACCACGCGAGACGTTCCCGCGGATGGTCGTCTCGCCCATCCCGACGTAGATGACGTTCGGATCTGACGGGGCGACCTGGATCGCGCCGACCGATGCCCATTTGAAGAAGCCGTCCGAGACATTCAGCCAGCTCACCCCGGCATCGTCGCTCTTCCAGACCCCGCCGCCTGTGGAGCCGAAGTAATAAGCATTGCGATCGCCCGGCACCCCGGTTACCGCCACCACCCGTCCCCCACGGTGGGGGCCGATGGAACGGTATTTCAGCGCGCCAAACGTCTGTGGATCAATTGTCATGTGTTACCTCCTGGTGTAAGACCCTCACTCCACCTGCCTCCCGAACCATCTCATTGAAGTCCAGCAACTCGTTGTCGCTGAGTTTCTGAAGCTGGCCGAGCGCGTTGTCTACACGATGCACGATCTCACTGTAGAGGTCGTAGCTCTGTTTCGTCGGACGTCCCTGTGCGCTGGCCACATTTGACATCAAGGTAGCCAGCTTGGCGTTCTCCATCACCGGGTATTTCAACCGATCTTTTGGACCTTTGGCTCGCACCTGAACCAGCTTGCTCTCGATCTCGGTCAACTGAGCAAGCAGCTCGTTCGCGGCGGACTGCGCGTCCCCGGCAGCAACGGCTTTCCTGCAAGATTCGATCTGTTCCCGGAGATTGCGAATGCGTTCAACCGCGCGGTGGATGGCCGACAGCTTGTCGCGGATATCAATCTGAAAGGCAAATTGCGCCTGAAAGTCCTCGATGGTTGCGTCGACCCGGGGATCCGGGAGAATCTCAAAATCTGCATCGTAGATTTCACCGGCGACGTGCAGCTGAACCTGGTAGCGACCTGGAGGGGCTTTCGGACCACGAACAAATGTCTTCGCCACCTCATCATCCTCGATTGTGGCAGCGTCCGGATAGCGCATATCCCAGACAAACCGGTTTGCACCGCGAACAGCCCGGAGCGGATTGTCCTCGTCATCCTGACTGAACTGCTGGATCGTCTGACCGCTATCATCGAGCAAGACAAGGAATAATTCATCACCTGGCTCTTCCGTGAGGTAGTAATGAATCATCACCCCATCTGGTGGATTGTTCCCAGCATCGATCATCGTCTCCACGACTTCGCCATCCGGTAATGTCTTGCGGTTGAAACGCACGTTGAGCCCGCCAGCCATCCGTGAGTTGACACCCTCCACCGGACCATGGCCGAAGCCTTTTCCACCACCCCAGCTGTAGGTTGGGCGGGGAGAAAAGAGCACATCGGTGTCGTCGGACACGCCGCGAGCAATCTCGCGCAATGGTGTCAGATCATCCAGTATCCAGAACGAGCGTCCATGTGTAGCCACCACCAGATCACCCTGGCTAACTACAAAGTCATGGATCGGCACGACCGGCAAATTAAGTTGCAGCGGATCCCAGTTCGCCCCATCATTAAATGAGACCCAGATACCTTTCTCTGTCCCGGCAAAAAGGAGGCCAGGAACGTCAGGATCCTCGCGAATAACGCGGGTGAACTCGGTCGCCGGGATTCCATCCGCAATTGCCGTCCAGGTCGCGCCGTAGTCGTCGGTTCGGAAGAGGTACGGGCGATCGTCGTGGCTCTTGTATCGGGTAGCCGCGACGTAGGCTTTCCCGCGCTGGTGTGGCGACGGTTCGATGATCGAGATAAGAGCCCAGTCGGGTAAACCTTCCGGGTTAGCGATCTGCCAGGTATCGCCTCCATCCCGACTGACATAAATCAGGCCATCGTCCGACCCGCACCAGATCACGCCTGGCTCGACCGGCGATTCAGCGACGGTGAAAATCGTCCCGTAAGCCTCAGCCCCGGTCATGTCTTTGGTGATCGGTCCGCCAGAAGGTCCAAGCGTCTCCGGATCGCCTCTCGTTAGATCCGGACTGGCTTCCTGCCAGCTCTGACCTTGGTCGGTAGTGCGGAAGAGCATGTTCCCGCCATGGTAGAGCACATCAGGGTTATGCGGTGACAGCACCGTCGGCGCGGTCCACTGGAACCGGTACTTCCAGTCCTTGACCGCCCAGCCGGAGCCGTTCTCCGGCCAGACATTGATGTTCTTGACCAGTCCGGTTGCATGGTCATAGCGCGTCAGCACTCCCTGGTAACTACCGGCAAAGATGATATCCGGGTTGTCCGGCCGGACGGCGATGTAGCCGCTCTCGCCGCCGCCGATCTCCTCCCACTCGGTGAAGTTGATCGCGCCACTGTTGGAGCGGCTCGGCACGCTCATCGTCGTGTTGTCCTGCTGTGCCCCGTAGACACGGTAGGGTTTCCGGTTGTCGGTGATGACATGGTAGAACTCGGCGGTGGTCTGGTTGTAGATGGTCGACCAGGTGCGGCCACCGTTCACGGTGATCGTCGCGCCACCGTCGTTGCCCATGATCATCCGGTCCGTGTCGTTGGGATCGATCCAGAGATCGTGGTTGTCGGCGTGCGGTGTTGCGTAGACCTCAAAGGTCCGTCCGCCGTCAATCGATTTCATAAACTCGAAACCTGGCAGCCAGACCGTGTTCGGGTTCACCGGGTCGGCAAAGATGTGCATCCAGTACCAGGGCCGCTGAATGATATTGGCGTCGTTACTGAGCAGTTGCCAGCTCTCCCCGCCATCATCTGAGCGATAGAGCCCGGCGTCGTTGGCTTCGACAATCGCCCAGATCCGACCATCTTGCTTCGGGGCAACGGCCAGTCCGACCTTCCCGATCAACGGATTCGTCTCAACATCAGGCAAACCCCTGTTTCTGGTGATCTCGGTCCAGCTATCGCCCCCGTCAACCGTTTTGAAAATTCCACTTCCTGGCCCACCACTCTCCAGGCTGTAGGGTGTTCGTCTAGCCTGCCAGAAACTCACATAGATCTCACGCGGATTTGAGGGGTTCATCGCGATGTCCAGCGCGCCGGTCTGATTGTCCCGTGTCAGGATGTTCTGCCAGCTCCGCCCACCGTCCTCCGACCGGTACAACCCGCGTTCGGCATTTGGTCCCCAGACGTGGCCAAAGGCTGCGACGTACACCAGATCGGGATTCGATGGGTGAATGGCAATTGAGCCGATGTTCTGAGTGCCGGTCAGTCCTATATGCTGCCAGGAGCGGCCGGCGTCGGAACTCTTGTAGACACCGTCGCCGCGCGAGACATTACCGCGGATCGTCGTCTCACCCATTCCGGCATAGATCACATTCGGATCCGAGCGGCTCAACTCGAGCGCGCCGACCGAGGCGGTGTTGAAGTAGCCATCCGAGACGTTTTCCCAGACCAGACCAC
>CAZNYB010000062.1:0-3273 GCA_964577155.1 uncultured Thermomicrobiales bacterium | reverse complement strand
GAACCGAAGGTTGGCGGTCCATCAGCCTCGTCGATCATCTCCGAGAGGCTGATCAGCTTCTCTTTCAACCGGCTTGGGAACTGCAGTGGGCTATCAGCTTGCGGGTGTACCAGTTCTCCAGCCACGGCATCCAGCTTTGTCGTCACAACCAGCGCGGCATCGGTTACCGCCCGATTTTCACCGCCGGTGTTCGCGCGATCGACCCAGCTCTTGACCTGCCCTTTCAGATCTTCGACCTGATTGAGCATGATGTTGATTGACGAGATGGTATCGCGAATTTGCACCTTTAGATCAAACTGGGCCTGTAGATCGGCCAGCGTCGCGGGAATTCTGGGATCAGCCAGCACTTCGAAGGATTCGGTGAGCACCTGGCCTCCAGCTTCGAGACGAACCTGATAGCCACCCGGCAATGCCCGGGGAGCATCCTCCTTGCCGCCGCCGAAGGGGTTGCCATGTTCCATGTCCGGCGATTTCTTGACCTTGACCGGCGGTTCGTAAAGAAAATCCCAGACGAACCGGTTCGCGCCAGCATGAGCTGTTATCTTCACCTCATCCTTGTCATCTGTCTCACTGGAGTAGCTGCGTACCAGGTTGCCTTTCGCATCCAGGATCGTCAGCTTCACCGCATCTGTTGGCGTCTCACGCAGCCAGTAGTGGATGATCGTGCCATCCGGCGGGTTTGTTCCGGCATTGAGCACCGTCTGGACCTGGCGATTATCGTCGCCTTTCTTCGCCGTATAGGCCGTCGAGATCGGCCCGGCATTGATGTAGGAGACGAAATCAGGATCTTCCGACGGACTGCCATAGCCATGGTAAATCCGCCAGCGGTAGGTTGGCCGCGGCTTGTAGAGGTGGACGGCTTTGCCTGCCAGGTCGTCCTGCATCTGGTGCAGCGGAGAGATATCATCGAGCACCCAGAAGGACCGGCCATGGGTGGCAACCAGCAGATCCGTCCCCTTGATCACGAGGTCATGAATCGGTGTCACCGGCAGGTTGCCCTGGAATGGCTGCCAGTTCTCTCCATCGTCGAACGAGATGTGCAATCCGGTCTCGCCGCCTGCGTAGAGCAGACCTTTCCGGTTCGGATCCTCCCGGACCACCCGGGTGAAATCGTCTGCCGGTATGCTATTAGTGATGAGCTGCCAGGTCTGCCCGTAGTTCGAAGTCTTTAAAAGGTAGGGTGACGTGTCATCATGTTTGTAACGCGTCGCGGCGACGTAGGCGGTCCCCTCGCTGTGAACCGAGAGATCGATCGTCGAGATGAGCGCCCACTCCGGCAGCAGATCGGCAGGCGGCGTGATCTCGGTCCAGCTATCCCCGCCATCCTTCGAGATATGCATCAAGCCATCGTCAGTGCCGACCCAGAGCACGCCCTCCTGATGGGGCGACTCGGCGAAGGCAAAGATCGTGCAGTAGGTCTCCGCGCCGGTGTTGTCCCGGGTGATTGGACCGCCAGACGCCTGCAGCTTCTCCGGATCGTTGCGGGTCAGGTCCGGACTGACGATGTCAAAACTGGTGGCGTTGTCCCGCGACCGGAAGAGATGGTTCCCGCCGACATAGAGCGTTTGCTGATTGTGCGGCGACAGGTGGATCGGGTAGGTCCACTGGAAGCGATATTTCCCTTCGATTGCGCCTTCACCCATTGACAACTGATCCGGCCAGACATTGACAGCCCGGGTTTGATCCGTTTCCGGATTCCAGGAAGTCATTCTGCCTAACCCTGGACCACTGCCGATACCCCCGCCGAAGACCAGGTGTGGCGCTTCATCCTGAATCGCCAGGTAGCCGCTCTCGCCGCCGCCGGGGATGGTCCAGTCCTGATCGGTGATTGCGCCATAGAAAGAAAGGCTGGGGATGCGGATGGCCGAGTTGTCCTGCTGTGAACCGTAGATCCGGTAGGGGACAGCGTTGTCAGTGATGACGTGATAGAACTGGGCCGTTGGCTGGTTCAGAATCGTCGACCAGCTCAACCCACCATTGAAACTCACAAATGCGCCACCGTCGTCGCCCTGAATCATCCGGTCCGGTTCGGTCGGGTCGATCCAGAGATCGTGGTTGTCGCCGTGCGGCGTCGGCACCTGGAGGAAGGTCTTGCCGCCGTCGATTGACTTCAAGCTAGGCATATTCAGCACCCAAACCGTGTCCGGATCGGTCGGGTGGGCGAAGACATGCATGTAGTACCAGGCGCGGGTTCGCAGGCGGCCATCTTCACAGAGCCGCTGCCAGGTTGCGCCACTATCGTCGGACCTGAAGAGCGCGCCATCTTCCGCCTCAACCAGCGCATAGACCCGCTGAGGCATCGACGGCGCAATCGCGACGCCGATCTTGCCAACCGTACCCTGAGGCAATCCAGGGTTGCGGGTAATATCCGTCCAGGTGTCACCACCGTCGGTAGTCTTCCAGAGGCCGCTATCAGGACCGCCGCTGCTGAGCGCGTGCGGATACCGCTGCGCCTGCCAGATCGTGACGTAGATCTCACGCGGGTTTTGCGGGTTCATCGACATATCGACCGCGCCAGCCCGGTCGCTGACGTGCAGGACCCGTTCCCAGGTCTCACCGCCGTCGGTTGTCCGGAAGACGCCACGTTCATCATTCGGTCCCCAGGCATGCCCGAGCGCGGCAACGTAGACGATGTCAGCGTTCTCCGGGTGTATCCGCACCCGCCCGATGTGCCTGGTGTCCTTCAGACCAACATTTTTCCAGCTCCGGCCGCCGTCGGTCGTCTTGTAGACCCCGTCGCCATGAGAGACATTGCCGCGGATGGCCGTCTCACCGGTACCGACGTAGATCACATTCGGGTCGGACTCAGCAACCGCGATGGCGCCAACGGCGGATGTCTTCATATAGCCATCCGAGATGTTCTCCCAGATATTCCCGCCGTCCGTCGTCTTCCAGACACCGCCAGCACATGCGCCGTGGTAGAACGTTGCCCGTTCGGTCGGGTGTCCGGCGACGGCGACGACACGCCCGCCACGGAAGGGTCCGGCACACCGCCACTTCAGCGATTCAAAGAGTTTTTCGTTCATCGTTCGTAACAATCCTCTCCTGCAGGAGCATCCTGTTCAAGCCGGACTACTTTCGCATAACCAGCGCAATCCGGCAATACACCCATTAACATTTCTGCTCAACGAATTGAAGGAATCCAATACTCCAGGTGACATGTACACTGTTTTGTATAGCATGGGTAGCTGGGAAGGCAGTTCGGTGGGCATTCATTCCACTCGATCCGTAATGTTCATCGCAGTGTTGTTTGGATTACTCGCGATTGGCATC
>CAZNYB010000061.1:0-24720 GCA_964577155.1 uncultured Thermomicrobiales bacterium | reverse complement strand
AGAACGGCGCAGCGCTCAACGGCGCTGAAGGCGCAACTGGTGTTGAGTTGGATCCACCGGACTGGTTCGATGAGGATCTGCTCTGGTGCCAGTACTCGAACGAAGCCGGGATGGTCTACTTCGATGGCTTGCATGCCGGTGGTTATGACATTCTGGTCAACTACTGGCCGTATGCGTTGTGGGAGCACTACCTCTTCGGTGACCATGTGAACACCGGGTTCTGGTACGACTACGACTACGAGTACTTCGAGTGGGGTCACGACTATGTGAACTACTACGTCCTTGAGGAGACTGAACCAGGCTACCTGCGCAAGTACATCGACTTCGGCGATCTGCCCATGGGTCTGGTGACCAGCATCGAATCACAGATCTTCTTCTGTGAAGGCGCCTTCGTGCCAGAGTATGACTGTGACTACTGGGATGATCCAGCAGTCGTCGCCCATGGTGGGTTCGACGATCTGATTGGAGGAGGTTCTGGTAACACCTGGTGGTTCGAGGTGCAGGTACCGCCTGGTCACTACACGATCTGTCTGGAAGTGACGGTCTGGGGTGACTGGGACGACGATACCGATACACCGGACGAACAGATCAACATGCCGTTCCAGTGTGAGTACTGGTACGACTACTTTGAGCCGATCTTTGTCTATCCAGGCCAGGATACGTACGTCTACAACTACTTCCTGGACTACGCCATCGGTTCACTGGATGACTATGTCCGTGACGATGACAGTAACCAGGCAATCGAAGGCGCAAGAGTTGATCTCTTCGAGAACGACTTCTTCGGTGTTGATCCGTATGCATCGTTCACCACTGCTGCTGATGGCATGGTGCACTTCCAGGTCATGCAGGGTGTCTGGTGGTTGAATGCCTACGCTGATGCCATTTTAGGAGCTCAGCTGGAAGGCGGAACCCCGCCTCCCTGCGAAGACGAGACAGCGACCATCGACTATTCGATCGTTGAGGATCTTTCCGACGGCAATCTGAAGGACATCTTCGGTGTGACCGGAACCTCGGACGTGATCCAGGCGCTGGATTGTGTATTTGATGTTCAGATACCATAATAATCTAGCAAGAATCGGGCTACGGCTTGGTGAGCTGACTCACTGAGGCAAGGCAACGAGAAGACCCCCGGGAGCAGTCCCGGGGGTCTTTGTATTGCCGAACGTTGCTGTTCGGTTAGCTTGCTATGTGCGATACTCCGGAAATGATCAATCGTATAGCGATACTGATACAACCCTAAACCGATTCGACCAGCAGCCAGTAGCTGTGAGCGACGCTTGCAGCTCGTTTTTCGTTCTCCTGCCGCTGATTCGAAGGGTTGTTACAGATGCGCGCTCGCGCAGCCACATTTGCTCTCGATCGTGACTTTCTCTACTTCTGGGCCGGACAATCTATCTCATTGTTTGGCACGCAGGTTTCACTCCTTGCGATTCCGCTGACTGCCGTCATCACCCTCGGAGCCAGCGCCAGCCAGATGGGTATGCTAACAGCGCTGGAGACGCTGCCATTCCTGCTCATCGGTCTTCCAGCCGGAGCCTGGATCGATCGACTCAGACGGCGTCCGGTCATGATCGGTTCTGACCTCATCAGAGCCGGATTGCTGATCTCGATTCCCATCACTGCCGCTGTCGACAGCCTTTCACTCCTGCAGCTCTATCTGGTCGCAGCAGCTGTAGGTGTCATGACCATCTTCTTTGATCTGGCCTACCAGTCATACCTGCCATCGCTCGTTCCGCGTCAGGTGCTGGTGCCCGCCAACAGCCGGTTGGAAACGAGCCGGTCTGCTTCACAAATCCTCGGACCGGTCGCGGCTGGAGGGATCGTGCAACTGCTGACAGCGCCATTCGCGCTCCTGATCGACGCATGCTCGTTTCTGCTCTCCGCCTTGTTCCTGCATCAGATCCGCGCTGCAGAACCTGCGCCAACTGTGCCGGAGGATGCTGGCTGCTTCGTAGCAAATGTCACGGAAGGTCTCCGTTTCGTCGTTTCGCAGCCGCTGCTCCGGGCTATCACCGGTTGTTCGGCGACACTCAACCTGTTCATGTTTATGCAGGTGTCAGTCTACATTCTCTACGCGACGGAAGTACTTGACCTTTCGCCGGCTCTTCTCGGACTCATCCTAGCCGCAGGCGGTCCTGGGGCGCTGCTGGCCGCGCTCATGTCATCGCGCGTCACAACCAGCATCGGCATTGGACCGGCGATATTCGCTGGCGCAACACTTCAGATCCTTGGCGGTCTGGCTGCACCGCTGGCAGGCGGATTTCCGGCAGTCGGAGCGATTATCCTGGCTACTGGCCAGTTCATCTTCGGGGCGGGACTCGCCCTCTATGGCATCAACCAGATGAGCCTCCGGCAAACGCTCGCTCCGGCGAGATTACAGGGCAGGATGAATGCCAGTATCCGCGCCTTCATCACCGGGGCAATTCCAGTTGGATCACTGCTGGGAGGCTTTGCCGGTGAGATCCTGGGATTGTGGCCAGTCTTGCTGGCTGGCGGGCTCGGCGCTGTGCTCGGTCTTGGATGGTTGGTCTGGTCTCCGATGTGGGAGGTTAAAACACTTCCGGACGTTTCCCTGGAATCCGGAGACGAGGCGGCTCGAAGCGGCTGATCAATCAGATTTCTGCAAGTTTCTTTCGGCCAGTATCCGGATCAGACCGATCTCGCCGCGATGTTCGGCTTCATGCTGCATCAGATGGTGCAGCACCCACTCCGGAGTGACGTCATACTTCTCGAAGTGTCTCGGCCGCTGGTACTCCGCCAACGACATGATAGCCAGGGTTTCGACTAGCCAGATTCGTGCCTGCGACAGACGTTCCAGATGCTCAGCGAGCGAGAGCCCTTGAACCACGATCAACCGCCCGGAGGAATCGCGAACATCCCATGGGAAGAGGCTGTGGACCTCCGGAAGAAAGTCGGGCTGTTCACGAATTTCGACAAAGAGCCAGTCAACCTCGATCGCGGCGATATGGTAGAGCAACGTGCCGATGGCGTTCTGACCTGGTGGATAATCCCAATCCAGCACCAATTGATTGATGCCTTCCAGAGCTTCAAGCGTCCGGCGGCGAGTGTCCTGCAGCAGCCAGAGCTGGCGGGCGATCAGCGGATTCGCCGCTGCATATGTGCCAGGGAACTGGTGCTCAATCATCTGCTGGCGTCTCCGGTTCCAGTGTAACGCCCAGACCATCGATCAGCCGGTTGGCATAGGCGTAGTAACAGATCACCTGGTTGATGTCGAGGATGTCGCGATCGGTGAAGCCAGCCTCGCGTAACGCCGCCACGTCAGTTTCGGCCATTTCCCAGGGCGTTCGGGTGAGTTTGTCGGCATAGGACAACATGGCCAGCTGCCGGTCGGTAATGTCAGCGGTGCGAAAATCCTCCTCTAGTTGCCAGGCCAGCTCCTGATTCCCGGTCAATCGCGCCAGACCGCGCGAGTGGTGGACGATTCAGTAGTGGCAGCGGTTGATGGCCGAGCAGACAACGGCGATCATCTCCCGCTCGGCAATGGTGACGCTTGACCCGCGCCGTTTGTGCATCACCGTGTGGTAGAGATCGGCATGAGCGCGAAGTGTGTCCGGGTTCAGGCTGTGAATCAGCATGATGTGGTCGACGTAGCCGCTCCGGATGTCTCGTTCCTGATCGTAGAGTTCTCGCAGGTATCCGCTGGCTTCATCATCTGGAATAACCTCGATCCAGGCAACGTCGTTTCCCTGATTCGTCAATGCTGATTGCCTTTCCTGCATACACCACCGATGCAACGAGACCGCCTACGCCAAGGATATATACAATGTACAGCATCGAATGGCAGGATGCGCCAGTTCAACATTGAGATTACCAACGCTCTGCTGCGCTGTTGCAACCCGCGGTTGGCAAACTGATAACCCGCGTGTATCGGGGTGAATACGGTGGTTGAGGGGGTTGACTCGATATCAACCGCAAATATCAACCATTGATGGATGTGCATCCAGCCGTTGAGACATATAGTGGATACAGGACAAAGAGGTCCACGGCGACAACGGAGTCGCAGAGAGTGATCGGCAACGACGCCGGACGGAGAACGGGACGCAACGAAGCTCCCAGAATGGAACAATGCCATCAGGTTCCCGACACCTGTCAATCTACGACACAGGCAGTAAGAGTGCGCCGCTCCAGAAGCAGGCGCATTCTTGATTTTGCTAGTACCTCAGACGTGGCCATCATACTGTTGCATCCCGTGTCTTGATGATTGTGACGGGGAGTACCAATAATCAGATCAGAGAAAACGGCACACGCCGTACAGTTGAGAGATAAAGACATGGAACCAACACAAGCACGAGGAATGATCGGTCGACTGGCTGGATTCAGCGCTCGCAAACCATGGCCAGTCGTCAGTCTCTGGATTCTGGTCCTTGTCGCCGCAATGGCAATAATCGCTGCCTTTCCGGCAGACCTGACAACGGATGCCGAATTCACCAATACACCGGAATCAGTCAATGCCGACACGATGATCTTCGAACGGTACACCGTCGAGAAGATCGAAAGCGGTCAACTCGCGCCACGACCGGATGAATATCTCATCATCGAACATCCGTCATTGACAGTTGACGACCCTGAATTTAAAGCGTTTACGAGCGAGGCCGTCTCCGAGATTACCGCCCTGGGACGTTCAGTCGACCCGGCCACCACCTACTTTCTCAGCGGTGATGAGACACTTGTCTCAGACAACCGTAGAGCCACGATTGTGCCGGTGGTGATCTATGACTCAGGGATTGGCGAGCCCTACCTGGAGACGGTAGATGAGCTAGACGGATCGGACGGCTTCACAGTTGTCACTGGCGGACAGATCACCGCAGACCTTGCCTTCGAACAGACAGCCGAATCGGATCTGCTCACCGGCGAGACCATTGGCATATCGGTCGCCCTGATAGTCCTGGTCATCGTCTTTGGCACACTCGTATCTGCCGGGTTGCCGATCATCCTGGCTCTTGTCTCGATAACCGCCGCGCTTGGCATGACGAATATCATCGGCCACCAGTTCGAACTTTCTGTCTTTGTCACCAACATGATCGTGATGATCGGCCTCGCGGTCGGCATCGACTACGCGCTCTTCATCGTCGGACGCTACCGGGAAGAGAGCAGAAAAGGTCTCGGGTATGAAGCAGCCATCATCCGAACCGGAGACTCTTCGACAAAAGCTGTCGTTTTTTCAGGGCTAACCGTCGTCATCGCCCTGTTGGGCATGCTGATCGTGCCTTCAACGATATTCAAGAGTCTCGGAGCAGGCGCGGTCGTCGTCGTTATCTTTGCCGTCCTGGCATCACTCACCCTGTTGCCAGCAAGCATCAGTCTGCTCCACAACTGGATCAACCGAGGGACCGGACGGGTGATGACGATCTTCCTCGGAGTCTTCCTGCTTCTGTTCGGCGGATTGTTCATGCTGATGGATATCAGCATCGGTTTTACAATCGTCTATTTCGCGCTCGCTGTCACAATGTTCGTCCTGGCCCTGCTGAACAAAGATCCATTTCACCGGACGGCGCAACCCGGTAGTCTGGGATTCTGGGACCGGATCGCCCGCTTTGTCATGAAACACCCGGGCATTCTGGCAACTGTCACCGCCGTCGCCTTGCTTGCGCTCGCCTCCGCCTACCTCACGATAGACCTCGGCCAGTCCGGCATCAGCTCGCTGCCTCAGGACACGTCGCCAGCCCGTGCCTTCAACCTCATCCAGGAGGATTTCTCAGGGATCTCATTGGAGTCGCCACACCAGATCGCGATCGACGCTGACACCTCCTCTGCCGAGGTTCAGGAGGCAACGGCGAGTCTGGTTGCCATGCTTGAGGAGGACCCGGATTTCGGACCGGTGAGCGCTGATACGAATGATGCAGGGGATCTGGGAGTGCTCTTCACCCCATCAACCCATGACACCCAGAGCTCGGATGCGCTGGAGTCAATCGAGCGTCTACGAGAGGATTACATCCCGGAGGCATTTGGCAGTGTCGCCGACGATGTCCTGGTCGGCGGGTTGACGGCGGAAACCGTCGACGCGAACGGCGTGGTTGCACAGTATACGCCGTATGTCTTCGCCTTTGTCCTCGGGATGAGCCTGATCTTGCTCCTGCTTGCTTTCCGGTCGATTGTCGTGCCGGTCAAGTCGGTCATCATGAATCTTCTCTCGGTCGGGGCATCCTACGGCATTCTGGTGCTGGTCTTCCAGCACGGCTACGGCAATCAGATCTTCGGATTCCACCAGGTTGAGAGGATCGAGTTCTGGCTACCGCTAATGATGTTTACCATCCTCTTTGGACTCTCGATGGATTACCACGTTTTCCTGCTCAGTCGCATCCGCGAACACTATGACATCACCCACAACAACGAGGAGTCGGTCGTTTTCGGCCTGCACTCAACGGCCAGCATCATCACCGGCGCGGCGTTGATTATGGTAGCTGTCTTCGGTGGTTTTGCGATGGGTCAGCTCTCGATGTTCGAGCAGCTGGGGTTTGGACTGGCAATCGCTGTTATTCTTGACGCGACCATTATCCGGATGGTGCTCGTTCCAGCAACGATGAAGATGCTTGGCGACTGGAACTGGTACCTGCCTTCCTGGCTCAACTGGCTGCCGAATGTCAATGTCGAAGGCGTGCCAGACGATCAGGAACCTGCTGTCGACCCAACGCCGGCTGATTGATCCAAACTCGATCTCATGTTGATGGCTGATAATCATGTCTGGGAATAAGGCATCAACGTTTGTTGGCTATTGAGGTCAGTCGCTGTTGTCGAGAAACGGGTTAACGACCCTGACCCCGTCGTACGTTTGTCCATGGTTGAGATCTTCGGTCCAGAGTGTTTCGCAGTTGAGCGCTGCTGCGCTATTGATGATCATCGCGTCCCAGAAGGAGATCTGATATCGAGTCTGGATTGCAGCTGCTCGCAATAAATCACCTGGAACAGGGCTATGAATTTGCCATGACGTATACTCGGATACAAGTTCAATTGCTGCTTCTGGACGATATCGTGCAGGGGATATCCGGGTTATATTCACATAAAATTCCTGTAAAACTTGAATGCTTAAGTGTCCTGATTCGCTTTCCCACAATGCACCAAGTAGCTCAACTGCGCGCTCGCGTTTCCAGCCCGCAGAGATATCAAACGCGTAGACGAGAATATTACTATCGACAAACTGTTCGCGCTCAGTGACGCTCATGCAACTCGTCTCGAGTCCAAGTTCTTTCGCCACCCGTCCCAAGGTTTGGTGGATTTGCAAGCTTGTCTAGCGCCCGCCTTTTCGCCTGCTCATAGCCGTCCTCCCGTTCGACGACTTGTTCCAGCGCTTCGGTTACCAGTCCAGAGACTGAGGTATGCCGTTTGACCGCCACGAGCTTGACCTTCTGTAGGAGATCCTTTGAGAGCGACAGGGTGATGTTCTGCTTTTCCATAATGCCTCCTGGCACAACATAGTACCACGTGTTCACGTGTGGCACTCAAACGCGTGACAATGCTCTTGGGATCAGCCGAGCGGCTCACTCTTGGAAGTGATGGAACTCCTGATCGAGCACACACTTGTTCACTCCCTGGGTACAGGTGAACGTCCAGCCGTCTTCCATGAGAAAGAAGGTAAAGCGGTTGATCCCCAGGTTGCAATCCTGGTAAGACCAGGTTCCGTTGTGGCCTGGACCGATCTGACAGCTTTCCTGAATCGGCTGAAAGAGTTTCTGGATGATCGGGTTGTCGCTGTTCAGATCAACGATGCCCTGGCTCACCACACGCGCCTGGTATTGCTGATCTAGCACGCCGACCAGCAGCTCGCTCAGGTTGTCGTCCGCCGGACAGTCGCCGCCATTCTTCGCCAGATTCGAACAGGAGTATTGCGTCATCGTCCAGATCGATGGCAGGACGGTCTGATACATCCAGGTACCTGTATGGAGTTCGTTCGCGTCAATGGCTTTGTCGTGGGCGTCGCCGGTTATCAGCCAGTACTGGCTTGAGACAAGCGTCCCGACCAGATGCAGAAGCCCGAAGTCCTGCGCGACATACTGGAAAAAGTCATTGTTGCGGCTGTTGGCCGCCGCCGCCAGGGTCGCCAGCTCGGTGCGCACTTCGGCGACCTTGATATCGAGGGTGCTGCCACTCTGCGTCTGCAGTGCAGAAACGGCCATGATCGCCGCGCCGATCGAGTCGATCACCACCTCAAGCTCCGGATCGGCCAGATCGGCAATCGCCGTACCGAGGCCAACGAACAACTTGGTGAGGATAGCGGTGATGCTATTGTCGTTGTAGGTTTGCCGGAACAACGCCTGCTGGATCTGATCGAAGGTCGCCTGATCGTAGACGAAGAGGTCGTTCAGAATGCCAGCGATGCTCTGGTTGAAATGTCCATTCGAATCATTCGAGAGCGCAACCTCCTGCTGGATGAACTCGACCATGTTCTTCCACTCAGCCGCCGTTACCTTGTCCGGGTTAGCAAGCGCCGTCACTGGCGGTGTCAGGTCACAGGTTTGCGTTGGCGGCATCGTCGCGCCAGAGTTGATGCTGATTCCGAGGCAGGTCACGTAGTTTTCCGCCACCTGAGTGTTGAGGGAGGTATAGCTATCGCGGATGGTGTGGCCACTTTCGATATTGAGATAGCGGTTCAGCAGGTCGAAGGCAGCCTGTTCCGAGGTCTCGCTGAAGCCAGTGAAACCATAGGGCAATGGCCGTTCCCAGCTGTTGCTGGCAGTGTCGAACTTCCAGGTGCGGATGCCGTACTTGCCGCGGGCTAGCAACTCGGCACGGCCATCACCGTCGATGTCGCCGGTCTGGATGGTCCGGTAGTAGCTCGGCTGCGTCCAGAGGGGGTCATCCGTCGGACCACCGGTCAGCGCCGGACCATCGACTCTCGTCCAGCCTGGCGTACTCGCCATTGAGGGATCATCCAACGCCTCGTCGTTCAGATTCGATTCTGTGGCCTGAAGCGACGGCCAGCCCGGTAGCTTCGGGGGGAACCAGGTATTCATCCCGCTTGTCAGCTGGCCCTGGAACGCATGTTGACGGCCAATCGCTTCGTCGACACCATCGCCGTTGACATCGGCCAGCTGGATGGTTTCGTAGGACGAAGGATCGCCCCAGAATAGGGGTGTGGGGAAGATGCCGCCAACGCTGAGATCCTTCCAGCACGGAACAGCAAGGCTGCCACAGCCTGCCGCCGTGGTTTCAACGGTGTACCAGACTAGTCCGCCAAAGCCTCGTCCGGTAACCACGGCTTTCGGATCCTCAAAAATCTGCCCCCACTGGATCGTCGCATAGGACGAAGATAGTGCCCAGTTCGTCAACCCCGCCTTATCAGCAAATGGCGCCTGGCCGTTGATGTCCCACTGGACCCAACCCGCGCCGGAACCCTGATCCCAGCGGTAGACATCGAGCGTGCCGTTGTCGGTGACGGTCCGGCCGGAGAGTTCGAGACCCGGCGTCGAAGGATCACTGTCGGCGAGCTGGATCGTCTCGTAGTACTGCGCCGAGTCGCTCTCCCCCTGATTGACATAGAAATCACTGAAGGGACCGTAAATCCACGGACAGAGGAGTGACTGCTGGGTGGTATCCCAGTAGCAGGTGGTGATCCCGTCCTGGGCTCTGCCAATGACCTCATCCCAGCCGTCACCGTTGACATCACCCATCTGGATCGTGGAGTAGTAGGATGGCTCGGTCCACTTACCATCCAGCGATGCGTTGGGGAAGATATCGGACTGCTGGGCTTTTGTCCAGAAACCAGAGCCGGGCGCGCCATTCCCTGGATGCCAGAACCAGACCTGCAAACCGGCGCTAGACCGGCCAATCGAACCGTAGCCGTTCGCCCCTCCTTGCAGGCGCCCAAAGCTGATCGTCGTTCCCTGATCGGGGAGATTCCAGCCCTCGCTATCCGGGTAGGGCAACGGTTTGCTCAGATCGCTGGCGGGCACCCACTGACCCCACTCGACCGACCAGCTGTAGACCAGCAACCCAGCCGGGCTGCGGCCGATCAGCTCGTCTTTGCCATCGCCGCCGAGGTCATAGAGCTGAATGGAATCAGCGTAGATCTCATTGTTCCAGCCCGAGGCGTCGCCCCAGTTCGGCACGGTGAATGACGGTCCGCACGGTCCGTTGTAATCGGCTGTCGTTGAACCGTCGCAGACGTTTGCGGAGGCGGTCGTGTCATCGATTGGCGCATCCTGGGCAACAACTAGCTGGCTCGGCAGTGCTGTAAGAAGAAATGCGACGACAAGCAAGATGACGATGCTGGGACGATGTGGCCAGTTCAGCATGAATCCACCTTTGATGAAGGTTGCCAGTTCCAGATCAAGCCGGTCCGGGTTGTCCGGACCGGCCCTGTGCGATGTCACTTAATACTACTGCAAGGCTTGCCAGATCTTCGGCGCGGAGAGCGGCATGTCGAGATGGGCGACGCCGTGCGGCGCGAGGGCATCCATCACTGCATTGACGACGGCTGGCGTCGAGCCGATGGTGGCTGCTTCGCCGATGCCTTTCGCGCCAAGCGGATTCAGTGGTGAGGGCGTGACCGTCTGATCGGTTTCGAAGACCGGGAACAGATCCGCCTTCGGCATCGCATAGTCCATCAGCGACCCAGTCAACAGTTGTCCGCTCTCATCGTAGACAGCATGTTCAACCAGGGCCTGACCGATGCCCTGAGCAATACCGCCGTGGATCTGTCCTTCCAGCAGCAGCGGGCTGATGACGTTGCCGCAGTCGTCAACGGCAACGAACTTCAGCAACTCCACCTTGCCGGTGTCGGGATCGATCTCGACCATGGCGATATGGGTGCCGAACGGGAAGGTCTCATCCTCCGGACTGAAGTAGTCAACCGTTTCCAGTCCTGCTTCGACACCTTCCGGCAGATTCCCTCCGTAGGCTGCCCCAGCGATGTCGCTGAGCGTTACTGAGCGGTCTGGCGCGCCAGCCACCTGGTACTTCTGATCTTCGAGGACGATGTCGGCAGCTGAGACTTCCAGCAGATGGGCGGAGATCGCATCCGCTTTGTCACGGATTTTGTTCAGTGACAGCATCAGCGCGCTGCCACCAACGACCAGACCGCGACTGCCGCCGGTGCCGTTGCCCTGGGCGGTGTTGTCGGTATCGCCGTGGTGAACGACAACATCCTCGAAATCAGCGCCGATCCTGTCGGCAACCATCTGAGCGAACGTCGTCTCCTGACCCTGGCCGTGGGGAGAGATGCCGGTGTAGACGCTGACCGAACCGCCCGGCTCAACCTTGACGATGCTGCTCTCCCAGGGGCCGAAGCCGCAGATCTCCACGTAGCTCGCCAGGCCGATGCCGACGATCCGACCTTCATTGCGGGCATTGTCACGTGCCTGTAGAAGATCGTTGTAGGCCGAAAACTCCAGCGCATGGGTGAGCGCTTTGTCGTATTCGCCGGTGTCGTACCGCTCGCCGGTGGCAACGGTCACCGGGAATGCTTCCGGTTGGATGAAATTCTTGCGCCTTAATTCAACCGGGTCCATATCGAGTTCACGGGCCAGCATGTCAACGGCCCGTTCGATGTAGTAGGCAGCCTCTGGGCGTCCAGCACCCCGGTAGGCGGCAACCGTTGTCGTGTTGGTGTAGACCGTCTCAAAGCTGAGATCGACCGCCGGTATCGAGTAGCAGCCAACTGCCATCGTGACGGTCGAGAACGGAACTTCAATACCGGCCGGGTACGCGCCGCCGTCGGCGAAGATTCGCATCCGCAAGCCAGTGATCGTGCCGTCACTGGTGGCAGCCAGATCGAGGTCGGCAAACTGCGCCCGGCCGTGGTTGGTGGTCAAAAAGTTCTCGGCTCGAGATTCGATCCAGCGGACTGGCCGGCCAAGATGTTGCGCCAGAGCCGCGACGGTGAACTCCTCCGGATAGACACCGAATTTCGAGCCAAACCCGCCACCCATTTCAGGAACGATCACCCGGAGTTTCGCCTGCGTCAATCCCAGCATCGGCACCGCAAGGTCGCGCCAGAAGTGCGGCGCCTGGGTGCCAACCCAGACAGTCATACCGCCAGTGAGCGGGTCAGGCGCGGCGACGATACCACGACCCTCCATCGCCAGCGGAACCAACCGTTGAGAATGCATTCGCTGGGAGACGACGACATCGGCGCTGGCAATTGCCGCTGCAACATCTCCTTCGGCGTGTGCGTGCGTCAGTGCGATGTTGTTTGGAACTTCGTCCCAGATCTGCGGCGCGCCATCAGCCATAGCCGCTTCAATGTCTGTCACAGCCGGCAGGACGTCATAGTCGACTTCGATAAGCTGTGCGGCATCGATCGCCTGCTGTTCGGTGTCCGCCAGCACGACGGCAACCGCTTCACCTGCCCAGCGCACTTTACCTTGAGCAAGCGCCGGTTGGACCGGTTTCGGGATGGCGTCGTCAGATTCGATGTCTGGCACCTCAACATCGGCAAGCTCGCCAACGACCGTCTCCTTCGGCGTGATGCCATATTTCATCAACTCATCGTAGGTGTAGACACTATGCACACCAGGCGCGCGCTCCGCCGCGGAGGTGTCGACACTTTTGATGCGAGCATGGGCAAACGGTGAACGGTGAAAACCGGCTTCGAGCATCCGGTTCAACCGGAGATCACTAACATACATTGAAGAGCCGGTGAGCAGTCGCGGGTCTTCCTTGCGTTTGACGCGCGCGCCCATCATCTGACCGCGAGCGCCTTGCAAAGTTCGTTGTACCATGCGTTGTTCCTTTCGTTGAATCAGACGTTGTTAGTATAGATGAGGGTAATTGAAATTGGGGATTGGGAATCTGGGAAGATCGGGAAGGCGGGAACCGTTGAGAATAAGACGTAAGGATCGGGGGCTGTTTCGCAACGTGACAAGCGGTTGTTGATTGATCGCGTCGGCAAGATTATCCAGATGAACCTGACTTCAAACGTGGCTGATGCGAAGAAATCTGGATTCTGATCTACACTCACGGATAGACAATACTGAGACGCAAGGAGGTCGGAATGGCAGGGCGGGCAGATGTGATCATCGTTGGCGGCGGGCCAGCCGGAGCGGTTCTGGCAGCGCGGCTAACCGAAAATCCCGAACGTAGGGTCCTGCTGATCGAGGCTGGACCTGATTACGGGCCGGATCCGGAACTGTGGCCACCCGATATGCTCGACTACAACCTGTTGCCAACCGAGTCACACAGCTGGGGTTTTGTCAATGCCGCCACAGTTACCGGACACCAAGTCGTGCTGCCACGGACGAAAATCCTGGGAGGTTCGGCAACGGTGAACGGTTGCGTCTGGAACCGCTGTTCCAGAGCCGACTATGACGAATGGGCTGAGCTTGGAAATCCCGGTTGGAGTTTTAGCGACCTGCTACCGTACTTCAAAAAGGCTGAGAATGATCCGATTGGCAACACCTCACTCCACGGAGAATCTGGACCAGTGCCTGTCTGGCGCGCACCAGATGAGGTTATTCCGCCGATTTACGATGCGCTCATTGCCGCCTGCGATGAATTCGGGATCGAGCACATCGTTGATTTCAACGGCGCTGAAGGCCAGTTCCCATCGATCAGCAAAGCGACGAAGAACATCGCATCACCAACCGGCCATGCGGTACGGATGAATCCGGCTTTCACCTACATTGCGATGGCGCGGGATCGGGAGAATCTGGAGATAATGCCGGAGACGCTCATCGACCGCGTGATCATTGAACGCGGGAAAGCAAAAGGCGTCGTCGATAGCACTGGCCGGAGCTATCTGGCAGACGAAGTCATCATCTGCGGCGGCGCGTACCAGTCGCCAGCCATACTGATGCGTTCCGGCATCGGTCCGGCTCAACACCTCAATGACCTGAATATCGCGACAGCACTCGATCTGCCCGGCGTCGGTGAGAGCCTGATGGATCACCCGGCAACCGCCGGTGTTCGTTACCCGATTCTCCCCGGTCAGGAATTCAATGCGCGAGTTCAATTTCCCTACCTCATCAAATCCAGAAGCAGGCAGACGGATCGAGAGATCGATCTGCACCACTACAGCGTCGTCGAGTTTCTTGAGGAGGATGCGACCTGGACATTCAGACTCAACGCCAGCCTGCAGTACGCCCACTCGATGGGTCGAGTTCGGTTGACCGCCGCCGATCCAGTGGCGCCGTTGGATATCGATCACCGGCACTTCTCAAACCCGGTCGATCTCGAGGCCATCTGCGATGGCATCGAGCTGGCGCAGCAAATCCTGCAGACCAACCCGCTGGCCTCGATGCTTGATCTGGACCACCCCTTGCCGGAGCCGATCCCGTCGAATCGCGATGCACTCCGCGAGTGGGTGCTCGACGGTCACCACGGCACAACCTTTCACCCGTCGACAACCTGCAAGATGGGTCCGTCGACAGATCCCATGGCAGTGGTCGATCAATCATGCGCGGTCTACGGCATTGAAGGTCTACGTGTGGTTGATGCCTCGGTGATGCCCTACGGTCCGCGCGGTAACTTGCATTTTCCGATCGTCGCCATCGCCGAGAAAGTCGCTGCAGAGGTCTACGAAGCCTGAGGCAGTCGAAAGAGTGAGGCCGGTACACACCGGCCGCTTGCCTGGTTTGCTCGAGGGAAGACATCAGTCACATCGTTTGTAGCAGAACATTTCTATAACTCAATAGGAAGAGTCATCACATAGATCACCGTCCCAGCTAACAACAGCGTCGCTACTGTGAGCGAGGCATACCGGTAACGCGGCGCGCTCAGTCGACTTGCTAACGCGGCAAAGAAGAGCGCCGTGGCGAAGAGGACGGCTGTCATGACGTAATTGTCGGAGTTCTGGTTTGCGGTTGCAGCATCGGCAGCTTTCTGGTCAGCCCGTTCCTCAAGCAGCCGCGCTTCACCCGTCGCAGCAAGTTGATACTCTTCCATTTCAAACGGCGTTGCCGGCGCGTCGGGGTTTGCCAGTGGCATGGTGGCAAGCCAGGCATGCACAGCCGGGACGAATTCAGGGCGAAACCGTTCAAAATAAAAGCCGGATGGCGTGCCGGGCGTTGGTTCATATACCTCACCTGGCTGAACAGGTTCAATCTCGCCGCTATCAACGTCATCGACATAGTTGTTGAGCCAGTTGATGTAGGTCATGACATCTATGCTCGTCTGCTGTCCGGCCAGAGTTGAGTAACGCACCGATTCAGTGCGCGCTGCGCCTGCCTGGCTGAAATTGGTCGCCTGGACACCGCCCCACTTTGCGGATTCAAACCCGGCCCAGGCCGTCAGGACTGCGGCCAGAGCTATCAGGACCGTCGCCCAGAACTCAAACGCATCGGTTGAAGCCCACCAGTGTTCAATCTCTTCTCGAACTCCGTCTGCTTCTTGCGGCTCAACGTCCCCGGTGTTCGCTGTAGACTCTTGTTCGCTCATTGACACCCCTGATTCCCCATCCGCACCTGTATCTCTCGGCACCTACCACACCTGGCGTTATCGTACCCGATTTCATATTGCTGCTGAAAGTCTTTTGCTGCCCGATACTCCTGCACTTACCTGTCAGACGAGACCGCGCTCTTTTGCCCAGATTGCCGCGGCGGCGCGGTTCGAAACACCGGTCTTGCTGAACACCGAACTGAGGTGCTGCGCAACAGTGCGAGGACTGATATAGAGCTTCTCGCCAATCTCAATATTCGTCATGCCGCGAGCGACATAGCGAAGCACTTCCTGTTCTCTTCTCGTGAGCTGCGTCTGCTCCTGATTGTGATTTGATTGCAGTGTTCGTTCCAACTGCTCAATTCGATCGAGCGCCATGGTGGCTTGCAAAGGTTCGCAGGCATTTCTCACATCTCCGATCAGCTCCATAGCGCTACTGAAATGTTCGGAAACCAATGCCAGCTCAGCCTGAACTGTTCTGGTCAGCGCACATTCAAATGGCGCTTGACAGGCTTCTGCGATAGCCAGTGATTGTTCGAGATGATCTGAAGCCACCTCCTGCTGACCATTGACCAGGGCCAGTTCACCCAGTAGTCGATGGGAAGCAATCAATGCCAGCGGCTGTCTCGGTTCAATCGCCAGGGATAGCGCTTGAGTGGCATGACTCTCGGCTTGAATGATGTCACCGTCTGCGAGTGCAAATCTTGCTCTCAGCCGCTCAAGATCGGAGCAACCGATGACCAGACCGCTCCAGTCCAGCCA
This sequence comes from uncultured Thermomicrobiales bacterium, assembly GCA_964577155.1. Lineage (GTDB taxonomy): Bacteria > Chloroflexota > Chloroflexia > Thermomicrobiales > CFX8 > CAZNYB01. Next base: position 8,628 of record CAZNYB010000061.1, on the reverse strand, counting down.
GCGTTGAAAGGTTTTGAGCCAGTCTCCAGCGGCATCCAACTCACCGCCAGCTATCGACATCTCGATCATTACGTTAAGCATCGAGATCGCCGAAAGAATGAACGCATTCCCCGGCTTTGTGCCTGGGCCGGCCGGAAAGAAGTGGAGAGCGATCTCAGAGGTAAGATCCCAATCACCCTGATGAAACGCCATCTCCGCAAGGGTAGAGCGCCAGAAATCGGCGATCCAGCTTGTGCTCTCACCACGAAGGTAGTGGCTCTGACGTATTCGATCGACATCCCAATCGCCGTCCAGCAAACAGAAACTGTTCATCATCAGGTCGGATTCAGGGACTCCATAGGGTATCGGGGATTGCTGGAACAAGGCGATGCGCTTCTGTTCCAGCTGCCGCCGGCGTTCAACCCGGTCAGTCCGGTACGGGAGCATCAGCCAGAGCAACTCAGTCATGAGAACTGAAAACTGCTCTAGCGGATCAGCCGCACCACTGAACGCGGCAGCGAATGCATCAGCTGCTCGATCTGGATCACCTTTTCCAGCCAGGATTCTGCCGTACCCGTTGGACATGCCGTCCTGCCAGCGCTGATCGACCTTGCGGGTTGACATCTGATCAACCAGGGACGCCCGTAGATCGAGTGCATCATCAAGCCGGCCAACATTCGCCAGCCAGTGCATCAGAACGATGTCGGCCCCGCCGCTGAGCATCGCAGGACCAAACTTGCGAGTCATCGGACCGGCAGCTTCCGGTGGCGGTGATTCCATGGCAATCCGTCCAGCACGTGCCTGTTCCAAAGACAGAATGCCCTGAGCATAGTCACCATTCAGACAACGCACGACTCCGGCGTTGATCGCCGCCAGCGATTTGAGATCCGCGTCGCCGGTTGCCGGGGCTTCGGCTGCCGACTGCTGCAGATAGTCCAGGCTCAACGACGGTCGCGACCAACGGTGAAGACTCCCGAGGCGAAAGAGCAACCAGCCCCGGTCAACACGATGTGCGTGGTCGTCGCTCAGGAGACTCAGCGCTTCTTCCACCCGTTTCGCCGCCGTATCCCATGCCCAGGCAAGCTCCGCCTGATCCGCCGCAGCCAGCAGCCACTCGTAAGCGCGGGCATCCTCAGCCGTGAGAAAATGATGTGCGATCTGGCCCGCAAGCTCCGGCCTGAATCTGGTCAGCACTTCGCCAGTACGCTGATGCAGACGGCGACGCTTTGTAAGAGGAACTTCCAGGTACAGAGCTTCCTGAATGAGTTGATGGGTGAACTGAAAGCCAGTATGGTCCGCTGACTCCCGCAATAGTGCAGCCTCGACCGCAACCTGGACGGCATCGTCAAGCTTGCGCTCCTGGGTCTCCGACACCCCCAGCCAGAGATCTAGCGGCACCTGCTGACCGATGACCGCCGCGATCTGAAGCAACTCCCTTTGGCTGTTGTCGAGCAATGACAATCGCCGCTCTAGCACCTGCCTGATAACAACCGGCATGCTGAAACTCTTGAGATCGCCCAGTTGCCACCGGCCATCAGACGTTTGACGCAGATGTCGTTCATACTCACAGGCTCGTAGTAGTTCAACAGTAAAGAACGGGTTCCCATCGGCATGCGCCTGGAGAAATGCAGTCAACCTTCGACCATCTTGCGGATCAAGCTGGTAGCGAGATGCGACCAGATCTCTGGTCATATGCTCCTCCCACCGGCGCAAGTTGATACGTGTTGCATCTGTCTCCCGTATGAGTAGTGGAATCATAGTAAAGAGTGGTTGGTCCCGATCGAGATCTTCATCGCGATACGTCACCATGAGCAGTAGTCGGAGCGAGCTGGAAAAACGGGCAATGAACCGCAACAGATCGAGGCTCGCTTGATCGGCCCACTGGAGATCTTCGATCAGCAGAACTACTGGCGATCTGTTCGAAAATTCGCTCAGGAACGCACGAATATTCTCGAATAGCGCAGCCTGGTTTTTTGCGCCTGTGAACAGATCAGACACCCTGACTTCGTCTGGTATTCCAGGTTGATCAGTCGTCACCTGAAACATCTGGACCAGATCTAGCCAGGGAGCGTATGCCTGATTCGGCGCCTCGTCGTAGCAGCCGCCACTCAGGGCTATTGCTCCACTGGCTACTGCCTGACGGGACAGATCGTTCACCAGCGTCGTCTTCCCGATCCCGGCTTCACCGCTGACCAGCACCAACCCGCCTGAGCCATCCAGCAGGTCACTGAGTATTGACCGTTCCCGTGTGCGGCCTACGAGGGCGGGTTGATCACTATCGGTGGTGAAACTCATCGTGTTAGCTCGGGGTGGTTCATATCAAGCCTTCTTCAGCAGCCCAGAGCACGGCAGCCGCTCGAGAATGCAGATCTATCTTGTTGTAGATATTGTTCAGGTGCCGGTTGACCGTTCGGGGACTGATGTAGAGTTGGTCGGCGATGTCGGCATCGGTCAAACCACCTCCAACCAGCCTGAGAATCTCCAGCTCCCGCGCGGTAAGCCCAGCTGGATGCTTGTTTGAGCGCTGGCTGAGCCTGGCATCCAGGTTCTTTACCCGTTCCAGCGCTGGTTGAGCCTCGAGATTATTTAATACGTGGGATGCCATCTTCAGGTGTTCGGTCGCTAGAACCGGCTCATCCATTGCCTCAGCAAGCTCAGCCTCGGCCAGCCTGACCAGCGCCAGCTCGTAGACCGCCTGGCACTGATCTGCAATCCGCCTGGCTGTCTTCAAACGACGAGCAGCCTGCTCGAACGCCCCGTTCTCAATATTCAATCTGGCAAGAAACCTGCAGATTTCAGGTATGACCAGCGGCTGCCGTGGCTCACTGGCCAGTTGCAACGCCTCGCTGGCTCGTTCTCGGGCTAACTCCGTTCTACCGCACTGGTAGTGCAATCGCGTCTGAAGAAGCTTTCCATCCGCCTGGCCCAGCACAGCGCCGCTCCAGCTTAACCACCGGTCGTGCGCTTCCAACCAGGCTTCGGCTGTCTCAACATCGCCCGAATCCAGCGCCAGGTTGACGGCGAGTCGCTGAAGCATCTGACTGGAGAGGAACAACCTTGTGCCAGGCTCTGAGGCCAACCCGGAGGGCAAAAAGGCATGAATATGTTGCCAGGCACGTTCTGGACGTCCCTGATAACGCTCGATAGTACCTAGCCCAACTGCCACTAGTGCTGACAGCACCGGGGGTGGGTTAGGCTGAGAATCTAGCTGCGCGAGAGCCTGGCGGGCTGCCTTCCATTCTCCAACTACCAGATTGACGGCGACCTCACTCGGATTGACACGATCCGCCCCGGCAGCAAGATCCCCTGCTTTGCTGAGATACTCGGCCGTTTCGGTCACCTGCCGATCTCGCCAATCCAACCGATCCGGCGCAAGCGGGAGCACGACATGAAAGAGTTCCACGAAGGAAGCGAGTCCAGCGGCCCAGTAGTCGCCATCTTCCATCGCTGCCCAGCGTCCCAGAGCAAAGCTGCGTCGGGAGTTAGTCAGCTTACCGAGGCTGGCATAGGACAATCCCAGGCCGTAGTAACCGGAACCGAAAGGAGTCCGTCTGCCACGTTCATGTGAACCCGTATTACTCTCGTCAAAACCCAGGTGTTCAGCAGCAGCAAATGATTCTTGCAGTCTTCCGGCCTGCCCGTACCAGTTGGCAAGTGGACCTGAATACAGATCCATCTCAGGTCGTTTTGCGGCCGCTGGCAACTCCGATTGCTCGGTTGGTCTTGCGGCAGATTGTGCCGATCCATCCTCTTGAAGTAACGATTTAATGACCGCCTGTATTCGCTCATCAAAAGCAGGGAGATATTCAACCAATCCCGCTCGTTCAAAGGTTCGGACCGCCTCTTCCATATCCGAAAGACCGTGGCCAAGATCACCACGGTGGCAGCGGAAAACACCACGATGCCAGCGAACTCTGGCGCTCAGCTCTTGATCTCCCGATAGGTTGGCGATACCTTCGGCTTCGTCGAGGAAGGCATCGATACGTTGTGTATTGCCGATGTACCTGCCAATGAATCCACAGTACAGCAGCAACCATCCACGATTGCGGAGTTCATCGTCATCTCCATTCAGCATCGAAGCCGCCTGTTCGAAACGATCGATGGCCGCGATCCAGGCTGCCGACCTCCGCGCCCGCAACCCGGCTTTGAGCAACCAGCTCAAAGCGCGATCATCACCTGCGCTTCGAAAATGGTGGGCAACGATATCCGGATCCGCGCTATTCCGAGCGATCATCGCTTCGGCAATCGTCTGATGCGCTGAAGTGCTACGCAAGGTTGGAAGACTGTTGTAGAGAGATTCTCGGATCAAGGCATGTTGAAACTCAAACTCAGAGCCATTCAAGGTTCGTTTGATGATGTTGGCTTCGATCGCTTCAGCGATTGCCAGATCCAGTTTCTCACTTCCGACACCGCTCAATATCAGCAACAAGTCAACCGAAACTTGCTGGCCGATGACCGAAGCCTGTTCCAGCAGCCGCCGGGTATCTTCTGTCAAGCAACTCAGCCGTTGCTCAATAACAAGTTGGACCAACCTCGGTAGTTGCCGCTGTGAGAGATCCCCGAGTTGCCACTCGTTGGCCAGTCGCGACAGCGTGCGTTCAATCTCTAATGTCCGCAGCAATTCGACAGAATAAAAAGGATTGCCTTCCGCTAGTTCGTGGATGTAGTCTGACAACCGCTCCCGATCTTGCCTGGATAGCCTGTACCACCCGTCTATAAGAGAACCTGTGCCAGCTTTCTCCCAACGGACGAGTTCGATCCGTTCAGCACGACCCTCTCGAATGAGCAATGGCAATAACTCGTTGAAATGCTGATTCCGCACCGGTTCGTCTTCCCGGTAGGTGGCTACGATGAGTACCCGGAAATCCACCAGCGAGCGTGCCAGGTAGCGAAGAGCAACTATGCTGAGTTCGTCCGCCCAGTGGATATCCTCAAGAATGATGAGAAGTGGCTGTATATCTGATAGGCGCAGGAAGAACTGGCGGGCTTCTTCGAAGATCTGAGCCTGATTGACTGAACGCTCAAACCCTGAGGGCACAACGAACAACTCGGGCAATGTTGCCTGGCTCTCAGCTGGCTGATAGTTGCGTAATAGCTCGCTCCAGAGTCCATACGGAGGAGAATTTGTCAGGTCGTAACATGCTCCGGTCAGTGTAAGCACGTCATGTGAATCTCTCTGTGAGATCAAATCCTCAACCAGCGTCGTCTTCCCGATCCCGGCTTCACCGCTGACCAGCACCAACCCGCCTGAGCCATCCAGCAGCCGATCCAGCAGGTCACGGAGCCGGGCCTGTTCACGCCCACGCCCGATAATATTCAGCTGTGGTCCAAGATGCGAAGCCATGTGCTGCCCGGATATGCGGTTGTCGATCAGGTTGTATTAAAGCATGCCAAGATGATCCAACGTGTCCGCGATCCAGGCAGATTGGGCAAAAGTCGACTTGCAGCGTGGAGATGCTACCGGGTCCGATACGCCGGGTGACCGAGAGCAACCATAAACATGACACTCTTCCTGGCGGCATCGGGTGAGAAGAAGTCGGTAACCTGATCATCATAAAAGGTGAGTCCGGTCGCTCCGAATTGTTGCGCATAAGCGGCCAGGTACATCCGCCCGGCGGCGATACTGGCTTCGAGCTGAGCGACCCGGTAGCCTCTATTGCCATACCGTTCCAGCACTGGCTCCAGATCGGTCAGAAAGAAGATGTTTACCGCGGCATCGCCTGCCAGATCCTGGCCGAGCGCCAGATGGCGCGAATCCTGTCGAAAGTCACCCTCCTGAAGCAGTTCCAGGGCTGACTGTTCCTTACGGAGCACATAGGAGCCGGAGGCAAGCCCGTCGACAGCCTGAACCGTCAGGTAGACGTCATTAAGTGTCTCACCTGGCGAGGTGATGAAATCAGCAGGAATACCCTGAAGCGACTGACATAACACGGATGAGAGCTGAGAGAAGCTAACCGGTTCACGATCGAATCTGCGGGTCGAGCCACGCCGCTGAATGACCGTCTCGACTGGATCGGTCGGAAGGTCGCCGCGTGGCGGAGATTCAAGTGGCACGAGCACATCATCGCCGACCTCCGGCGGCGGTCTCCGGAGTGTCCTGCCTTGCCGCCAAGCTGCTACCGACCCTGCAGGCAGCGACGACGAGTAGTGCATGCTCCGGATTGCGCTGTAATCTATGGCAAAGCTCGTGAACGGCGATGTCTCAAAAGTTATGGATTGGATGGTTGGATGATCCTGCGGTCGCTGATCATCCTTGCCACCAACTGGAACCAGAGCCAGAGCAAACTCTCGTTGGCCGTCGATTCCCAGCAACTGATTGATCTGTTCGTCAACGAATCCGGTCACGACCTTTGCCGGTAGCTGGTAAGCGGCAGCGATGGCGAAGGTGTTCGCGAGCATCGTGCCGCTGTCCCAGAACGCGTGCCGGTAGGCTCTCGCCTGGTACTTAATCGCGTTGCGGCCGATGTCGCTCGTCAGGACGAAGCTGGCCGGCGCTCGGCTTATTTCCGGTTCGCTGCCGCTGGCTTCGATTAACGCTCCACGGTAATCTCCTTTTCGGAGCTGTCGCAATGAAGGACCGCGAGGATCGAGGTGGTAGACGCCAGCGTCCAACCCGGCGACATCGCCGCAGATCAGGTAAATTTCGATGTGAAAGAGCGCTCCGGTACAGGCCGCCGCCCTGAACGGGATGCTGTTGCCGGTATCACGTTGAACCAGCGTCTTTGTGATGCCTGCCGAGTAGTAGAAAATACCGGTCAGCGTTTCGAGATCAACCGCCCTTTCTGAACTGAAATCTGCCCTGTTGACAGCGATGGCTTCGAGCAGCGGAAGCTCGGAAGTTGAATGCTTCATCGGTAACGACTCAGGTTTCAGATCAACATACTCTTTAAAGAGATGTGGCCGCATCGAGTCGAGGTAGACATGACCGGGGTCTAGGAGTTGTCCGCCAGGGTGTTTCGTTCCATTGTGGAAGTGCCAGGTTGCGCCGGTATTCTCGTTCGCCATGTTGCTCCTTTGTGTTGTCAGGTTGCAATCCTCTCACACCGGATATCCAGATTGCCGGACTTGACGAACCAGGTCAGGCTGATGTAACTCAAGAATGTTTCGTTCCCAGATTACTATTCATAAGCAAACTTTTTATACCTGTATAGTTCCCTTGACCGGTCTCATTGACTCAGCTAGAGTTCAACTACGTGACAGAAACTCTGTACAGGAAGGGAATATCATGATTCCTGGTCCGTTCGAGTACGATGCGGCAACCAGCCTGCCGGAGGCATTGTCGTTGCTTTCAGAGTACGGGGAGGAAGCGAAAATCCTGGCCGGTGGCCAAAGCCTGATCCCGCTGATGCGCTTCCGGCTAGCCCAACCTGCACACCTCGTCGATATCAACCGGGTGCCTGATCTCAATACCATCACAGAATCAAACGGCTGGCTCCAGCTTGGCGCACTGACCAGGGAGAGCAACCTCGACCGGTCAGACCTCATCCGCCAGCGGTACCCGCTTCTCGCGGAAACGGCGGCAGTGGTGGCCGACCCGCTTGTCCGCAACTTGGCGACTGTCGGAGGCAACATCGCCCATGCCGACCCAGCCAACGATCACCCGGCGACGATGCTGGCTTACCGGGCCGAAGTTCTCGTGGCAGGTCCGAACGGAGAACGGGTCATTCCAATCGATGAATTCTTCGTCGATGCCTTCACTCCGGCAATAACAGCCAACGAAATCGTCACCGCAATCCGGATTCCCGTGCCCGGTCCGCGAACCGGTGGAGCATACGAAAAACTCGAACGCAAGGTCGGCGACTATGCTGTCGCGGCAGCCGCGGTCCAGCTTACGCTGAGCGCTGACGGAGTCGTCGAACAAGCCGGCATCGCCAATACCAACGCATCATTCTCAATCCAGCGCGCCAGTGCAGCCGAAGCTGCTCTCATCGGCAGTGAACCAACAACGGAGCGAATCCGCGAGGTGGCACAGCTGGCAGCTGATGCGACCGATCCGCAGGCGGACCTGCGTGGTTCCGCCGACTACAAACGAGCGGTTACGGCAACGATGACTCGCCGGGCGATCACGCGCGCTGTCGAACGCGCCCGGGCAGCAAGCTGAGGGAGATGACCAGAGATGTCAACGATTCCAGTGACGATCACCATCAATGGCGAGGAACGGTCGACGGATGTCGAGCCACGCACACTGCTGGTCCATTTCATTCGGGAGAACCTCGGATTGACCGGCACCCACATCGGCTGCGACACCACCAGCTGCGGCGCTTGCACCGTTCACTGGAACGGTGTGCCGGTTAAATCTTGCACCGTCCTGGCAGCTCAAGTGAACGGTGATGAGATAACGACCGTCGAGGGACTGGCGCAGAACGGGGAATACCATCCGGTCCAGGAGGGATTTCTCCAGGAACACGGTCTGCAGTGTGGATACTGCACCCCAGGCATGATGATGACCGCCGTCCACCTGCTCCAGGAGAACCCTGATCCGAGCGAACAGGAGATTCGCGAGGCGATTTCGGGAAACTTGTGCCGCTGCACCGGTTATGTCAATATCGTCCGTTCGGTGAGGTATGCGGCTGAGAAAGCGGGAAGCCGGGAAGTCGGGAACCGGGATTCGTCGCAATGAACGCGGTTACGATTCTTTACGGTTCCCAT
>CAZNYB010000060.1:9843-25718 GCA_964577155.1 uncultured Thermomicrobiales bacterium | reverse complement strand
CGCCATCATACGCACCACGTACTGGCGACGAATGCGTTGACCGAAGAACCGCTGGGAGTTGTCGTCGAATTTGGTGGTGGATGCTTTCTGCATGCGGTGCCGCACTGGTGGCAACCTGCGCTGGGCCAGTCAGAGACCGCGCTTGAATCTCGTCAGGTAGCGCAAGTGCCAGGGTATCGAGATTGCTTGCCCCCTGATTCTCGGCTAACTGTTGGTGAATTTGTTTCGGCGAAAGCTATGCTGACGTTGATGCTGTCCGGTTTCGAGTGTGCGTTCACCCGGCTGGATCACTCCTGTGATCAGCATCACGCCAGTACACCAGAATCCCTGTCCGAAGATTGAGAGAGCACATTGAGATTGCCTGATATGCCGAGAATCGCGCGACTGCTGGAGATCGTTTGGCTTGTCAGCAGTCATCCGAAACAGTGGTCTCGGGACCGGCTTGCTGTTGAATTCGGTGTCTCGGTTCGCACCATCAATGAAGATCTTCGGGTGCTCCAGGATGAGTTGCGACTGGTTATTAACAATGCTCGCGGCGAAGGCTACTACTTCTCGTCAATTCCACAGTTGCCGTCTGTGGCCTATACGCTCCCAGAGGCGCTTGCGCTAATTCTGGCAGCACACTCGGCGCGACAGGTTGGCGGGGTGTCACAGCGAGATCTCGCCTCGGCGATCGCCCGTCTTTCATCAGTGATGCCAGCCGAATTGCGTGCAATGCTCGATCGGTTTGGCGGCAGTGAGGATGGCCCTCCAGAATCGCCGCACCGGGAGACAATGCTTGCGTTGCTAAGCCAGGCTCTTTCACTTCAGCGCACGGTTCAGATTTCCTACCTCGCGGCATCTGCGGCCAGCGACATGACGGTGAGGGAAGTCGAGCCATACGAAGTTGTGCGCTACGGTCGATCCTGGCACCTCGTTGCCTTCTGCAGGATGCGTGAAGATTTCCGGACTTTCAAGATCGATCGCATTCAGAGCGCCGACATCTTGGCTGATACGTTTCAACGGCAGGAAGAATTCGACGCCGAGGAGTTCTTGAACGAAGGCTGGGGTCTCATTCGGGGAGTCGATCAACCGGTTGAAGAGGTCGTGCTTCTATTTCGCCAGCCCAGCGCCATCTGGGTCGCCGAAGAAGAGTGGCATAGCAGTCAGCAAGTCGAACACAGGCCTGACGGCGCCATCCTGTTCCGGGTTTTGATTCGGATTACCCCGGAATTTCAGCGGTGGGTGTTTCGGTACGGTCGGGATGTTGAGGTTGTGCAGCCACAGCATCTACGTGACTGGATCAGAGAAGAGGCACAAGCCGTCCTGTCAGCGAGCCGTTTACAGATCCCTTGATCGGTGATTGACCGCAACGCTGCATCCGTCAAAAGGAGTTGATTGTTGCGACAGGGACGTTGACCCGCACCACCAGCATGGTACAGATCCACAATCTGCTGATAGTACTTTCAACCTGTTCTTGACCAATATGAGCCTGGGTACGACCCGCAAGGCTATTCAGTTGGTAGTTCGATTACCGGATTGTTGAGCGTGCCGATATCTTCGACTTCGATGGTGACGATGTCACCAGTCTGCAAAGTAAACTCCCTCGGCGGGAGCAGCCCGCTGCCTGTCATTAGCAGTGCCCCGCGAGGAAACTGTAGACCACGATACAACCAGGAGACCAGATCCTCAAACGTCCTTCGCAATCGGGCGGTAGAGATGGAAGCTCCCCAGGAGGTTTTCTCATTTCGCTCGACAACGATCCCGATATTGATATCTGAAACGTCCTCAATCTCTTCGGCGAGGACGATCCAGGGGCCGATGGCGCAACTTCCGTCATACATCCTGGCCTGCGGCAAATAGAGCGGATTTTCCTGTTCAAATGCGCGAGCGGACACATCGTTTCCGATCGTATAGCCCGCGATCGAACCGTAGGCGTCGATCACCAGTGTCAATTCTGGATTCGGTACGTTCCAGTCAGAGTCTTGCCTGAACTTCACCGGCGCATCCGGCCCAACACAACGCCAGCCGGTCGACTTGAGAAAAAGACTGGGTCGTTGTGCCCGGTAGATTTCTTCATATATATCTTGATAATTGAAGCCCCCGGCTACTGATGCGGAGCTGTGGCTGTAGTTTGTCCCGGTTGCCCAGATCTCCTGGGATTCAACTGGCGCTTGTAACACAACGCCATTCAGTGGATAGGCTCCGACATTTGATCGTTGTAAGACACCGAGATGCTGCAGTCGTTCACTCGAACGCATCTTGAGGAGACTATTGAGATTGTCGGGGAGCTCGTAGACACGTCCTTGTGTCTTGCTCACCCAGCCGAGCCGGCTAGGCTGGCTGTCAGAGTTGCTGAGCTTGAATCGGCAGACTGGCAATAGAGAAGCTCCCATCAGAATTTTGCGGTGATCAGAAACCTCAACAATGGTTATCAGCGTCTCTTTGGCTAGTTCATCGTGTCATGTACCGGAATTCCACCCAGTAACGTGAGGACGCTGGAGATCTCAGGAAGTTCTGCGTCTGGAATCTCGAACGGATCACGATCCAGCACCGCAATATCGGCGAGTTTGCCCGGGCTGAGAGTTCCTTTGATCCTGTCTTCAAAGGTGACCCAGGCGCTCGTTGCCGTGTATAGGCGGAACGCTTCTTCTCTGCTGATGCACTCCTCCGGGCCAAGCTGGCGACCGCTGACAGTTTTTCGGGTGGTGGCTGCGTATACGCCGGTGAATGGGTTGTAGGTCGTTACCGGCGAGTCCGATCCGAGCGCCAGCGGGACACCGGCATGCAGGTACGTTCGCAGTGGCATCGCCCTGGCGGTGCGTTCCTCTCCCAGGCTGGCAACCCAGCTTTCGCCGAGGTTGGTGATAAATGGAATGGTCGCCAGCGCGGGAATCCTGTATTCCTGCATCAGTCTGAGCGCGGTGTCGGTTGGAAAGTAGCCATGGTGGACACGATGCCGAACGGTCGGGTCTGGATTGGCGTCGTAGGCTGAGACGTATGCACGAACCATGATTTCTTGCATCCGGTCACCGCAGGTATGTGCGTCGATCGACCAGCCACGGTCATGCGTCCAGCAGACATTTCTGAAAATCTCCTGCTCCGACACAACAAACTGACCAAAATTGTCTGGGTCGTTCAGGTACGGCTCATACATCAATGCGGTTCTATCACCGACACCGCCATCCGGCATGAATTTGATCGTATCTAGACGGAGGAGTTCATCGCCAAATCCGGTGAAGAAGCCAATATGCTCGAATCGCTCTTCCAAAATACCCTGTTCTGGCTCCATCGTCGCGCCCCACCCCGCGAGGCACAACGAGGATCGCACGGTGAGAGATCCATCACGTCGGACATTCTGGAATGCACGGATGCGCTCCGGTGTCAGGCCAGGTTCTGCTATAGAGGTGATCCCGAGCCGGTTGTATTCGGCGCAGGCAGTCTTGATGCCGTGTTCGAGATCGGCTATGGTGTAGTCAGGAATGGCTGAGGTGATGAGATACTTTGCCCGGTCTCTGAACACTCCGGTCGGCTCACCTCTCGCATCCCGGTCTATTCTGCCTGCGTAGAGTTGATCGGCAGGTGGATCAGGAGTATGCAGGCCGACGTCGGCGGCGAGCATCGCGGCGGAGTTTGCCAGCAGCATGTTCCAGACACGTTCGAGAACAACCGGGTTATTTGGCGCAACTTCATCGAGATCGAATCGATTCGGAAAACGCTTTTCCCGAAGCAGGCTTTCGTCCCAACCCCGACCCAGAATCCACGCGCCTGGCGGAGAATCCGCCACCTTTGCCGCCACTGCCTCCTGAATATCGGTGATCGAACGCGCATCGTACAGCGATACCTGATTGAGAACGAGACCGGTGCTCAGGAGATGGTTATGGGTGTCGTTGATACCTGGAATTACTCTACGTCCGCCAAGCCGACGCAGTTCGGTTCCGGGTCCAGCTAGCTCCTCGATCGCTGCTGCGGACCCGACGGCCAGGATCTTGCTGTCTTTGATCGCGATGGCTTCTGCCTCTGGTAGGTCCGGATCCATGGTTGTTATGCGTCCATCCGTCAGAATGAGATCTGGTGCAAGGTTTTTGATCAACATTTCAGGCACAGACAACTCGCAATCTTTTCATGTAGTGTCATCCAAGAATTTCGAGTGTGAGGCTTGCTCATGCCGTATTGAGATGGGCAAGTGCTTGCATGGTGCGCTCTACTTTTTCGACGCTTGCGCCAGCAAAGCCAAGCAACGGCTGATCCAGCCCTTCGGCTACCCAGGCATGCAGCTTGTCAGCAATTTCTGCGTCAGTTCCGACTAGAGCGGTAGCGTCGAGTAATTCATCGCTTACTCCGGCTGCAGCCGCCTCGTGCCCCTCCTGCCAGCCCGCTCGGACCGCGGCTACTTCTTCAGTGTAACCTTGTCGTTCCAGATGTTCGGCATAGAATTTGCCCATGCGGCCGATATAGAACGCCACTGGTCCCCGGGCAGCATTTCGCATCTGTTCTCGCTCTGCCGGCGTTTCTACCAGCGCCGTGGTGATGTACGGGGCGATTTTTACGGAGCCAGCCGGTCTGCCGGCATTAAGCGACGCTTCATCCAGCAGTTGCCTCAACGCCCGGTATTGATGTCCCGGCCAGTAGATCGGCAGGATGCCGTCGGCGATCTCTCCTGATTGTTGAAGACTTTTCGGTGTAATTGAGGCGATGTAGATTGGAATGTGATCACGGACCGGGTTCATCCTCAGTCTGAAGCCTTGCTGCAGATCAAAGATTTCGCCGGAGTGGTGCAGGCGTTCGCCGCGCATTAATGTGTTGATAATCTCTGCATACTCGCGGATGCGGGTAAGCGGTCTGTCAAACGGGATGCCGTGTAGTCGTTCTATGACGATATGGCCAGAGCTGCCCAGACCGAGGACAATACGTCCGCCGGACATCTCATCCAGCGTTGCGGCTGACATCGCGATCAATGCCGCCGAGCGAGTAAAAACGTTGGCAATCCCAGCGCCGACTTTGATTCGGTGGGTATTGTGAACGATGTCGCCCATCGACGTGAAAAGCTCATGTCCCCAGGTCTCACCCAGCCAGATTGAGTCGTATCCCAGATCATCGGCAAGCCTGGCCGTCTCAACCGCACGTCCCCAGGGCTGACCAGGAGACACTCCGCCCAGAACTCCGATTTGCACCAGATACACCCCTCACATTCTTCCGGTCAAGGTCGGTCCGGGTTATCTTAGCATTCGAGGCGCATACAGGGGACTCCGTCGAAAACCGTGAATTGACCTTCCAGGAGTTCGGTTAGTGCATCGAAAAATCTCTACTCGCGTCCCTGATTTCGTTGTAAAGTCGATTTCCTGTGGGTATCCCTGAGTCCAGGGAGCAATTTCGCAGCATCATAGAGTACCGGGAGTTGATCCGGAAGCGGCATTTTGAAGTAGATCTCGCTGGCGCCAGCTGCCAGATAGCCGCTGGTGACTGCCAAGAAATCATTGACCGAATTGAAGGGATCACGTCCGACGCGCCGGGCAACGACAAATCCGGAACGGCGAATTTCGCCAGGGTCTCGACCGATATGTTGACACTGTTCCGTCAGCAATCTGGCGCTATTTTTCATCTCCTCCGGGCCATAATCGATGCTCCAGATGTCTGCATAGCGTGCGACTAGCCCCATCATACGCCGTCGCTGGCCGCCAACGATCATCGGAATGCCGCCGGGTTGCACTGGTTTCGGCTGAAACGGAGCATCCTGTAGCCGGTAATAGTTGCCTGAGAAGGTTGTTCGATCCCGTGTGAACAGCTCTTCGATGACCTGGAGCGCTTCTTCAAGCATGGCAACCCGGTCTCCAGCCGAAGGAAACGGCCATCCGTACCGGCGATGCTCGTCTTCATACCAACCTGCTCCGATACCAAGATCCAGCCGGCCGCCTGAAACGTGATCCAGGGTTACCGCCTGCTTTGCCAGCAAGACAGGATTGCGATAGGTATTGCCGGAAACCAGCACCGCAATGCGAAGTCGAGAGGTGTGGCAGGCAAGTGCCGTGAGCATCGTCCATGCTTCCGGGAACGGGCGGTCAACTGGTTCAGAAGTCGACATAAAATGATCGGTCACCGCAGCACAATCAAATCCGAGTTCTTCGATCAGTTGCCAGCTTGCGAGCGCTTGGCACCATGAGAGGTCTGGCGGTGTAAATATTCCGAATCGGAGGTCATGCATGTTCTGTCTCCAGAAAGCGGTCAATCAAATCGAGGTTGCTGGATATGCCGAGCGATAGTCGTCAAGGAGTTCAGCCGCCTTGTTCAGGACTTCAACGCCAGCCTCGGTCTCAGGGTAGCGATAATAAATCTCCGACGCTCCAGCACGGAGGTACTGTTCTGTGATCATGCGGAAGGAATCGATATCTTCAAACGGATCGCGGTCCAATACACTTCTGAACGCAAACGCCGACCAGCGGATAGACTTCGGATCCCGTCCGATTTCCTGGCACATCGAATTGAGGGTAGCTCCGAACGTTTCCATCGCTGCCGGTCCGTGATTGAGGTTCCAGATATCGGCATACTCGGCGACAAGACGGAGCATTCTTGGCTTCTGGGCGCCGATCATAATTGGAAGTCCGTCTGGTTGCAGCGGCTTTGGCTCAAATGGAGCGTTTTCGAGGGTGTAGAAGTTCCCGGTGAATGTTGTGCGGTTGTTGGATTGGAGTTGCTTTATCATCTGCAACGCTTCACGCAACATGTCAACCCGCTGTCCCGGTTGATAGAGTTCCCATCCATAGGCGTCATGTTCCCTGGCATACCAGCCTGCGCCAAGGCCAAGATCAACCCGGCCTCCAGTGATGTGGTCGAGCGTTACCGCCTGTTTTGCCAGCAGGACCGGGTTGCGGTAGGTGTTTCCTGAAACGAGGATCGCAACACGAAGCCGGGGAACGAGGGAAGCAAGAGCGGTGAGTAGTGTCCAGCCCTCAAAGAAGTCGCCATCTTCGGATCCAGCGGTTGGCATAAAATGGTCGACAACACCCGCGCAGTCAAAACCGAGTTGTTCGATCCGTTGCCATTCAGCGAGTGTTTCCTCCCATGGTTTGGACTGAGAAGTCCAGATGCCAAAACGCAGATCGAACATGTTTTACCCCTTCAGAATCGCTTCGAATCGGCACCGTTCCATTTGCACACCTCTCAGGATTTGCTGTCGTCTTTGATCGAGCATGCAGAATTGACTATATCAGTGCGACGCCCGGATTCGTGGGGATCCTTGATCCGGATTGGGAATAGGGGATCCCGGCGAATCGTTGTACTGTTCCGGACTGAGTGAAACGCTATGATCGCTGAAATTGTCAGCAAAGGGGAATGAAATGGACATAGGCGTCGTTTTTCCGCAAACCGAGATCGGGCCGGACGCGGGCGGGGTGAAAGCTTTTGCACAGGCAGCTGAAGATCTCGGGTACAGCCATCTCATCGCCTATGATCACGTCATTGGCGCGGATATTTCGAACCGGCCTGGCTGGGGTGGCGCGTATGCTTTGGACGACCAGTTTCATGAGATATTCGTCCTCTACAGTTACCTGGCGGGGCTAACAAAGACAATCGAGTTTGTTCCAGCAGTGCTGATCTTGCCGCAGCGGCAGACGGTGCTGGTTGCCAAGCAAGCGGCCTCCATTGATCGTCTTAGTGGTGGCAGGTTGCGGTTGGGCATTGGGATCGGCTGGAACGAGGTCGAGTACATCGGCCTGAATGAGAATTTCTCAAACCGTGGACGCCGGAGCGAGGAGCAGATTGACGTCCTCCGCCAGCTTTGGACGGCAGAATCGGTCGACTACTCGGGTACCTATCACCGCATACCAGAAGCTGGGATCAATCCTCTCCCGATTCAGCAGCCAATTCCGATTTGGATCGGTGGTAGTGCGCCGGTGGTCATGGAGCGGATAGGTCGTCTGGCTGACGGATGGTTTCCCAGTGTCCAGCCGGGTGAAGATCTCGAGCGAGATAAACTGCTGGTTGCGGACGCAGCACGTCAAGCCGGTCGAGATCCCGCAACCATTGGAATGGACGGGCGGATAAACATCGCTCAGATGCCGGAGGAACATTGGGGAGCTGCGATTCAATCCTGGAGAGAAGCTGGCGCAACCCACATGGCGGTCGTTACCATGGGCCGCACGATGACTCCTTCAGAGCATATCGACCTGATCCGGCGGTTTCAGGAAGTGATTTGACCCCGTTGAACTCGGCGTAGCATCTGCTATGATGCCGGCTGGCGGGAAACGTTCGGCGGGGTAAGGACTACAAGCGAATGACATTTGAAATCGCTTTAGCCTTCGGAATACTGCTTGCCGTTTTCGTCATCTTCTTTCTGGATATTTTGCCTATCGATTTTGTTGCTCTGGGCGTCATGGCGACAATACTCGTGCTCGGGCCGGTTCTCGATGTGTCCCCACAGGAGGCTATCTCAGGGTTTTCAAACCCGGCTACCATCACCGTGCTGATGGTATTTATCCTGAGCGCCGGAATACAGCGAACCGGTGGCATCAATATCATCGCGAAACGGATGATTGCCTGGGGCGGACGTCAGGAACGGCGTCAGCTGATAACGATCCAGGGAGTGGCCGGACCGCTCTCCGCTTTCATCAATAACACGGCTTCAGTTGCCATTCTGATCCCGGCGGTTATACGAATGGGGCGCGAATCCGGACGAGCGCCATCCAAGCTCTTGTTGCCACTCTCTTACACTTCCCAGCTGGCTGGAGTCGTGACCCTGATCGGGACCTCAACCAACATTCTGGCCAGTGAGTTGAGCGAGCAAAATGGCATCGGTGGATTCAGCATGTTTGAGTTTTCAGCAATCGGACTGCTCATATTCGCTGTTGGGGCAATCTATTTGCTCTTTATTGCCGTGTATCTGCTGCCCCAGCGGGGAACCGACCAAAACATCGCCGGCACCTACGACGTCAAGGGCTATCTGAGTGAGTTACTCATTCCCGAAGAATCGGAGTTTGCTGGAAAGACGCTGGCGGAGGCACAAATCCGACAGGAATTTGGTGTCCAGGTTCTGGAAATCCTGCGGCTTGGCGATCGATTGATGATGATCCACGCGGATACCATCCTCTACCCGGGAGACATCCTTGTCGTGTCGGCCACCGCCGAGCAGCTCGTGCGCATCCGTCTGGATCCCAGGGTGCAGATTGAAGCCGAAGCCCGGCTTGCTGAAGATGAAGATGAGCTAACCCAGGAATTGCAGCTTCTTGAGATTGTCATCGGTCCAAACTCCGATCTCATTGGGGGAACGCTCATCAGCACAAATTTCCGCAACCGCTACGACACCACGGTCATTGCCATGAGAAAAGAAGGTCAGGTGATCCGGGAACGGCTCGGGCGGGTCCGGCTGGAATTTGGCGATACCTTGCTGCTGCAAGGTCCAGCCACTTCAATTGCCCGGCTCAAGCAGGAGCGTGGTTTCATCGTTACCGAAGAGCCTGAAATCGAGACCTTTCGAACTGGCAAGATTCCAATTGCCGTCGCTATTGTAGCCGGAGTCGTAATTTTCGCGGCGTTTGGCCAGTCAATTCTGGTGACTGCGTCAGTCGGCGCTGTTCTAATGGTGCTTACCGGGTGTTTGACGGTCCAGGAACTGCACCAATCTATACGCTGGGACGTCATCTTTTTGCTGGCTGGCATGATTCCGCTTGGCATTGCTCTCGAAAATACCGGTGGCGCAGAGCTACTGGCCGATCTGGCTGTCGATTCAGCGGAATATCTGCCAGCTATCGCTGTGCTGTATATCTTTTATCTCGTGACCATGATTTTGACTGAACTCATTTCGAACAACGCCGCTGTCGTTGTCATGGTGCCGATCGGTATTGCGACGGCATTGTCGCTCAATCTGGATGCCAAGGCTTTCGTGCTGGCGATGATGTTTGCCGCATCAACCAGCTTCTCAACGCCAATGGGATATCAGACAAACACCATGGTTTATGGTCCAGGGGGCTACAAGTTTGCGGATTACCCCAGAGTTGGTGGTCCGCTCAACCTGATTTTGCTAGCCGTAACACCGCTGTTTATCTACCTGATCTGGGGTCTTTGATTTCCGGCTACCTGTGTTGAGATGCTGACAATGCCGAGATTCAGCGAAGCGCAAGAGATTCTATAGAGCGGTCAACACATCTCGTTGGGTCAGCTGCTTCTCAAGTCGGTCGGCGGTGGCTGTGGCGGTTGAGATGCAGTCCGGAATACCGATTCCGTGAAAAGCGTTGCCGGCAAGCTCCAGCCCTTCGATAGAACTGGCGAGCTCTTCAATTCGGTTTACTCGGTCAGGATGGCCTAGATTGTATTGCGGGATAGCGTCGATAAATCTATACACCTTTTCCAGGATTGACGTCGCAGTGATTCCCAGAATTTCAGACAACTCCTGGCGGACAAGATCAACGATTTCATCATCCGAACGCTTCGGTGTCACCTGATCGCCAGCGCGTCCGACAAACCCACGCAGCAGAACACTTCCCGCTGGCGCGCGACCGGTGAATTTCTGGGAGGTCCAGGTGACGGCTTTGAGCCTGCGGCCTTCTTTGCGAGGCACAACGAAGCCACGGCCGCCTTTTGCACTGACTGCGTCAGCGGTATAGGCGAGTGAAACCGTTGCGGTTGAGGCGTAGGCAATGTTGCCTAGCTCTTCTGAGAGATCAGGGGCAAACGATCTGACGAGCCTGGAAGAGACATGGGCAGGCGTTGCTAAGATGACCGCGTCGACCTGCTCGGATATATCTGGTCCGGTCAAGCGAAACCCTGGTTCAAGGCGATCGATCGATTCAACAGACGCAGACAACCGGATATCTGTTTGCTCAAGAGCGTCAGTCACACCATCTACGAGCTGACCGAGACCTTTTTCAAAGCTGATGAATGGTGTATGCCCGCCTGTCGATGACCGGCGTGCAGTTTGTTGTTTTTTTTGCGCCAGTGCCCCACGAATGATTCCCCCGTGCTGCTTTTCGACCTCCCGCAACCGGGGAAACGTAGACTGGAGACTGAGCTCATTCGCGTCGCCAGAATAAATGCCGGAGAGCAGCGGTTCAGCGATATTCTCGTAGGTCTCTCGGCCGAGTCGCCGGGTCACAAAATGGCCGATAGCTTCATCCTGGTCATCTTTTCTGGCCGGGATAAAGTATTCGGCTGCCATCCGCGCTTTACCGCGCCAGGAAAGGAGTGGCGACGATGCCATGACACGTAACTGTGTAGGCACGAGCATCGTCAGACCTTCAGGCAAGGGAACGAGTTCGTTGTCGTGGAGGATATAGGTTCCGCCGCCGTCCTCACGAGTATTGATGACCGCATCTTCCAGCCCGATTTGCCTGGCAAGTTGCAACGCGGCGGGCTTGACGGAAAGAAACGAATCTGGCCCGGTATCGATCAGGAATCCGTCGATATTTTCGGTGTGGAGAATCCCGCCTGGCCGAGAACTGGCCTCGAATAGCTTGACCTGATGGTTCAGCTCTTGCAACCGTAGCGCGGCGGTAAGTCCGGAGATGCCTCCGCCAACAACAGCGACGCTGGCCATATACTTACTCGCTGAACCCGAGCGAGCTACGAACAGCGGACGCGACGGCTTCTACAAGCCCTGGATCGTCATTGAGCATTTCGGTGCGTTCCAGCCGGATTCCCAGCTCGGCAGCCTGTTCTCGGTGCTCGATGTCGACATCGAAAAGCACCTCCACATGATCACAAACGAATCCGATCGGCACCAGAAGCAGCAGGCGCTTGCCCTCTGCCTGAAGTTCTTCGAGCGTCTCTTCGACGGAAGGTCCAAGCCAGGGATCGGCAGTCGCGCCCTGGCTCTGGAAGGCAAACCGGTAGTCGGGTAGCTGGAGGTTGCTGGCGACGAGGTCAACGGACTCAAGAATCTCCTCCCGGTAGGGATCTCCGGATTCCAGCACCCTTGCCGGAAGCGAGTGCGCGGTAAAGAGTACGACGACATCTTGACGTTCTTCATCCGAAAATTTGGATTCAAGTGCCTGGTTGATTTTATGTGAGACGGCCTCAATAAACGCTGGTTCAGCCTTCCAGCTCTGTACCTGACTGACTGGAATTTCGCTGTTTTCGGTGTGAAGAGCCTTGTCGACTTTCCCCATGTACGCGCCAACGCTCATCTTGCTGTAGTGGGGCGCCATGACGACGGCGGCAATCTGATCGACGTCATCAGCGAGTATTTCAGGGAATACCTCTTCAATATACGGGTGCCAGTGGCGCATCCCGACATACGACGCCCACTCCCGGTCGCCGGTTTCCGTTTCGTTCAGTCTCTCCGCGATCGCCGCCGCCTGGGCGGAGGTGATGCCGAGGATGGGAGATTTTCCGCCGATGAGTCGATAGCGTTCGGTGATCTCTTCCAGCAACTCGGGTGGAGTTGGTCTGCCCCGGCGAATATCAGCAAGGTACGGCTCGATGTCATCGAGTGAATTCGGACCGCCATAGGCCATAACTAATACGCCAATTTTTTGCGTCATGATTTACTGTGCCATTCTTTGTTACTCGTCAAAGCCATGTACGATTTCCACAACCAGTTTGACTGCCTCGACCGGCGTTTCCGGGATGATGCCGTGACCTAGGTTGAAAATGTGACCGGGCCGTCCTTCAGCCTGTTCAAGAATCGCCGTCACCTGTTCACGAATAACGTCTTCAGAAGCAAATAGTACGATCGGGTCAAGGTTCCCCTGGATGGGTCGCTCCCAACCGATGGTCTGCCAGGCAGCGTCGAGATTGATACGCCAGTCCACACCGACGACGGTGCTACCAGCGCTGGCAATGAGTTCCAGCAGCCCGGAGGTAGTCGTTCCGAACAGAATGGTTGGCGCTCCCTTGCCAGCTACCTCCTGCAATATCCGTCGGGTTGCCGGCAACACGTACCGCTGGTAGTCGGCGGGAGAGAGCGCGCCTGCCCATGAATCGAATAGCTGCACGCATTGAGCGCCAGCTTCGATTTGAGCCGTGAGATAGCTGATCGTCATATCGGCTATCTTCTGCATCAACAGTTGCCAGGCTGGCTCGTCGGTGTACATCAATGATTTGGTGTACCGGTAATTGCGGGATGACCCGCCCTCGATAGCGTAGCTGGCCAGGGTAAATGGTCCGCCGGCAAACCCAATCAGCGCAGTTTTGCCGTCAAGTTCATTGCGGACAATCCGCAGCGCTTCAAGCGTGGAGTCAAGTTCAGTGAGGACATCGAACGACTGCAGGACTTCGATATCCTGCCGGGTCCGGAGCGGATTGTGCAGAACCGGACCTTCACCCCTGGCATATTCGAGATCCATACCCATCGGTATCAACGGCGGCAAAATGTCGGCAAATATGATGGCGGCGTCAACACCAAGTTGAGCTACCGGCAGTAAGGCGACCTTTGCCGACAATTCGGCACTGGAGATAATCTCAAGTAAGGAGTGCTTCTCACGTATAGCTCGGTATTCGGGCTGGTAGCGACCTGCCTGACGCATGAACCATACCGGAGTACGGTCGACGGGTTGGCCATTGCAGGCTGCGAGGAATCGGTCAACGGGTTGCATTGATCTCCAATTTGATTCGGCGACACGTCATCAAAAACCGGCAGGGATTGTATCAACAGGCCGTAGTAGTCACCGGTGATGTATGACACAGGATTCATCTGCAGGCTCGTGTTTCTCGGCGTAATTCTTCATCTGTACGGCTAGTCAACAAGCACCATGATTTCGTTGAGCGACTTCTTCGTGATGTTTGGAACCATGCAATTTTCGGCGGGATAGCCAACCGGGATGACGACGAACGCTCGCTCATTTCTGGGTCTTTCCAGAATCTCATTGACGAACTTCATTGGACTAGGGGTGTGGGTCAGGGTAGCCAGACCGGCATTGTGTAGCGCAGCCAGCAGGAAACCGACGGAGATGCCCATAGATTCGCCGGGGTAGTAGTGCTTGATGCGGATTTCGTTGCCCTCACTATCATGCTCGATGTCGAAATCGAGTCGGAAGCAGACAATCAGGTACGGCGCTTCAGTCAGGTGCGGTTTGTGCCAGTCCGTTCCTAATGGTTCGAGCGCCGCGAGCCACTAATCGCTCATCCGGTGTTCGTAGCTTTCTTTCTCCTCGGCCTCCGCGGCCTCTCGAATTTTTCGTTTAATCTCTGGATCGGCGACGACCACATAACGCCAGGGTTGCTGATTCGCGCCGGAAGGCGCGGTTCCGGCGGTTGCGATTGCATTTTCGATGATTTCATGTGGGACCGGATCAGAAGAAAACTGGCGGACAGTACGCCGCTTTCTCATGAGTTCCAGAAATTCAACTGACCGTTGAATGCTATTTGCCCTCGGCATACGGTGGAAATTCAGTGGCGTGAACCCGTCCCCATGATGGCTCATCTCGTTACTCATTTCGTTTTCAACCTGCGGGTTGTCCTTTTGTTGCGCAACTCTAAAAACGCCTGCCAGAGAATACCTTACGGAATCGGACCAGAGTGCACTAACCTGTATCACACACCCCATCGCGTTTGACGCTTCGAGCCAGTTCGACACTTCTTATTGAAGATTTCATCTAGTCAGCCGGGTTGCCTGGCGCTGTCGCGGTCGACAGCATCGGGCTCCTGTACTCGCGCCACAATACAAGACCGATGCAGACCAGTAGCAATGCTGAACCAGCGTAGAGCCACTGAAGACCAAGGCCAACGCCAATGATGTAACCAATGAGTGGACCCGCTGCCGCGCCGAAATCGGACCAGGTTGCGTACCAGCTCATTGTCTGTGATCTGCGTGCTGCTGGCGCGATATCACCGGCGGCGGCGTCTAGCGTTACTTTTACCGCGGTTGCAGCGAGGAACAGCACGATACTGACAACAACCGTCCACACTACCCCGATAGCAAATGCGAGACATATCAGGGCTACCGCTTCAACTGAGCCGGTAATCAGAAGCATGGTGATCCTGCCATGCCGGTCCGACAGATGGCCGGCGACCGGTCCCCAGAGCACATCAAACAGAAACCGTGTTGAGAGCAGCATGCCGGTCAATGAGGCCACGCCAATGGCGATGAAAAACACGCCATACTCATCGCCATACTGGCGTTGTAGCCAGAGACCGAGCGTTGCCGTGACGAGTCCCTGGACTGCCATTGCCTGTACAAATGCGCCGCCGGAGACTACTCCGAGCCGCCGCCGCTGCCGTGTACTGAGCCGATCAACATGCTGATTGCCATGCGGCTTGGTAGCGACGGCATTGGCGATCATGGCTTCGCTCGCTCGATCAGGCGGACGTTCCCGAAGTACCAGCAGTCCGCCGATTACCGTTAGCAGAGCGAAAATGTAGACCGTTTCAGTGAACCCGATGATATCGGTCATAAAGCCGCCGACGAGGACTGAGATGAAACTTCCGAATCGGGTGACGCCGTTGAAGAAACCAAGGTAGTAGCCACGGCTCTTATCGTCCGCGGAGTCCAGCGCAGCAAGATAGCCGCCGAGCCGGAGGAATGACCAGCACACACCCCAGCCGGCACGAGCAATCAAAAACACCGCAAACCCTAGTCCCAGGCCATAGGTAGCCGTAGTGAGAGCAGCTGCAAATACCGCAATGACGAATGGACCTCGAACCCCGACCCTGGCAACCACCCAGCCAGCCAGCGGGTTCGATGCCAGTCGCACGAATCGGTTAACACTCAAAAGAATGCCGACCATGCCGATTTTCAGGCCGAGTGACCCATACATCGTAGGCAAGACGGCATACATCAAAGAATCACCAAGGATGGCTGCCGCGACGGCAAATGAGACAGAGACAACCCAGCGGGGGGGCAGGCGCATTAACCCTCCATAGACGCAAGACCTTCGTACGCCGAAAGGGTAGCCCACGACCAGCGATCCTGGTAGTGGGCTTCGACTGAAACTGTTCATTCACAATCTCATCGTTACTCGATCTCAACG
>CAZNYB010000060.1:0-9743 GCA_964577155.1 uncultured Thermomicrobiales bacterium | reverse complement strand
GTGGGCTTCGACTGAAACTGTTCATTCACAATCTCATCGTTACTCGATCTCAACGTTTGAATCGAGTAGTCAATTCGGGTCAACACAAATCAAATTCCGGCACTAAAGTCAGCCAGAGAATGAGTAAACTGTATTTGAGAACAATTACTACTGATAAATAGGTCATTGATACTCATGAATAGAATCTAAATATTGACAAATGATTACTAAATAGATAATATATTGAAAAATCAGTGACCATTTTGAACTGATTAGGTAGTAAACGATCGGCAAACGAAGTGACCTGGATCGATAGGGGAGAAATTGGAATCAATATACATGCCGAAACTGACAACCGGAGTTGCAGGTCAGGAACCGTTCCACCTCAGCTCTAACTGCAGCCTTTTCAACGAATCGCTTGACCGAGCGTTCCTTACTACTTCTCCGTTCGAGCGCAAACACCGCATCCGAATGCACTGGCGTCACAAGCATGCATCGCCGTCTTATGACGTAGTTGGCGTCCATTGCCCGGTCACTACCCGCTTCGTTTGTCAGCCCGAGAACAGTACGCAAGGTGAGGAGGTACTTGATGCTGGCAATTGAGGCGCAACACCTCCATCGCACGTTTCGGACAGCCCGAAAATTTATGCGATCCGGGCCAGAAATTGTCGCTGTTGATGATGTCAGCCTGGCAATTGAGCCTGGCATCATCTACGGATTGCTGGGTCACAACGGTGCAGGGAAAACAACAACGATCAAGATGCTGTCAACGTTGCTGGTGCCTACCAGCGGTACAGCATCAATCTGGGGCTACGACGTTGTTTCACAGGAGCGCGACGTCCGGCGGCGGCTTGGCGTGGTCCTCGGCGGCGACCGCGGTCTCTACGGCAAACTCACCGCGCGAGACAATCTCGAATACTTCGGCCACCTCTACGGAATGAACGGTCGTGAGATACCTGGTCGCGCCGAACAGATGCTGGAGATGGTCAACCTGGCAAGCCGGGCTGACGATCGTGTTGAAGGTTTCTCGCGTGGCATGAAGCAACGGCTGCATCTCGCGAAAGCGTTGATTCACGATCCACCAGTGCTCTTTCTCGATGAACCAACGATCGGGTTAGACCCGGCTGCGGCAGTAACGCTCCGGAAAATTGTGTCGGAGTTAGTGCCTGAGCACACGGTGTTGTTGACGACCCATTATCTCCATGAAGCAGACGAGTTGTGCGACCGGATCGGAATAATCGATCAAGGGAAAATCGTCATTGAAGATACGCCTGCGCGAATTAAACAGCGCGTCGGCGGCGATCAAGTCCATCAGCTGAGTGTCGCTGGAGCCGTCAACGGCGAAATCACCGATGCATTGCTGGCGTTGCCTTCGATCAACCATGCAACCTCAGCTCGCACAAAAGATAACGTGACGAACATCACTTTGCTGGCGCCTGGAGATGCCACGGTCATCGACGATGCCCTGAGATTGCTACAGGGGCAAGGCATGCGGATTTTGAAAGTTCAGTCGGCTGACCTGACGCTCGAAGATGCCTTTCTGGCGATAACGAATGAGGCGGACTGATGCAGGTTGAGACAACTTCCGAAGTACTCGGAACTGAGAGTGTTGTCAGAGCGTTCTACATCGCATGCGTTCAGACCGGCCGCTCATATGTCACCCGTCAAATGGCTTACACCATTGAAGTCATTCGCTGGCCACTCTACCCGATTATGTATTTTCTGGTTCTTTCTCTTACCTATCAGGTATCGGGACGCACATCGGTTGACGGTATGTCGCCGGAGGGGTTTCTCTTTGTTGGAACGATCGGCATGGTGCTCTGGACTTCTTCAATCTGGACCGGGGGATACGCCATCGAGCTGGAACGATACGAAGGGACGATACAGTCCCTGTTGTTGACGCCCGGTAGCCGCAGCGGGGTCGTGCTGGGCTATACCCTGGGTTCGCTGGCCGTGTTCATCGTCCCTTCTATTCTGCTGCTCTTCGTCCTGGCAATCTTGCTTGGCGCGGAATTCAATATCGCGGATCCGCTGGCGGTCATCTGCTCGGCGCTGGCATTGCTGATTGGTTCGATTGCGCTGGGATATTTTCTCGCCGGAGCCTTTGTACTCAGCCGGCGAGCAAATATGTTTGCCAACTTTTTCCAGCAACCGATTTACCTGCTGAGTGGCATGGTCGTTCCGGTTGCTGAACTTCCAGAAATCCTTCAATGGTTCGCATTTATCTTTCCGATTAGTGCAGCCATGACAGCTTTGCGTGAGACGCTGCTAGCCGGCGCTTCACTTGATGACGTTGCCGTGCCGTTGCTGCAATTCGGGGTTTTCTCGTTCGCCTTCGCTCTCGGAGGCTGGTATCTGTTGCGGAGGGTTGAACATGTCGCAAAACGCGGTGGTGCGCTCGATCTCGACTGAAGCTGGCGCGGCACGAGCCGCCTGGTTCACGATGTTCCGGGAGCGTTTTTATCTGTATGGTAAAGCCTATTTACTGGATTGGACGGTGCGCCCGATCTTCGAGGTAGCAACGGTTGCCTTGATCTATGCAAATGCGCCAAACGACCTGGTTCCGTATGTCGTTGTTGCAGTGGCTGCGAACATGTTTCTCTTCAGCACGGTGTACTACGTTGGCGAGATTTTGGATCGAGAACGAGTGAAAGGCACGCTTGCGCCACTCTTCCTGACTCCGGTCTCTCGTTTCAGTTGGATGACCGGCTATGCCCTGGCTGGCTTGTATGAAACGTTGGTTCGGGCAACGATCATCCTGGTCGCCGGCATGCTCCTTTTCAATGTTCGGCTTGATCCTAACTTGCTGACGCTGGCTGTGGTTGTGCCTGTCTATCTGTTGTCGCTGAGCGGAATCGGGCTCTTTCTGGGCGGCATTGGTCTGTACATCAAACGCTCGAATGCACTTTCGAACCTGATTTCGCCATTCCTTCTGCTGCTCGGCGGCGTCTATTTTCCGGTGTTCGAGTTACCTGCTGTATTGGAATTTATCGCCAGGCTGTTCCCGATGGGATACGGGATGGAGGCCATCACCGTAGCAGCCATCGACCATGCCAGTATTGGAGAGGTTCAGTCGTCGCTCTATCCGCTGCTGCTCTTCGCGGTCATCTCGCCAGCGCTTGGGATCATCTCATTCAACTATCTGGACCGGATGATACGAAAACGAGGCGAGGTCGACCTCTACTAGCCGTTGATCAGGATATCAGCCAGAAGATCTGGATCAATGCTGCCACCTGAAACCAGGCAGACCGTCTTTCCGCGCTCTTCAAACGGTATATTCAGCGCGGCTGCGGTTGCAAGCGCTCCCGCTCCTTCGGCAACAATCTTGTTCTTCGTCGCCAGGCGGAAGATAGCTTCGCGCACCAGAACATCTGAGACGGTGAGACAGGAGGAAACGTGTTCGAGAATGATCGGAAATGTAGATTCGCCGACAAAATTCGCCCCCGCCCCATCGACAATAGTCGGCGAACATTCCATCGTCATCGGTTTGCCTGCTTCGAGGGAGATTGCCATGGCGCAACAGGCTTCAGGCTGGACGCCGAGAACGTTGACATTCGTGTTGATAGCCTTTATCGCCGTGGCGATGCCAGCCAGCAAACCGCCGCCGCCGACCGGCACGATGACCGTCTCGACATCTGGCATATCCTCCAGTATCTCCAGGCCGATTGTTCCGTGGCCCGCTACCAGGTCGACATCCCGAAACGGGTGCACGAATCCAGGTCGTGAGTCATAGCGACCGTCGACCATCGCGGCGAAGAGTTCATCACGGGTGACGAACTCGATGTCACCGCCAAAGCCTCTGGTGGCGTCGATTTTGAACTGCGGAGCGTCGTCCGGCATGATCGCTGTTGCCGGAATGCCAATTCTGGATGCTGACCAGGCTACACCCTGGGACATATTGCCGGCGCTGGTTGTTGTTGCTGCCTGGAGCGGACTCCGTTCGTGCTGCAGCATGAGCGTGTTGTAGACACCTCTAAGCTTGTAAGAGCCAATCGGCTGCAGCACCTCGGGTTTGATAAAAATCCCCTCGGTGTTCCCGGTTCCATTCAACGCCAGCAGGGGAGTTCGAACGGTAACACCGTCGAGCCTGCTCGCCGCCGCTTGTATTGACTCTAGCGTGATGTCCATGTTGAAGACCTATTCCAGTTGCGTTCGAAATACATAAGCTGACTGCTGCCGTTTACCCGGGTGTGATGTCGAGGAGCAACTGGTAGGTCAATGTATCCGCGGGAGTTGCGTTCCCGTTTGCCCGGTCACCGATGGTCTGCCAGCCTTCGTCAGCAAACTCGCTATCCCGTGCTGCCGCAAACGTCGCCATATCGGGGTACTCGATCATGATCGTAATGTCGTTCGTATCTGGGCCGGCGAGACTTGCCTGAAATATCCGGACCGTGCGGTTGCTATTAATTCGCAACATCTCGGCGCGAGCGTCTTCAAGCAATTGAATCAGGTCGTCCATCTGACCGGGTTTCGCCCTGAACGTTTTCATCGTCATTACTGGCAAGGTCATGCTCCAATCATCCACGGAATCGAGCTTTAGAATCGCGGACATCCTATCATGAGTCGGGGCTGGCGGCGTTGCTGTTGCGCCCGACGCTGCTTCTTTCCCCGTATACTGTCTTCTGGGGAAATGGCTCATGTCGAGAGGCTGAATTGTGCCTGATTTAATCACGGCGTTTGGACTAATTGCCGCCGTTCTGGCAATATCCGCGCTTGCTTCCGGGCTCATCGAACGCGCTCCAATTTCATTTCCAATGATCTTCCTCGGACTGGGGGTTCTTATTGGCCCCGAGGGGGTTGGCCTCATCGACATCGGCCCACACGACACGACACTCGAGGTCGTGGCCGTACTGACACTTTCACTGGTCCTGTTTCTTGATGCCATCAATCTCAATCTGGATGAAGTTGGCAACGACTGGCTCATTCCGGTGCTGTCGCTTGGTCCGGGAACGATTTTGACTGTGTCTATATCATCCGGAGCAGCCTATCTCATACTCGGCACAACTGTCGTAGAGTCGTTGCTGCTCGGAGCGATTCTCGCGTCAACTGATCCGGTGGTTCTGCGCGAGGTGGTTCTGGACAAACGCATACCAGGCTCAGTGCGGCGGGCATTGAGTGTTGAAGCGGGAACGAACGATCTTGTCATCCTGCCCGCTGTGCTGATCTTGATAGCGATTGGCGTCGGGGAGACCGGCGGTTCCGCCGCCTGGTCTGAGTTTCTCGGGCGATTGCTGGTCATCGGACCACTGGTCGGGCTTGGAATTGGAGGGGTTGGCGGCTGGCTCATGGCTAAAGCCGACAACTATTATGGGATCCGCCGGGAGTATCAGGCATTGTACGGCATCGCTCTGGTGCTGGCCGCCTATGCGGCGGCTGACGCGGTCGGGGGCGACGGTTTCCTTGCTGCATTCGCCGCTGGCCTGGCGATCACGATTTTCAACATCGATCTTTGCACCTGTTTCCTTGAATATGGCGAAGTCACCGCCGAAATGACCATGCTCTTCTCATTTGTCTTGTTTGGCGCGGTCCTCTCAACGATGATCGACATGGTTTCCATCGGACTCGCGCTACTATTCGCCTTCATCGTGCTATTTATCGCTCGACCGATCTCGTTCAGTCTGGTGTTGCACCGGGCAATGGCGAGCCACACCGCCCGGCTCTTCATCGCCTGGTTTGGTCCTCGCGGTTTGAATTCGCTGCTGCTGGTGCTGCTTGTCGTCCAGCAAGATGTTCCGAACGCGGAATGGATGATGGCCGTTGTTGGCGTCGTTGTCATAGTGTCGGTCGTTGCTCACGGGATGACGGCAACACCACTTGGCACCTGGTACGGGAAACAGGTAAACGAGCATACGCTTGAAGAAGAGCGAACTAGCACCGCAGCCGGTCTGTTCCAGCATTCGCCAACCGGCGACCACAAGATGACGCCGGATGAACTGGCCAACCTATTGAATTCAGAAAATCCTCCAATAATTCTTGATGTGCGGTCTCGTTCGCAATTCGCCGAAGATCCACGGCAGATTCATGGCAGTATCCGGGTACTGCCAGATCAGATCAGCGAGTGGATTCGAGCCAACCCAACCGATAGACAGATCCTGGCTTACTGCACCTGACCGCATGAGGGATCAAGCGCCCGTGTGGCGGATCAACTCAACCAGGCAGGGTTTACCGCGTTCGCGCTGGAAGGCGGATTTGACGCCTGGAAGTCATCTTATCCAGTCACACGTCACACCGATACCGAGCTTTCGATGGAGCGGCGGGCTGCAGACTGATGCGGTCACGAGTCCGGGCATCTGGTACCGGGCAACTGTCATGTCGCCGCCACGTTATAGTATCTGTTAACCGGTGCTACTCCTGAGTAGGACTGCCGGCCGGAACGCAACTATGCTGAGCGGGGATAACCTATGATCGAGTTTCAGCGAGACGAACTTGTCGAGATTGCCGCGGAGATGGTCAGCATCCCGTCGATCAACCCGGATCTTGTGCCAGGCGCTGAAGGTGAGGCAGAGCTGGCTCAGGCTATCGCCAAACGGCTTAGTAAAACACCTGGCATCGAGGTCATATTGCAGGATGCCGGTGACGGCGAAAAGCGATCGAATGTCATTGCGACAGCTGGTTCAGGCAGTGGTCGGACCCTGCTGCTCAATGGTCATATCGATACTGTCGGCGTCGTCGGCATGGAAGCCCCGTTTGACCCGATTGTCGCTGACGGCAAACTCTATGGCCGTGGCTCCTATGACATGAAAGGCTCCATGGCGGGGGCGACCCTGTTGTTGGAGCATATCGCAAGAGCCGGAGATTTTCCGGGGCGATTGGTCGTCACCTATGTGGTTGACGAAGAGTACGCCAGCATAGGAACGCAGGCAGTAGTACGGGAACTGGATCGGTGGAAACCGGATGCGGCCATCTGCCTCGAAAACTCAGATCTGGATATCTGTGTCGCCCACAAAGGCTTTGTCTGGGCTGAAGTCGTCAGCCAGGGTGTGGCGGCACATGGAAGCCGTTACTGGTTGGGCATTGATGCCATTGCCAAGATGGGCAAAGTTCAGGTTGCACTTGGCGATCTGTCAGATGAGTTGCTTGAACGCACACCGCACCGATATCTCGGTCCTCCGTCGATGCACCAGGGGTTGATCAGCGGTGGTCAGGAAATATCATCCTATGCGGCCTCCTGCTATCTGCAGGTCGAACGCCGGACAATTCCCGGCGAAACCAGGCAGCAAATCGAGGATGAGTTGCAAACGATCCTCTCAGATATTTCGGATGCCGATCCTGACTTCCGGGCGATGCTCGAGATCGGTGTCGTGAGACAACCCTTTGAGGTATCAGAGGACGAAGAGATCGTTCAGGTGCTCAAACAGGCAGCCACGGTGGAGCGCGGGAAAACACCGGAATTCATCGGCAAAGCAGGCTGGGCAGATTCCGCTCTACTAGCCGCTGCCGGTCTGCCGACAGCCTATTTTGGTCCAGCCGGATTTGGGGCGCACGGCATAGAAGAGTGGGTCGATCTCGACTCGCTGGAATCCTTCACCCGCATCCTGGCCCGAACTGCCTATGATTTCTGCGGAGCCGGCTGAGCCCATGCCTTTCTAAGAATGCTCTAGGTGTCTTGCAGCTCACGGATGGCGTCGGCAATCACCTTGATGCCAGTGTTAATCTGGTCGGCGTCATTGAAGGAGTAACTCACCCGTAGGTTCTGCTCCCCGCCACCGTTGACAAAGAATCGCTCACCCAGACCCACCGAGACACCCTGTCTGGCTGCAATATCGGCAACTTGCTGTCCGGTTACTCCTTCAGGCAAGGTGATCCAGATAAAGAATCCACCGGTTGGCCGGGTCCAGTTGACACCTTCAGGCATCTCTGCCGCCAGCGCATCGAGCATGGCATCTCGCCGTCCATGGTAGATCGAACGTAGCTCAATAATATGTTCTTGCAGATTCCCAGAGGACGCGAACTCGGCTGCGACGAAGTTGACGAAGGCGTTTGCGCCAGCGTCAGCCTTCAACCCCGACAGATGGGCAATGAAGTCTCTGTTTGCCACGACCCAGCCTATGCGCATGCCAGCTGACATAATCTTGGAAAAGGTGCCGAGGTAGAGTACCAATCCCTGATCGTCGAGCGAGTAAAAAGTTGGGACTCGATCACCATCAAACAGCAAATCATGATAGGCATCATCCTCGACGATCGGCATTCGGTATTCCTGCGCTAACTCGACGATGCGTTGACGCCGCTCCAGCGAGTAGGTGATGCCGGTCGGGTTCTGGAAATTAGGGACCAGGTAGAGAAATTTCGCCCGTCGCCCCTGGTCACGAAGTTCAGCAAGGACTCGCTCCAACTCGTTGATAACGATGCCATCGTCGTCCAGCGGAATTTCATAGACGTCGGCAGCATTCTGCCGTGAGTGTGCGACAGCGCCAAGAAAGTGCGGCGACTCACAGAGGATTGCGTCACCAGGATCTACAAACATCTCCCAGATCAGCATCAGAGCTTGTGAACCGCCATGGGTGATCAAGATGTT
Source organism: uncultured Thermomicrobiales bacterium (assembly GCA_964577155.1). Classification (GTDB taxonomy): domain Bacteria; phylum Chloroflexota; class Chloroflexia; order Thermomicrobiales; family CFX8; genus CAZNYB01. The sequence continues at coordinate 1,249 of CAZNYB010000060.1, read as the reverse complement.
CTCTGGCGACGCGTCAAATCCCTGATCACGTTTCAATTTGATCAGTAGTTGCTCGACCAACTCAGGTACGCCGGTGCCGAAGGCGTATTGCAGCGCCCACTTCCCATCTCGTTCCAGGACGATCCGGGTGGCATCAATCATGTCATTGATTGGCATGCTATATGGATCGGGAAAACCACCTCCCAGTGAGATTCCTTCAGCCATCGCCCGTTGATTCGTGACCCCACCCCAGCCTACTCCAGCACGTTGAGATCGCTCGGAGTAGAGTCCATCGAGCCAGTCTGTCTTTGAATCACCCATTGACAATTTGATGTCCCTTTCCCTTGTGCGTTGCCGCCCGGCAATCAGTCGTTTTCGGTCTGTTCCAATTCGTCTCGAACGATATCTGCGAGGATCTCGATCCCGGTTCGTATCTCATCTTCCGTTGCAAACGAGTAGGCCAGCCGGATCTTGTCAGTCCCCCGTCCGTGGTAGTAGCAGGCAGTTCCAGAACTGATGGTGACGCCGAGCTCAGCCGCCTTTGGCGCGATCTGCCGAACATCGAGCTGTTCGGGGAGGCTTACCCAGAGGAAGAAACCGCCTGGCGGCTTGCTCCAGCTGACTCCCTCGGGCATGAATTCCTCCAGCGCCGCCAGCATCGCATCACGCTTGCGTTTGAAGTATTCACTGGTGGCGGCTATGTGTGCGGTGAGGGTTCCAGAAGCTGCATACTCCGCCGCAATGTGGCTGCCAAACGGGCTTGTGCCGCCTTCATGTTTCAGTGCCGCCAGTCGCTGCACGATGTCAGGATGAGCGACGATCCAGCCCATTCTCATGCCCGGCGCCATGATTTTTGAAAATGTTCCAAGAAAAAGCACAAGGCCGGAGTCATCAAGCTCGTACATCGTTTCCGGACGATCGCCTTCGAAGCGGATGTCGAAATAGGCATCATCTTCAATGACCGGGACGTTGTGTTCTTGGGCCAGGTCGACAATTTTCAGGCGGCGCTCATGAGTGGTGACCACTCCGGCAGGGTTTTGGTAGGTCGGGATGAGATAGATCATTTTGGCCTTTTTTCCGTCAGCCCTCAGATCATTCAGAATAGATTCAAGCTGATCTACCCTCGTGCCTTCGTCATCAACATCGACTTCGATAACTTCTGCGCCGTAGGTGCGAAAGATCGTCACTGCGCCGCTCCAGACCGGCACCTCGCTGATGACGATATCTCCCGGGTTGACGAATAGCTCGGTGACGATGCTGACGCCCTGGG
>CAZNYB010000059.1:0-25904 GCA_964577155.1 uncultured Thermomicrobiales bacterium | reverse complement strand
CTGGAGTACTCAGGCCAAACCCGCGCACTTCCAGCCCTGAGAGCTCGATCGTTGATGCGACGGATTGCTCGATCTGGACCGTGTCGCTGCCGGCTTTGCCTGATCCGGTTACCGGGCTGTTGGCAACGCCGATCGCGCCGGTTTTCAAGGTGATCGGCTCGGAAGGATACTCACCGGAGTAGTTGACATTGTGGAGCAGAATGCCGTTCAGCCCTTCACGGTATGGACCGGCGATGACTTCGCGGTGCGTTCCGCTGCTCGTCTCGGTGCGGTAGACGCCGTCGCCATCGTAGCCCGAGTTACTCGATGAGGTGATCACCAGCGGATACGGGCCAAAGTATTCTGGCTCGGTGTCGCTGAACTGATCGGTCGACGGGCTCATGATGTGGAGGTTGACATCCGTCGGCAGCATCCCCCACTCAACGTCGGCGATGAAGTAGAACTCGCCGTCTGGCATCTTGTCGGCGAGCGCGCCTGGCGTCGCCGGGTTGTTGGTATAGAAGAACCGCCAATCGCCGGATTCTTCGCGCCAGCGCCATGACTGTGCGCCGTAGATCTGACCGTTGCTGTAGTAGCCGTCGCCGAGATCGCCGCTGGAGGTGAAATCGTGCCGGTTTGGAGCGAAGATTGCTGAGAACGGCACCACATTCTGCCAGTAGCCGTCATCAAAGACGATGCCGCCTTCATAGACGCCTGGCGGCGTGTTGCCCGGGAAATTGGCCCGGACCTGGACTCGTCGCGTCTCTCCTGCCGCGACGGTAACTTGCTTCTCGCGCGGCTCGATATACGGCATATCGACCTGTTTGTAGATATCGATTGCCACGGTCATTGAAGTCTGCGGAATGTCTGCCCGCGCCTGGTTATGCTGGAACGCGACGAAGATGCCGTCGTGGATGCGCTGATGCGGCTGCGAGATAGTGAGATAGCCGGTGTTGGCCCGGGCGTTTGAATACTCAAAACGCATGTACTCGCCGCGGTCGATCTCGCCGTCGTCGACGACGCCGTTTCCGTTGCTGTCGGACCAGAGGCTGCCGTTGCCGTTGACGTCGTACCAGTCGTATGCCAGCAGGTAGAAGTCGTTGACCTGTTCCCAGGCATAGGAATAGCCGGGATCATACTGGTCGTAGGAGTAGTTCTGCCGGAAAACGACCATGTCGGCATCGGCGGGAATCATATCCGTGACGTCGAACAGATAGTGCGGCGTATTCCAGTCGATTTCAGTCTCGCTTGGGTCACCCTCCACCAGAGTGATCGGTTCGACACTGATTGGTTGTGAGGTCCAGTCGAACTGGTAGGTGTCTACCTTCTGCAACCAGCGGTCGCTGATCGTGATCGTCTTTGGCGTGGATGACGGATTGGTGATGTAGAAATCCTCATCTTGCGTTTCACCCGGCAGGACGACGCTGGCAAACCCTGGATAGCTCTCACCATTCCAGCCGCCAACATTCCACTCATTTGGCCAGACGAACGTTCCTTCGATGCCAGCCGCCAGGTCGACAGCGCGGTTGGCGTCGAGAACGCCCGCGCCCTCAAGGAACGGGTCGTAGCCCATGCTCCGTGCGCCGCTCTTGATGATCGTTTTCGCGGTGTCAGCCGTTGGCCAGCCGCCATACGTTTCGTAGAACGCCTGGTAGACCAGCGCGAGATTGCCGGCCAGCACCGGCGCTGCCCGGCTGGTGCCTCCCCAGGTCGTCCAGGCATGGACTCCGCTCATGGCTTCGTTCAACGGCACATCGCCGGAGGCTCGAGAGCCGGAGGCGACGATATCGACGCCGACGGTGCCGCGTGAGGACGGTCCGCGACCGGAGAACGAACTGACATCGCCATAGGTGATCTGATCGGCCGTTGTCGCTGAATCCCAGTTGGTCGACCCGTGCTGGGTCGAAGCGCCAACCAGGATCGCCCATGGCGGCGCTGGCGCGGTAACCGTGCCGAAGCCCGGGGAGCCATTGCCGACGGCGAAGACGATCGCCAGGGTCGGGTTTATCGTCCGTCCAATTGAGTCGATCAGCCGCGAGAGTGAATCCCAGCCTTCGTTGTGGGTTGTAGAGTTGCCCCAGGAGTTGTTGATGATCTGGGTGTCGTCAGCAGTGAACGGAATGCCGTCGTAGCCCAGCGCGGCGAAGTAGAACGCATCCATCGCTCCGAAGCTGTAGAAGTCACCGGCGCTGGTGAGCGATACATCTTTGCCAGCCGCCTGAACCATGCCGCCGGCATCGGCCGGTTTGTAGTCCGGCCGTTCTCCGCTAGCGACATCGCCGTCTATGACTGCGCCGTAGGAATCACCATCGATAACCCCCTGAGCGGTCATACCAGATGCCACCAGCATGCCGTGGTTCCCGGCCGGGCTGGTGTTGAAATCATTGATTGAGAAGGCGACCAGGCTGCCGTTGGCCGGCGGGATCAATCCCCACCACCAGTCGGAAGCGGGTACCGCGTTCACCCCGTCGGCGATGAAGTAGGCCAGACCGCCGGAGATGTCATAGAACCCGTCCGGGTTCGGGTCGAAGGATCCGCTGTCCGGATCATAGGTTCCCCACCAGTCAGCGCCACTGATCGGGCTTTCCCGGGTGATCGCTTTTTCGTCAGAGAAATCGTTGTTGAAATCAAGGTCGACATAGACCGTGTCGTAGACGCCAGCGGTGTTCTCGTCGACAACCAGTATCGCCGGGCGCTGACCGGGATCGCCTTCTTCAGGCTCAATCCCTGTGGCAATGAAGTACCAGGGCATCAGCGTCGTATCCGGGTGAGTGCCAATGTGGTAATCGCCACTCTGGCTGGTTCCGGTTAGCGAGTAGGTGTTCGGCGCGCTGGCGTCGAGCGGCTGGTAGCTGGAATTTCCTTCCGTCACAACTGTGCTGGTGTCGGCGTACTGGCCGAATCCGCTGGCGATGTTTGCCTCACCCAGAATCTGATCGCGGGCTAGCAGGAACATCGAATAGGCATCAAACATCATTGGCCAACCCGCGTAGGGAGATGCTGGATCGGTGACAGTGGCCCAGGTTCCCATCATATCAGGGTGCGCCCAGTCGACGCCGGAGTCGTTGACCATGGCGGTGACGCCAGCGCCAGTGAATCCTTTTTCCCAGACGAGTTTGGAATTGTGGGTTGCCAGGATATCGTGCCAGTCAGACGGACTGTAATCCGCGCCAGCCAGCGGTTCAAGGTTCTTTTCGCCGCTCTGGATCTGTGCGTTCATTCGCGCACGCATGTCTGCATTCGGGATGGTGTTGCCCCGGGTATAACTGCCCGGTTCGCTGGTTGGCGCGTAGGCTCCCAGCATCGGTTCAACCATCAGGACACCATCAACACTGGCCATCTTAAGCAGGTGCCGGGCTTGCACGGTGCCGCTAACGATTGTCAGATTGTTCGCGTCAATATAGGCACGCTGGAGTCCGTCCGGAATGTAAGCGGAGACATCCGTGCCAGCCAGGATATAAGCATGAACCTTAATCCAGGCATCAGGGGTGTTCCGGGCTGAATTGACCAGCGTCGGGTGCAGGCGGAGCCTTGCTTCGTCGCTCGCGGTCTCAACTTTGGTGCCGCCGGTAAACTGCGCTGCGGTACCACCCGGCCCTCCGATATTGGCGGCAACAATGGTCATTGATAGCACAACGCATGCCGTGATGATTGTGAATGCTCGTGATCCTCGCCATCGATTCACAGATAGACCCTCCCTCTCCAAATCGGCAAGTCGTCACCTGAGGCAACGGACGAACCGGCTTTTCGGATGCCCAAACCCGGCTGATTTAGCTTTTGATTTCTGAATACTACCCCTCACCAGATTCCCTGGAGTATAGAGCGGGCTTTGTCTGATGGTCAACAGCCGGCTCGATTGATGAGTCGCTGCCGATCAGTTGGGGCACTGGATCGCGGGAGAAGGAATCGTGCTGCCGGCGGGATTCAGCCAACCTTTTTCAGGAGATCGGCCATCTCAATCGCTGTCATGGCGGCTTCGAACCCCTTGTTCCCGGCTTTGGTGCCGGCCCGTTCGACCGCCTGCTCGATCGTGTCGGTGGTCAGAACGCCGAAAATAACCGGAACGCCAGTCTCCAGGCTAACGCTGGCGATGCCCTTGGAGACCTCGGCCGAGACGTACTCGAAGTGCGCGGTCGCACCACGGATGACCGCACCCAGACAGATGACGGCATCATAGCTCCCGGTCTCTGCCACTCTCTTCGCTACCAGCGGTATCTCGAAGGAGCCAGGCACCCAGTAGACGTCAATGTTTTCCGCCGCAGTCTCATGCCGGATGAGCGCGTCTTTCGCACCGTCCAGCAATTTACCGCAGATAAATTCGTTGAACCGGGAGACGACAATCGCAAATCGCTGTTCCCGACCATTGAGCATTCCTTCGTAGACAGTCATATCAAGATTTCCCCTCACCCTGAATCCCTTCCCCACGAAACGGGGAGAGGGACGTTTTACATTATGCAATGGTCGAAAAGATTACTTCTTCGCCTCACGGTTCCCGGTTCCCGCCATCCCGATCTTCCCGTCCTCCTACCCACTCGCTTCCAGCAAATGACCCAGCTTGAGCCGCTTCGTATCGAGATAGCGCCGGTTGCTTGCGCTAGAAGGTATGGCCAGTGGCACCCGGTCGGTCACGATGATGCCCAGTTCGCTCAGCCCGTCGATCTTGGCCGGGTTGTTCGTCAGCAGCCGGACAGTTCCAATCCCCAGATCAGCCAGCATCTCGGCAGCGATCCGGTAATCGCGCGCGTCAGCCGGGAACCCGAGCTGATGGTTGGCTTCAACCGTGTCCAGACCCTCATCCTGCAACTGGTAAGCGCGCAGTTTGTTGAGCAGGCCGATGCCACGACCTTCCTGCCGCAGATAAAGCACCACGCCGCGGCCTTCAGCGGCGATCTGGCGCAACGATAGATCGAGCTGGTCGCCGCAGTCGCAGCGTGCCGAGCCGAAGACATCGCCGGTCAGGCACTCGGAGTGGACTCTGGTCAGCACCGGTTCCGGACCGCTAATATCCCCGGTCACGAGCGCCAGATGTGGTTGGCTTGTCCTGGAGGTTGGCTTCTCCTCGAAGGCAATGAGCCGGAACGGTCCGTCCGCTGTCGGGAGATCAACGTCGTTGACCCGGCTGACAACCTGTGCGGAACGTGTGACGCCCGGGGGCAACATCGGGAGATCATGGTCGCGCCGGTAGTCGATCAGCGCAGCGACGGTGACGATCGGAATGCCATGCTGTTCGGCGAACCGTTCGAGGGACGGCAGACGGGCCATCCTTCCATCATCATCCATGATTTCACAGATCACAGCAGCCGGCCGCAGACCTGCCAGCCGGGCGAGATCCACCGATGCCTCGGTCTGGCCTGGACGGTCGAGTACCCCGCCGGGGTGGTACCGCAGCGGGAAGATATGCCCGGGCTGAACGATATCCGCTGGCGTCGCTTCGGGATCTGTCAGCACCTGGATCGTTTTCGCCCGGTCATAGGCCGAGATGCCGGTGGTGACGCCTTCCGCCGCTTCGACGGAGACGGTGAATGCCGTGCCGTGGCGAGTACCATTCTGTTCCGGCGGCACCATCATCGATAGGCCGAGCCGGTCCAGATCTTCCCCGGCCATCGGGACGCAGATCAGGCCGCTGGCAAATCGAGCCATGAATGCGACAGCTTCGGGGGTGATCGCTTCCGCCGGGATGGCGAGGTCGCCTTCGTTCTCCCGATCTTCATCATCGACAATGATGACGAACCGTCCTTCACGGAAAGCCTGGATTGCTTCGGGCACGCTTACAATCGGCATTGTTCTAGCTCACTCCCTGTATTGGTCGTATGCTGGAGTTTCCCGTAGAGGCGAACCTTGTGTTCGCCCGGAATTGGTCGAATCTGTGCAACACGGGCGAACACAAGGTTCGCCCCTACGGGACTTGATCCACTACTCACACAAATCCCGCCCGTTCCAGCGCTTCGCGCGTTAGCCCGCCTTGCTGGTAGGGTCCGATCAGTCGTTCAACGTACTTGGCGATGACATCGGTTTCGATATTGACCGTCGCGCCAACGGGCAGGGCAGGCAGGGTAATATGCTGTTGGGTGTGGTAGACCAGTGAGACGGAGATGCTCGTCGACCCCAACGTCATGACGGTCAGGCTTGCGCCGTCAACCGCGATAAAGCCACGTTCGACGACGTAGCGCTGTAGTTCACCGGGAATGGCCAGTTCGACGATGAGCGCCGCGCCTTCGCCCCGTTTACTCGCGATCCGGCCAACGCCGTCGACATGCCCTTGCACGTAGTGGCCGCCAAGCCGTTGACCGGCGGCGACGGCGCGTTCCAGATTAACCGGCGAACCAGCTCGCCGCTCTCCAAGTGTAGAGAGCCGGGCGGTGACCGGCTGAATGTTGGCGGTAAAGGAAGACGAGGTCATCGCGGCCACCGTCAAACAGACGCCATCGACGGCGATCGAGTCTCCGATGATCGTGCTCTCCAGCGCTTTCGAGCAGCGGATCGTCAACTCCAGTCCGTTGCCGGTCATCGACGCGCGTTCGACCTGGCCGATCTCTTCGATGATTCCGCTAAACACTGGCTGCCTCCTCGCCTCTGGCCACCCGGGCCTGCAGCAAGAAATTCGAACCGAGCTGGCTGAGTCTGGGATCAACCAGTTGCCAGGCTTCCGGCATGGTCGCCACACCGACGCCATTGACCGGCCCAGGCGCATCGACCCCGCCGACGATGACCGGAGCGATGTAGATCTCCACTTGATCGACCAGACCCCGGTCAAAGAACGATCCATGGACTGTCCCGCCGCCTTCGACGAGCAAATCATTGATGCCACGCTGTCCGAGATCTTCAAGAACGAAAACGATATCAACCTGTCCGTCGCAGTCTGGCGCGAGAACAATTTCAGCGCCGGCAGACTCAAGCTGTTCGCGATGCAGTTCCGGAGCAAGATGGGTGGCGTAGATGAGGGTACTGCCAGGTTGTTCGGGCGAGAGCATGCCAGCAGTCGCCGGGGTGCGGAGTTTGCTGTCCAGGACAACCCGCAAGGGGTGGTGCGGACCGCCATAGCCGCAGAGCTCTTCTGGCAGTCGGGTCGTCAGGCTTGGGTTGTCGTCGACCATTGTGCCAGCGCCAATCAGAATCGCGTCCACCCGGTCCCGGGTGACGTGGCTGTGCTGGCGTGATGCAGGACCGCTCACCCAGCGCGAGTGGCGGGTTCGGGTTGCGATCTTTCCATCAATTGTCATGGCATATTTCGTGATAACCCGGGGTGTTCCGGTGGTGATACGTTTGAAAAACCCGCCGAGCTGTTCCCTGGCATCGAGTTCCCGGCATCCGACATCTACCTGGAGCCCGGCGGCTCGCAACCGGGCGACACCCTGGCTGTTGACCAGCGGATTCGGATCTTCACAGGCGACGACAACACGCTGGATGCCGGCTTCGATGATAGCGTCGGCGCATGGCGGGGTCCGGCCCTGATGGGAACAAGGTTCGAGGGTGACATAGATCGTGCTTCCGCGTGCTGCGTCGCCAGCCTGTGTCAACGCTACCGCTTCGGCGTGCCGGTCGGGCGGCGGGCAGGTTGCCCCTTCGCCAACGATGATCCCATCTTGGACGATCACCGCACCGACAGCCGGGTTCGGCGCGACCCGGCCCAGCGCGGACGTAGCCAGATCCAGCGCACGAGACATCATGTCCCGGTCCTGGTCCGACCACTCCTGTTGATTTTGATTTGTTCTCGGAATCTCGAGCACCGGTCTCCCTGCAACAATACAAAACCCGAAGGCTGGACCTTCGGGATAGCACGTTCAGAGAGGACATATGCAGACAGGGCGGTGGCTGATAGACCACCTGGCCGGAGATACTCTCCAGCCCTGTCACAGGTCTTCTCCCATCCGGACTGTACCGTCGGTACCGGAATTTCACCGGTTCAGTGGAGTTAACCCACTCGCGGACTTTCACCGCCGGTCGGGAATTGGGAGTAAAACTCCCGCACCCTGCCCCGAAGAACCCAGTTCATTTCTTCTATTATATACAGAAGCGCACGTTTGGCTAGCTTCGCTGGGAGAATCGCTGTCCCCGAAGCCGAGTTCGCCAGGCGGTCCGTCCTGACAATCCGGTCGCTTTGCCGCGTGAAGTTCAGTCCGGAACCAGACGCCTCGTTCGGTTCAGGATGTCTAACCTGCTGAAGCTTTGACGAAATTTCCCGACAGCGGAATCACGGCTGCGCCAGATGGCTGTTCAAATGGCTGCATCACCGGTCTGGCGGCAGCCAGCACGGTATCCGGGTCGACCATGGTAGCCAGTGGCGACGCCAGTATCTCGGTCCGGATGAAATCATCCATCGACGAGAACTCGGCGACATCCCAGTGAGTTCGCGCTTCGTCGACCGACAATCCCGCACTGCTGGCGAGAGAGAGCACCTGACTCATGTCAGCCATCCCGAACGGCGCCCGGATGATCGCTGCTGCCTCCGGCGTCGCGACATCGTCAAATACGTCGGCGAGCATCTCGTAGCCAGAGGTGCGACCCCAGGTCTGGAGCACAACCCGGCCGTCTGACTTTGTCACTCTGGCCATCTCACGGACTGCCTTCTCCGGGTTGGGGAAGAACATAAGGGCCGACTGGCAGATGACAACGTCGAAGGTGTCGTCTTCAAAGTCAAGCGCTTCGGCATCAGTTTGCACCCAGTCGATCTCCGGCGCGGCGCGGCCTGCAACCTCCAGCATGCCAGCGTTGATGTCGCAACCTGTTACCTGTCCTTCCGAGCCAACGGCTGCAGCGGCGGCTCGCGCTACAGCGCCGGTCCCGCAGGCTACGTCCAGCACCCGCTGACCGGGCTGGACATCTGCGAACCTGACCAGTTCTTCTGCCCAACGCTGAAAGATCGCGGGAACAAAGTGCGAGTTATAGAGTTCAGCGGCCTGTATTTCGACCTGCCAGGGAGTCGATGTTTGTGCCATGAGAGTATCCTTTCCATAGAAAGCACGAACGATCGTGCTATATCATTGTAATGACCCTGTGCGCTGCTGTCAACTGGCTCTGAAGGAAGTAAAGTTTGCGATGAGGAGGTAGTCGAGATTCCACCGCGCAGTGATGGCGAACAAACCAGAGAGCTGATCCTCGAAACCGCTGCCAGGCTGGCGACCATCGATGGTCTGGAAGGGCTGTCCATTGGACGGCTTGCTGACGCACTTGATATGAGCAAGAGCGGGGTCTACGCTCACTTTCGATCGAAGGAGCAGCTCCAGCTGGCAACGATTGATAGCGCCCTCAATACGTTTGGCCGTGAGGTAATTGGACCTGCGATGCAGGCGGACGGGGCTTTCAAGCAGCTGAAACAGATCTGTGCGTTGTTTCTCTCCTACCTGGAGCGCCGTGTTTTCCCTGGCGGCTGCTTCTTTGTGACGGTCACCGCGGAATTCGATGCCCGGCCCGGTCCGGTGCGCGAGCGGGTGATCGAATCTCAAAAGGAGTGGATGGCTTTTCTGACCCAGCTTGCTGAAACCGCCAGACAGGAAGGCTCACTGGCTGATGGCGTGGATCCGGCTCAGCTGGCTTTCGAACTCAACGCCTTCCTCGAAGCCGCCGATCTGCTCTACCTGATGCTGGACGAACCTGAGGTCATGGCGCGCACCTACACCGCGATCCAGGGCGCATTCGAGCGGGCGCGGCTGACAGGCAGCTAGAACCGACTACCAGCCATGGAACTGGCTTCGTTATCTGACGCACTCGTGATCAGGTGAGTGGCCTTGCAGGTTACTGGGCAGTATACCCGCCGTCGATCATCAGTTCGCTGCCGACCATGAACGCCGAGCGATCCGAAGCCAGGTAGAGGGCGGCTTCGGCGATTTCGTCGGCGGTCGCCTGCCTGCCGACTGGATAGCGCAGGTTATACCGTTCTCTGGCGGCCTGCTCCTCTTCGGGTGTGCGATCTACGCCCTGGGCGCGAACGAGTGGGGTGTCGGTGGTTCCCGGGCAGATCGCGTTGACCCGCACACCGTCTTTGATGTGGTCGAGCGCCATCGAACGGGTGAGCTGGGAGACGGCCCCTTTTGAGGTGCAGTAGGCGGCGACCCCGGCAGAACCGACCCTGCCAAGATTCGATGAGAGGTTGATGACGCTCCCTCCCCGGCCATCGCCAGTGTCCAGCATCTGCGGGATGAGGTACTTAGAGACTAGAAAAACACCACGGACGTTGGTGTTCATCAGGTTATCCCAGGCGGCGACGTCCATATCAATGACACTGCCGAAATCGATGATCCCGGCGTTGTTCACAAGGATGTCCAGGTGCTCGAACTGGTGGCTTGCGCCGTCAGCCAGTGATTTCACACTCTGCTCATCGCGCACGTCGACCGGCAGGAAACTGGCGTTGCCTCCAGCGCTTTCAATGTCGCTAATGATGGCAGCAGCCCGTTCGCTATCGCGTCCGGCGATGAGCACCGCCGCGCCTTCTGCCGCGAATCTGCGGGAGATGGCCTCGCCGATTCCGGAGGTGCCGCCGGTCACCAGTGCGTTCTTCCCTGTCAGTTCCATATCGGTGATGTCCTACCCAACTACGACCGGGGTCACATTGAACGGCATCGCGTCGCGAGCAATCAGCGTTGCGTCGAGCAACGCGAGCTGTTCGGCGTCATGCTGAATGAGTTGGAGAGCCAGGTCGTGGATTGAAACGCGTCGGCCAAGCTCATCTTTGCCGAGTCTCTCCCAGGCGTCAGCCGGCAACTCACGGAGAAACGCCATTGTGGTCATGCGTATTCGCCGGAACTGAGCCAGCACGGTGAGGGTCAGATCGTCGTGGCTGTATTCAACGGATCCGATCAAGTCTGAAACAAATCGCAAGTCGGGATAGTCCTGGGTGGCGATCATGTGCATCTTCGGATAGACGTGCGCCTCGTGATCCCGCAGTCCGGCGATAATATCCCGCACCGATGGCACGCCGCGTTCCGGCGCGCGGGTGAGTTTGATCTCACTGCGCTGCGGGCTCAACCGTTTGGAGAGCAGGTTTGGCATCTGTGCCAGCTTGATCCAGATCTGTTCTTCGTTTGCCACTGTCGATCTCGTCCCCTCACGTCTTCCTGTTGGGGAGAATCTTGTGTTCCCCCGCTTGCAACAACTGTGATGTTTACCGGGAGAACACAGGGTTTTCCCCTACGTCGGAATCAGGTGTGTCACTGCTGCTGTAAAACACTACGGATTTTTTGATTGACGATTCCCTTTCGCCGGGATGCATTAAATACTATTCCGTCTCTCGCAGCGCGGCCATGATTTGCTGTTCGTGCTCGGCATCGTGCCTGACAATGAGTCCAACATACTGCCGGATCGTGATTTGCTGGTACTCCGGATGTAGTCCGATCCGCTCCCAGTCGGTAATGTGCATATCATCCAGTATCTCGACGATCGTTCGCCGGTATTCCGAAAAGCTCTCCAGCACCTCGCCGGGATCCTGACCAAGGTAGTCCCGGTCGATCGGCCAGAGGGTATGGTCGGAGGGCTGGAGCCTTGGTGTGTTTTCGGTGAGCATGAGCTCCACCCGTTCGATGAATACCTCTTCGGTGTCTCGCAGGTGACAGAGAATCTCAACAACACCCCAGCCAGCTTCTGGACCGGCTCGTTTGAGATCTGCTTCATCTCGATCGGCCAGAAGGGTATCGAGCCGTTTTGGGAACGCAGCAAGCGCATCGATCAGGTCTTCATTGGATTTGGCGTCGATAGCTGTCACAGCGCAGTTCGATTCTGTGCGACACCAGCGTCGATCTCGAGAGCCAGCGACACCGCTTGCCTGGCGAGAACGTCGGTGGCATCTACGAGTGGAACCGGCACGCTATCCGGTGTGAGGACAACCGGTATCTCGGTGCAGGCAGCCAGCAACACCTCTGCTCCGTCGTCAACCAGTTCCCTACCGGCACGCGCCAGGAGATCTCGGGTCTCGGTTGCGGTGCTGCCTGCTTTCACCTGTTGAATGGCCTGCATCACCATATTCTGTTGGGTGTCCAGTGTGGGGATAAGTGTCGTAATTCCGTGAGAGCGGAGCGCCTCCTGATAGATCCCGCTCTGGATCGTGCCTGATGTCGCCAATAGCCCGACCCTCCGGATGCCTGGAAACTCACGGTAGATAGCATCGCTGGCCGCCCCAATCATGCTGAGAATCGGCGTGCGAATATGCGGTTGGACCTGTTCCAGAAATGCGTGAGCAGTGTTGCAGGGGATGATGATGAAGTTCGCCTCCATGCTCTCCAGAAGCCGTGCGCCACGCACCAGCCAGGGAACCGGGTCGTCCCCACCTTCAAGCAGCGCAGCGGTGCGGTCTGGAACCCGGGGGTCTGAGACGACAACAACGGGAATATGCTCCTGGTCGCGGCTGGCCGGGGTTGCCTGGACAATCTTACCCATCAGATCCACCGTTGCCAGCGGACCCATCCCGCCAAGAATTCCTATCGTCGCTCGCGAAGGCAGGTCCTCGACAACCGGAGCGTGATCGGCTGGCAGAACAGGTGCTGCCTGCGGGGACCCTCCTGCCGCTGCCTGGCGCGCCGGGCGTGGATGATCATCGAGTGTCGACTCCGGTTCGGTCACCGCACGCACCGCATAGCGAGCCAGAACCCGGAGGCTTGGCAGTAGACCCTGGGCCGGGGGTTCAATGAGTAACGGGATCTCCTGATAGTGTTGCCGCTCCACACGGTAGGCACGAGCCTGGGGTTGGCCGCTCTGAAGCGAGATAATGATCATCAGCGCGTCTGGCCAGTTCGCCTCGCGGAGGTCGGTTGACGATGGCACCGGCGGTGAGTTGGGGTGGGAGTGATAGATGGCTCCGAGCCACCAGCCGTTGCGATCCATCTCATCAACGGCAATCAGCACTTCCCGGTCATCCATTCGGTAGCGTGTCGTGCTGTCGAGGGTGTTTGTTCCCGGGTAGATTTTTACCGGGCGGTCGTCATCAAAAGCAACCAGACCACATCCCTCGACCGGGGCAGTTGACTGGATATGCCGCACCATCTGTTCAAACAGATCGGCTTTGAAACTGACCGGCTTAGTATGCTGCTGCCCGCCGGAAACCGTCGGAAATGCCGATTGTTGTGCTCGTTTGTCCGGTTGTTTTCGCGCGTACAAGTGCTCTATCTCCGTCCAGGAACCCGTTGACGGGGTCATTATATAAAGAAGAAAGAAGGTTGTGATCAGATGAGCTTGAGTCAGGGGTAAAAAACAACGATATACCTGCGTATTCGAGCGACGGTTGCGAACAGTCCAGGCTGGCCACAACATAGTCGACTACAGCGACCAACCCAGGTCACTCCCTGGCGAAGATATGTTTCGTGTCGGAGCGGAGGGGAACGGCAGGATAGGTCAGCGTGACTCGAGGTTAACCCGGTGGTCAGATCAAAGCTCTTCGGTTCAAGCCTGGGTTCAGCCTGGCTTGCGAAGTCTCAAACTAATCAACTATTACGGCGCTCTCAGTGATTGAATCTAGCGGCAGTCTTACCTGGAAGACCGTTCGTCCAGGCACAGAAACTGGCGTGATCGAGCCGTTGTACTCTCCGGTGACGATACGCCAGGCGGTATCCAGCCCAAGACCGGTGCCTTGACCTTGTGCCTTCAAGGTGAAAAACGGTTCAAAGATCTGATGCAATGCTTCAGGCGGTATACCGTCTCCGTTGTCTTCAATTTCGACCACGACGTACCCATCGTCCGTCATCGTTCGTATCGTGATCTTGCCATGTTCGTCCATGGCGTCAATGGCATTGTCGAAGATATTGGTCCAAACCTGATTCAGGGTGTTGCCGTACATCTGGATCATCGGAATAGAACGGTCATACTGCCGCTCGACTTCGATATTTTGCAAGCGGTGTTTGAGGATAATCAGGGTGTTTTCCAGCCCGTCATGAATGTCAGCTTCATACTCAGTCGCGCGGTCCATATGTGAGTAGACTTTGATCGCCGAGACCAGATCGCCGATACGGCGGCAACACTCGGCGATGATCTCGGTGGACTCACGCAAGAGCAGCGATTCGCTTACCCAGCCGATCGCATCTGCCTGCGATGTTGCGGGCACTTGCGCTGCAATAGCCGTCAAATCCTGCTCGGTCAGTCCGGCTTCGGCACACGCTGAAGCCAACTCCCAGGCCCGTTCGATACCGTGGCGCCCCATCCAGGCTTCGATGGCCGCCTCAGACTCGCTGAGCGCGATGGGGTCCAATCGAACCTGCCGTTCCCGGCTGAGGATCTCGTCTATCACATCCCAGGCATCCGGGCTAATACCGGCGCTCGCTAGCTTGATCATCGCGGAATCTCGCCGCTGGATAGTAGCCGGCAGTCCGCCGTTAGCCCGAAGCGCGGCGGCGGCAGGATTGTTCAATTCATGCGCCAATCCGGCAGAGAGTTTGCCGAGCGCGGCCATCTTTTCCTGATAGCGCGCCCGCTCCTCAATTTCCAGTTTGGCAGTGCGTATCTCCAATTCGCGGGCGCGAAGCCGTTCTGATATGTCGCGAAAGAATCCGTGAGTGGCGACGACTTCATCACCGAGGAACCGGGAGGTGATACTGCCCTCGACCGGGACCGAGCGGCCGTCCTTGGCCACCATAGTTGTCTCAAGGAAATCCACCGTTTCACCGCTGATAGCGCGCATAAAATCGGCCATGCAATGTTCAAGGAAATCAGGGTGGACGATCTCAAACACCGTCATTTCAAGCAGGTCTTCATCGGTGTATCCGAGCGTGTTTCTCCAGGCATCATTTACGAACTCGAAGGTTCCGTCAGGGAGCACACTCTGGATCATATCCGAGGCGTTTTGGATCACCGCCTGGTAGCGGGCTTCGCTCTCGCTAAGCCGGAGATCAACATGAACAGACTCTCTGTCAATCATGAAATTCTCTTTGGTAGGGACGATTAGCAAACTGGAAAAGGGCAGGAACGAGTTGACTCGTTTCATCGGTACGTCTGGCGCATTATCACACAACCACTTCAGTAAATCGAGATACGAGATTGTGGTCGCTCCGCTTCTCGATTACGTAGCTGTCACCTCGTACTGGTTCTTGATAGGTCATGGAATAATCGAGATCGGGAGGCGCCATGAACACACCTGAATTTCAACAGCAGGAAAACGCACTCATGGCCTACCCGTCTGGCGGCTGGCGGCGGCTGATGTTCAAAGCGCCACTGCAGCTCTGGCGGCTGGGTCTGGGGTTCATCATCGGACGGATTATCATGGTCCTGACCGTCACCGGTCGCAGGACCGGATTGCCGCGTCACACCATGGTCGAGTACTACCGGCTGGACGGCACGCCTTACGCAGTCTCAGCATTCGGCGAACGCTCCCAGTGGTACCGCAATCTGGTGGCGAATCCGCAGGTGACGATCCAGACGGCCCAGGGAGTTGAGTCGATGCGGGCCAGCCGGGTAACCGACCCGGATGAGATCGCCCGGGTCTACGAATTCTTCATGCGGCGCGACCCGCCACTCACCGGCTGGTATCTGGCATCGCTGGGGATTGAGGCGACGGTTGCGGATGTCGTGGCGAAGAGGGACCGGCTGCACTTCGTCCGCTTCGAAGCCACCGACGAACCGACCCCGCCGCCGCTCCAGTCTGACCTGAGCTATGTCATCCCGACAGCTCTCTGTAGTCTGGTCGCTGCCTGGTTGATTCGAAAATTGCTGCGGAGGTAGCAGGTGGCACGCAAAGAGGGCTGGAAGGGACGCTTCTACGAGGATTTCGAAGTTGGTGACATTTACGATCACCCGCTAGGGAGGACGGTGACATCGACCGATAACAGCTGGTTCACCCTCCTGACCCAGAACACCGCCGCCATCCACTTCGATCACCACTACGCCAGCCAGACCGAATTTGGCAAACCGCTGGTCAATTCGACCTTTACTCTAGCTCTGGTGACCGGTCAGAGCGTCACCGATTTGACTCAGAACGTCATCGCCAATCTGGGCTGGGACGATATCAAGCTGCCGAACCCGGTCTTCGTCGGCGACACGCTCTACTCACGTTCGGAGATCTTGAGTAAGCGGGCGTCGGGGTCTCGCCCGCATGCCGGGATCGTCAGCGCCAGAACGACCGGCTACAACCAGGATGGCACCGTCGTGATCACCTTCGAACGCACCTTTATGGTCTACCGGCGCGGCCAGGCTCCGGTAGATTCCCGCCCCGATCCCATCATTGATGGATAGCCTATCCCCGGAAGGGATTCCGCCGGTCTGGGAGCCGGCAACCGATCTTATCCAGCAGATACGCGATATTGGCCGGCGAATCCTCTCCCCGGGTATCGAAGAGCGGTTCCTGGCCGGGGAGGAGTGCCCGGCGGCGACCGACGCGCTGATCGAGGCCGGGCTCTACCGGTTGACGATTCCGGTCGAGCACGGCGGTCTCGGCCGGAGTTACACCGATCTGGCGGCTGTCTGCGAGGAACTCGGCGCGATCGACAGCAGCTATCAGGTCGGGCTAACCGTCCACCTCGGGCTGGTGGCCATGACCGTGTTGCAGTGGGGTAACGACCGGCAAATACAGGAGTGGCTGCCGCAACTCGTAACCGGACAGCGGCTGGCGACCTTCGGACTGACTGAACCCGGCGCTGGCTCCGACGTGGCAGCCATCCAGATGCGAGCCAGGACTGTCGACGGGGGCTATCTACTCAACGGCGAGAAGACCTGGATTAGCTGTGCCTCGACTTCTTCACTCTACCTGATCTTCGCAACGACCGATCCGGCACAACGACACCGCGGCATCAGCTGTTTTATCGTAGACCGGGAATCAACCGGTTTGTCGGTCAGCACAATGCACGGCAAGCTGGGCATGCGGGCTGGCGATACCGGCTCAATCAGCTGTCAGGATGTCTTCGTGTCCGGTGACAGGGTGCTGGGGAATGTCGGAGAAGGGTTCGTTATCGCCCTGTCTTCGCTGGGCCACGGCCTCTTCACTGTCGGTGCAGGCGCGCTCGGCATCGCCGCCGAATGCCGCAGGATCACCGCCAGCCTGTTGCGAGAACTTGGCGAACCAGGCGGTAGCCTGCCCGCTGCCGAGCTGGCGCGGATGGTCGCACGTGAGGAGATCGCCCGGTTGTTGATTGCCCGTGCCGCAGACCTCAAGAACCGTGGGCAACTCGATTTGCAAGCGACCCGGCTGGCAAAATGGCAGGCATCCGAGGCTGGGTTTGCGAATGCCGCCAGCGCATTGACCATCTATCAGGAACTGGCCGGGCCGGAGAACCGGACGCTTGCCCGGCACCTCGCCAACGTCAAAGGGGCGGTCATCTTCGGCGGCACCTCCGAGATTCACCAGACGATGCAGGCCGGGTATGCGTTGGGGTACATCACCGATCGCCCGTTCCGGCGTCCTCCGCTCGCGATGGCGTAGCTTTCCTTTTCTCCACACTACAACAATTCACCAAACCAAGGTCTGGAATTCCATCGCAGTAGGGGCGAACCTTGTGTTCGCCCTGATAACGTTATTGTGCATAAATCGGGCGAACACAAGGTTCGCCCCTACCAGACGCATCAGGCTTATCTACTGCCCTCAGACCTCCTGGGCTACTATGTGTCGTACAAGACAGGCTGTAGTTGTTCGCACACTACTCATCGGGTTGTGAAGCAGGTGTTTCACGTGAAACATTCTTGACGAAACTCTGGCAATCCTGCCTCAGATTTTGCATAAACTGCGCCCATTGCTATGATGACAACATCAACAGATGTTAGATGTGAGCGTTGCAAATGCGCTGGGGACCGTGCATCTCCAATTTTTTGCAGCTTATCGAATATGGAGGATTTTGATGGGAGATGAACAACAATTAGAGAATCCCTTCAACGACCTTGATACCGCTTCTGAGGCACAGCTTACCCGGATGATCACCAATCTTGATGGCTGGAATGCTCGACCGGATATGCAAGAAGCAAAACGGGTGATGCTCAACCTGCTTCGGCTCAAACCTGGTGATGTCGTACTTGATGCGGGGTGCGGTCTCGGTGATGACACACGCAGCTATGCATCGATCGTCGGTCCTGAAGGCAAGGCGACAGGTGTTGATGTTACTGAAAGTTTAATCGAGGTCGCCCGGGCGCGAAATTCCGACGTTGATCTGCTCCCTGAATTTCTGGTTGCGGACCTCCGTACCTTACCAGTAGAAGACAACACATACGATGCGATACGAAGTGAACGGGTTTTCGAGTGGATGGACAATCCTACCCAAGCATTAGATGAGCTAATACGGGTACTGAAACCCGGTGGCCGCATTGTGATCGGGTCAACGGACTGGGGGACGGTCTCATACGGTGTAGGCTATCCAGAAAAGCTGGATGTGATTGCTCGAGCGCACGTTTCGAGTGTTCCGAGCGCCCGTGAAGCCAGGATGATCCCGACTCGATTCCGTGATCGTGGGCTGGTGGATATCTCAGTTCACCCGGTGATGGAGCATATTGACTCAGCAACCCACCAAGAACGGAACATGGTCTTCGACCAGCTTGATGGCTATCGCGATTCCGGCGTCATCACCGCCGAGCAGGCGGAAGAAATGAAAGAAGGTGCGCAATACGCGATGGACACCAACAGTGCGTTTCAGTTCTGCATTCTGATTATCACCGCCGGGACAAAGCCAGTGAACCTCTCCTGATCAGCCACCAGTGTTTCACGTGGAACGTCGCAGCCGGGCGGCCATGTGCTCACCGATCATCATGCAGGCCAGGTTGGTGTTGGCCCGGGTGACCTCGGGCATGATCGAGCCATCGATCACCCGCAGGTTCTGAACGCCGATCACCCGGCAGTCGGGATCGACGACCGAACGGCTGTCCTCGATCGACCCCATCCGGCAGGTGCCGGTCAAATGCCAGGTGTCGACTGCCGCCTCGAAGAGCCACTCATCCAGCGCCGCGTCATCAGCGACTGACTCCATCGTCCGGTTGCCTGACTCGCTGCGCCGGTTGCCGATCCGGACCGACTCGCTGATGGCCTGGACGGCAGGGTGGCAGCCGATCTGAAAAAGCCGCCGGACGCCGTCACGCAGCCGGATCAGATCTCGTTCGTCGGAGAGCATGTTCTCGTTGATCTCCGGCATGGCGAAGGGGTCAAGATCAGTTACCTTCAGTGTCCCACGGGAGAAATTCTGCCAGGTGATGGTCGAGATGGTGCTTTTGTTCAGTTCCTCTTCACTGTATCCGCCCTGATTCGCGGCAACGATAATCATGTCGTTATCGCCCGCGCCAGCCAGCCTGGAGCTGTAGCGGATGCAGCAGTTCAGGTGTCGATTATGAACGGATATAGGACGATATTCTGGCTTCAGGTCAAGAATGATTCCGACGGCGGTATGGTCAAGGAGATTCTCACCAACCGGCAGATCTGCCAGCACCGGGATGCTAAGCGCGTCAAGCTCAGCCGCCGGTCCGATCCCGGAGCGAATCAGGATTGGCGGCGAGAACGTCGAACCGGCTGAGAGGATGATCTCCCGCCCGGAAAACTCGGTCCAGCCGTCTGGCGTATGTGCCCGGACGCCGGTAGCTTTCGTGCCCTCGAAGAGCACCCGGTCGACTAGCGTGTCGCCGAGTATCGTCAGGTTCTCCCGGTCGCGTGCCGGTTCCAGGTAGGCCTGATTAGTCGAGGCTCGCTTGCCGTTGCTCCGGTTCAGCGGGATCGGCGAGATGCCGGTCGAGTCCGGAGCGTTGAGGTCCGGGCACCAGGAGTAGCCGAGATCAAGTCCGGCCTCAAGCAGCGCCTGGCTGGCAGCGCCCCAGGCTGAGATCGGCTGGCGTTGCATGGCAATCGGTCCGGTGTTGCCGTGAAAGTCACGATCTCCGTAGTCGAGATCGTTTTCAAGACGGAGGATGGCTGGCATCACCTCTTCAGCCGACCAGCCGTCGCAACCCTGTTCGGCCCAGCGGTCGTAATCGTTCAGCGGAGCGCGGTGGGCCATCTGGTAGTTGATTGCCGAGCTGCCGCCCAGCCCCTTGCCCCGGTCGTAGCGGAATCGGTCCTGTTTCGAGGTTCGTCGCGCCATCAAATCCGGCCACTGGTAGCCGGGCGTGATGTCCGGGTTGACGATGCCGAGCGGGTTCGGGCTGTTCATCGCTTCCGGCGCTTCATCAGCCCGGTAGTCCGGTCCAGCTTCGAGCAGAAGCACCGTCGTGTCTGGATCTTCGCTGAGCCGGGCAGCCAGGACAGCACCGGAGGAGCCAGCGCCAACGATGATGTAGTCATAGTGCTGCATGATAGCCATAGCCGCTCCTTTGAGGGTTTATCTGCGTCTCGTGAACGTCATAGTAGCAGCAGGAAATGAGTGCGACAACCAACCGGAAATGTTTCACGTGAAACAGTCAGAAACGGCGCAGGCGGAAGGCAAGAATAAGCAGGGCGATGGCGGTGACGATCACGCCAACCCAGATCAGCACGCCTCCCCGGTAGAAGATGATCTCGGGCCGGGCAACAGCCAGAAGGATCGCCAGGGCAATGGCGCTTGCGCCGATCAGCCAGCCGATAATCAGCCGGTTGACGAGTTGACTTGCCCGATCGAGGAAGACGTCGAAGCTGTCGATTCGCACCGCGAATTCTCCCTCATCAGCCCTGCGGAGCAATCGTGTAACGACTCTCGGTCCGTCACGCATCAGATCACTCATATCCTCGGCGGTATGGATGAGGTCGGCGAAGACCTTATCCGGGCGGTAACGATCGAGGATAGCCTTGCGGGCGTAGGGTTCGGCGACTGCCACCACCGAGAACTCGGGATCCAGGATCCTGGCTGTCCCTTCGTGCATCACCAGCGTCTTGATCAGCAGGTTTAGTTCTCCTGGCACCCGCATCTGATGGTGACGGATGACCGACATAATGTCGCTGACAATCGCATCGAACTGGTACTCATCCAGAGACAGGCCATAGTAGCGATCGATCATCCGCTCGACATCTCGTCCGAGAGTACGCCGGTCGGCGTCAAGATCGACGATCCGGAGCGCGGTTAATGCGTCGAGCACACGATCGATGTCCCTGCTCGCGATTGCGGGGATGAGCTGCAGCAGATTGCGCCGGGTATCACGGCTGACCGTGCCGACCATACCAAAGTCGTAGGCGATGACAGTCCCGTCAGGCGCGATAACGAAGTTTCCCGGGTGCGGGTCTGCATGGTAAAACCCATGATCGAAGATCTCATCGAGGATAATCCGGGAGGCTCTCAACGCAAGCGCTTTCCGGTCAATGCCAGCCGCGTCCAGTTCCTCAACATCGGTGATCGTGATGCCGTCCAGTCGTTCATAGGTAATCACCCGGGGGGTGGTGAGTTCCCAGTACACGAACGGAATACGAATAGTTGAGTTCCCGGAGAAACTCTCCCGGAATCGGTCCGCGTTGCGGCCTTCCTGAAGGTAGTCCAGTTCGTTCCGGATGGTCCAGGCAAATTCATCGACCAGGGTAACGGCGTCAGCCTGTTCGCTGAAATGGCCGTGCCGATCTGCCCAGGATGCCACCTGACGCATCAGAATCAGATCCTCATTGACCTGGATTGCGACTCCCGGTTTCTGGACTTTGACGACGACAGCCGTGCCGTTGCGTAAGGTAGCAGCGTGTACCTGGCCGATTGAAGCTGATGCCAGTGGTTCATATTCGAAGCAGGAGAAAAACTCGTCGATCGACCCGCCCAGCTCAGCCTCTATTTCCTCAACGATCTCGTTGCTGTCCACTGGCTGAACGTGGGATCGTAGCCGGCTAAGTTCGGAAATGTAGGCTGGAGGAAGTAGATCATCGCGGGTAGAAAGCATTTGCCCGAGTTTGATATAGGTCGTGCCAAGCTCTTCCAGGGCCATCCTCAACCGTTCCGGCTGGGAGATGTGATCGATGTCTTCCTTCCGGCGAGGATCGAGCCGATGGAGCATCTGCCCCGGGACGATACCAGCTTCCTCTAGCAGCCAGGCAAACCCGTGCTTGCTCAGAATGCGGATCGTCTCTGTGGCCCGGCGGTGTGCGTGAAAAGATGGCAGAGCCATAGGCTGTTCTATTCGTCCGCGTCGTCCTGCTGGCTTTTGGCCGCTTCGGCGTATTCAGAAAGTTGAGCCATGACCCGGCCATGGACGCTCTCCGGTGGGTAATTGCCTTCGTCGTCTGGCTCGCCGGCTTCGACACCGGTGAAGAGGGTTATTGCCTCATCGACGGTACTCACCGGATAGAGAAAGAACTCGCCGTTGGCGATGGCATCGATCACCTCAGTTTTCAGAGAGAGGTTGACGGTGTTGGTGTGCGGGAAAACAACACCGTGACCGTTCTTCGTGTCCAATCCGCGTTCTTGAACGAGATCAAAGAATCCTTCGATCTTCTCATTGATCCCGCCGATGGCCTGGACCTGACCCCGCTGGTTGATCGACCCGGTGACCGCCAGATTCTGGCGAATCGGCAGGTCGGCCAGGCTGGAGAGCAGGGCGCACAGCTCGGCCAGCGAGGCGCTATCGCCTTCAACGCCGGAGTAGGATTGCTCGAAGACGATGCTGCTGGACATCGAGACCGGTTGTTGCTGGCCATACATCCCGCCCAGGTAGCCAGAGAGGATCATGACCCCTTTGCTGTGGATTGGCCCGCCGAGTTCGACTTCCCGGTCGATGTCGACGACCCCGTCACGCCCGGCGAAGGTGCGGGCTGTTATTCTGACCGGCTTGCCAAATGCATAGTTGCTGGTCATCATCACCGAAAGTCCGTTGATCTGCCCGGTAACCGCTCCATCGGTGTCAACCATAATCGTGCCGTCAACCAGCATGTCATTCAGACGCTCCGATGTATACGATGACCGCTTTTCAGCCAGGGCAATGGCCTGATGGACAGCCGCTCCATCAGTCGTCTCCTTCCCCTCCGACGCCGCCACCTGACGGGATTCAAGCGCCAGGTCGCGCAGCGGGTAGAGTTCCACGCTGAGGCGACGCTGGTCGTCAGCCATCCGGCCGGCATGGCCTAACAAGGCAGCTACACCGGTGGCGTCCAGTGGGGGCCGGTCCTCATCTTCAACTGAGATCAGATAGGAAGCCAGCGCTTGAATGTGTTCGCCGGTATCCTCGACCGTGCGCTGAAATTCACAGTGGATTTTGAAGAGCCGGCCAAATTCAGGGTCGTTTTCCGCGACAATCGAGGCCAGGTACGGGTCGGCCAGGAGCACAATCTTGACATCGAGTGGGATTGGTTCCGGTTCCAGCGAGGTCGTAATCACCGTACCGGCCAGCTGGCCGATCTCTTCAATACGTACTGTTTTACGATTCAGCGCCTGTTTCAACGCTTCCCAGGCGAACGGGGCGGTGAGCAAATCGTCCAGATGGAGGATAAGATAACCATCATTGGCGCGCAGCAACGCCCCTGGCTTGATCATGGTGAAGTCGGTAACCAGCGTGCCAAGCACCCCACGGCGTTCGATCTTCCCGATCAGGTTCGGGTGGGTCGGGTTTTCTTCGGTGACGACAACGGCATGCTCCTCGCCGGCGTGGTCGACGAGCAGGTTCACTTCGTAGCGGCGCAGGAATTCCTCGGCAGTGACGATAGCAGCCGCAGGACCACCCGGCTGGGGCATTGGCATGTTCTGGCCTGGTTGACCGCGAAACAGCATGATGTTATTGAGAATGTCGGACTTCATCGCATCGAAGTAGGCAACAATGCTCTCGAACTCATTGTAGGTCTCTTCAAGTTGAGTGAAACGCTGGCCGATGATCTCATTCGCGATATTCCGGTCCAGCTCACGAATCGTTTCCCGGATCCTGTATTCCAGTTCTCGGACGGTTCTCATTGTCCGGTCCAGATCGGAAGATAGCTCACCCCGACCGGCTTCGAAGCGCTCTTTGATGGCAGGTTCAAGTTGCGCGTAGGCTTCAGGCGAGACCGGCTGGCCAGCCAGCACTGGAGCAATATTGAGTCCGGCAGGTGTTTGAATCAGGGTGAACCCGAGTTCGCTGGCCCGTTGCTGGAGCGCTTCAAACGCGGCATCTCGTTCAGCCGAAAATCCTTCGAGAATGGCGTTGCGCTGATTTTCATATGGCTCGGTTTCGAAGGCGCGCGGCACATCCTCACGCAGTTCATTAATCGTGTGTTCGACGTCGGATTTGAACTCCCGTCCCCGTCCGGCGGGCAACCTGATCGCACGCGGGGCATTCGGGTTCTGAAAGTTCATGACATAACACCAGTCACAGCAAGGAGGCATATCCCCGGCGGACTGGCGCAGGAGGGAGCCGATGTACTCTTCCATGCCGACCAGGTTTGAGCCGACGGCGATCATGTGAAAGTCCGGCCCGGCAGCGGTGCCAAACCGGATGGCTTCGACCGCTCGCTGCTGTAACTGCACCGGAGCGCTATCCGGAGTCATCTCAAAGCTGTCGGGTGCATAGTCTTTACGCGCCTGTACCGCGGTGAGCGGAATAACGACCGATTCTGCCATGCCCGTTCTTTCTCCTCGCTCGCTGTTCGATAGCCGCCCGGTCCTGGTGAATCATACCGGTCAGGCATCCGGTTTGGAGGTTCTGAATCGCATGCCATTGAGAAGGAGGAAAGAAAAAGGGCAAACGATGTGTTTGCCCCGGATACCTGTGAATTTGGTGTCTTGAGTTCCTGGTTAGTTGCCGTGCCTGCGCCGGTTGAGATCTCTGGCGTCGCCAGCTGGGCCCGGATCGTAGTTGACGCCCCAGAATCCGATGATTTCTTCCTCGTACCCATCTGGCAATGCCCCGGCAGGATTGTATTCAGGGTGCATCTCCTGAATTTCCTTTTTCACCATTGGCACGCTGATCGGGTCTTCCTTGACCGCTTCCATATCCAGCGGCGCTAGATAATAGCGTTCTTTGCGGTGGAGAAACCCTTCGTGATCGCTGCGGATTTCAAGAAATGCCCGTTCGATGTGATACGGGTCAAAAAGCACATCGACGACGTGGCCGATCTCATCCCCGTTGGAGTCGACAACCTTTCGCCCATTTGCATCGCTAAGTTCATCTGGCAGAACCATTGTCGTTCTGCTTGCACGAGCCCAATTCATGATCTGTCCCTTCACGTTGCCTGTAGTAATGCAGGAACAGCCAGTTCCTGAAGCGTAGCTCAATAGTAGCAGGAAATGGCTCCCATGATGAGCCGGTTTCTGCACAAATCTGCGACCTGGGCGATCTTCTGTCCAACAGAATACCAGACGCCTGTATCGCCGGATACTCCAGCCTAAATCAGCCAGCAATAAAGTGGTGGCCAGAGACCTCTCGAATGTGAGACCTGGGAGACAACAATGCACTCTGCAACCGTATTCGGGTTTTTGACGAAGTGGAAATTACCGGCGGTGGTGATTGCGGCACTGATCGGGTTGAGTTTGATCGTGATCATTCCGTTCATTCTGGATGACCAGGCGGGCATGACGTTGCGGTCCAGCGAGGAACGCCAGCCAACATCTGCAACCGCCGTCCAACATCAACCTGTCGTGAGCGCTGATGCCGTGCGAATGCGTGCTCGGCATGCCCATAGCCAGGCAGCTGTCGATGTTGACGCTGCGTTCGAACCAACGGTGAACAGCGCTGCGATCCAGCTTCGCGCCCGGCAGAATCATGGCGCTACTGGCGATCAGGTTGTCGCGGAATCTGGAAGCCCGAGGGTGAGCGCAAGCGCCGTCCAGCTTCGTGCTCGCAATCTGCACGGGAATACGCTCGTCGCACAACATCCTACGCCGTCAGCGAGCAGCAGGTTTGATTCGAACTGACCGGCAACGTGATGCGCTGGAAACAGCTAACTACGACGACTCCATATTGACAAAGATGACCTATTGACGCGACAACTCTCATACGCTAATCTGCGCCTTGAGGCATTCTCAGGTACAAGTCATAGAGGAGGTTCCAGTGTCAAAACGACGGCCACAGCCCGACGTTACCTATAATGTTGAAATCAAAGACGGCGTATTTGAACCGCTTGAGCCAGGTCCGGGGGTGACGGTAGAAATTCAGGCGGGTGTTGTTATGCGCGCTACCAAAGGGAAGCTCATTCTCTGCGACAA
>CAZNYB010000058.1:0-25947 GCA_964577155.1 uncultured Thermomicrobiales bacterium | reverse complement strand
TACAAGAAGAGCCTTTTCGCGGCGATATCGTTTGAAATGACAATAACGCACCTAGTAGTTGGTTTTGCATTCATACGACTGCTACTGGAAGGATAAAGGGTCAACAATCTCAAGGCGATAATCGCGCTTCGTATTAATGAAATTTCTCACCATTGGGAAATCAGTTTCGATAACCGCGGTGATCCATCCATCCACCTACAACGATGCCGGACAACGCCCCAAAGAGAGCCGGCAGCAGCATAATGGCTGTGTAGACAAAGACTCTTAAGGTGACATAATTTTCAAGATTGACAGTTCTCTCGACGACTCCGTTCCATGTTGGCGCAAGAACGACGATGGCGAAGAAAGATGCGCCGCCGATGCACATTAAGGCTGTTAACACGAGCAGGAGAATCGGAGACCTGATGATCGTTCCCAGGATCCCGGCTAATAGAAATGCCCCAGCCAGCATCAAGAGCGTACTGGCATGCGGGGTGACAATGCCTTCAAATGCCGGGTTGGAGTAGATGACAACTGCGCCAAGTGCAACTGTCAGCAGGCACCAGATGATGCCAACGAAAATGGCTCTGGCGATTGGACGATGGCGGGGGATAGGCAATTCAAGTCTCGATCTTTGAAACAGAGCCGATCAATTCGAACACTTGAATCCTGAACGGCTCTTCAAACTCCTCGAAGACCAGTGTGTCATATCCTCTAAGTGAAAGCGTAGCGTCGCCTCCTTTGGGTTGAACACTATTTGCTGTAACCGTGAATGTAGTTGTAAACGCATACTGGTCACCTGCTGGAATGGTGATGGGATCCCACTTTTCATACCGTGCGCCAGCGAACTCACCATCAAAATACAGATGCAATTCAAGGTACTCTACGGTAACTGCCCGATCGGCGCGATTGGTGATGTTGATCTCCGCCTCTCCCTGATCAAATGAAGGATCGAGCCAGACAAATGAGCCGTCAACGTACTCGACGTCTACCCGGGTGATCGACTCCGTGACCGCGGTATATTGGTCGACAGCTCGATAGACAGCCCAGATGGCAACAATTCCGACAATAAGTGACAGGGGTACGTTCCATCGATTGAGTCGCATGGCTCTGATTTCAGGTCGTCATCAATGGCGGCGCGATGTTCCGAACCCGTATGTTACTCTATCCACTGGCCATAGTCGGATTCCTTCACCGTAACACTCGGTCACCAGCCGGCTCGTCACCAATCTTCATCGTGTGGTTGGAGGTCAATCGTGTTGGATTTGCGAGTTCAGAATGGATCAGTCGTCCTTCAAGACGGCCGTTTTCCGTTGGACATCGGAGTAGTTCAAGGGAAGATTGTTCTGCTCGGTCAGCCGGGCACTCTCCCTGAATCTGAGTCAACCATCGACGCTTCTGACCTGCTTGTGTTGCCAGGCATCATCGACTCTCATGTGCACTGTCGCGCGCCAGCGAATCCGGAGCGCGAAGATTTCGCGAGTGGGACACGCGGCGCAGCGGCTGGAGGCGTAACGACGGTCATTGAGATGCCTATCTCGGTCCCTCCGACAACTGATGGCTCTTCATTTGCAATACGGCGTGAACACGCCGAGCGAGATGCATTTGTCGACTTCGGTTTTTACTCTTCAAGCGCAACCCTTGATGCCGAAAAAATCGCCGGTTCAGTAGCTGCTGGCGCGGTTGCGTTCAAGGCGTTTCTGCAGGAGATCCCGCCAGGCCGGGAGGATGAATTCACCGGGTTGTGTATCCATGATAATGGGGATATTCTACGGGCTCTCGAACTGGTGAGTGAAACCGGATTAGTGGCCGCGTTTCACGCTGAAGATTACGAGACATTGACCTACCTGGATGCCAGACTTCATGCTGCTGGACGAACCGATGGTCCCGCACACTGGGAATCACGACCAGCGTTTGTTGAAGCGATCGCTATCAATACGTTGATCCTGCTTGCTGAAGCGGCTGGCGCGCGTGTTCATTTCCCGCATGTGTCGTCACGCCGATCAGTGGAAGCGATCAGATATGCGAAACAGAGAGGTGTTGCCGTCACAGCGGAAACCTGCCCGCAGTACCTTGCGTTCGACCGTGATGCCTTAAGTGAGTATGGTCCATACGCAAAATGCAACCCGCCCTTCAAGACCAGAGATGATATCGATGGGGTGTGGGAAGGACTCCGAGACGGAACAATTGACACCATTGCGTCCGATCATTCACCGTTTACCGTCAAAGAAAAAGAAGCTGGTTGGTCGGACATCTGGGTAGCTCCGCCTGGATTTCCAGGTGTGGAAAATCTCACGACATTTGTCATGAGTGCCGCTCTCGACAACAAATTGCCGTTGGAGCGCGCGGTCGCGCTGATCACTGCGAACCCGGCTGATATATTCGGCCTGTCGCCACAAAAAGGACGACTCATTCCGGGAGGCGATGCCGATATTACCCTCTACAACCCCCACGAGACATCAACAGTTAATATCTCTTCCTGGCAGTCACGTTCACGGGAGATTGCCAGAATCTGGGATGGCCTGCCGCTGATCGGGAGTGTCGACACTACCATCCTGCGGGGTAAAACGATCTATACAAATGGTCAAATTACCGGTGTGCCGGGCTATGGAACACTGGTGCGTCCGTAAACATCAAAAGTTGGTCGACAGCCAGTTTAGCGAACAAATTGGCTAGCTCTGTTTCAGTTCAGTAGCCCATCGAAGCGAGGTTCTGAACTGTTGTTCTCTGGCAACCGGGTCATAAATTCCTGCCAGGTGAGGACTAAGCACCACGTTTTTCAGCTGCAGAATAGGATTCTCAGGAAACGGCGGCTCGTACTCAAGCACATCGATGCCAGCCCCGGCGATCTGTCCTTCTTGAAGTGCAGTGATCAGCGCCTTTTCATCCACAACGCGGCCACGGGCGGCGTTGATCAGAATGGCTGACGGTTTCATCATGCGGAACTGATCAGCGCCGAGAAGACGCTCGCTCGATTCGTTGAATGGGAGATTCAGCGTCACGATGTCTGAGTCAGTGAGCAGTTCATCGAGCGTCGCGAAGCGGACCCCCAACTCCTGTTCTTTTGTCACCGCGAGACGATGGCGGTTGTAGTAGAGCACGCGCATGTCGAAAGCCAGGGCGCGTTTTGCGATGGCTTTTCCAATTCGCCCGAACCCGACAATGCCGATGGTCTCTTGATAGAGCCAGCCAATGTTCTCAATTCCGCTCCAGTTAAAGACGTGTGCGCGTTGATCGGTGTAGAGCGGTTCAGAAATTTCAGCGCGCCAGTGATTCTCGATCACTGCCTGATGACCCTGCACAATCTGTTTTTTGATCGCAAGCGAAAGCGCGAACACGTGCTCGGCAACACCAGTTGCGCCGAGATTTGGCACCGGCCTGATCTCTACGCCTCGCGCAGTTAATCGATCAACGGGTAGGGTCGCCCTCCCACGCTCGAAGAGAAATATCGCCTGAAGGTCAGGCATGCTATCGATGTCGTCCAGGCTCAAATCACGATGTTCGACGAGCAGGATGCGTTCGTCTCCAAGTGGCTGATTCCGATGTTCAAAGCTCGTGCCGTACTCTTCTGAACTCTGGCGCAAAAACTCACTATCACGCTCAGAAAATGTTTCGAATGAAACGACCATCATTAGTGTTGTCCTTTCGAACCGAGCGATTCAAATTGCGGGGTCCCGTATCTCGTTGAAGATTCAAACATCCTAACGTCGGAAGCTGAGTTCAAGAAGTTCCGCGCCTCAGAGTATTCAAGACTGACGAATTGACTGTTAGCTATTGACAAGGATAGGCGATGCGGCTACTATGGTCAATATATGACAATCATTTTCAACATGTGACAATCTTTTCTCGCAGAATTCGGCTATCTGACAATTTAATTCGGGTGAACTGACATATTCGAAAGGGTTGGCATGAAGGGATCTCAGACGGTTGACCGGGCACTTCAGCTGCTAGATGTGCTGGCTGCCTGCTCAGTACCGCCTCGGCTCTCTGACCTTGCTGAAGCATCTGGCTTCAACATCTCAACGACCTCACGCTTGCTGGCATCGCTGCAACGTTACGGGTTCGTGCGTCGAGACTCGATCGATGGACGGTATCGTCTTGGCTACAAACTGATGACGATGGCTAACGTTGTCCAGGAGCAGAGCTCAATCAACGAAACAACGGGTGACGTTCTCCAGACCCTGGTTGATGAAACGAATGAAACTGCCTCGTTCAATATGTTTGTGAAACCACATGTCATGATGGCAGCCCGTGTTACTTGTCTCAACCAAATGCGAAACATATCGCCTGTCGGTTCACGCTGGCCGCTCTACTGCACGGCTGCCGGGAAGGCGATCCTTGCCTACCGGTCGTCTGAGGAGATCGACGAAATCCTGGACCTGGGAATGCCGCAACTGACACCGCTGACAATTACGAGCCGCGAACAAATGTTGGATGAAATCGCAACTATCACGACTGAAGGGTATGCCGTTGACCGGGGCGAGCGCGAAGAAGGTTTAGTGGGTATTGCCGCGCCGGTGTATAGCGGTCTTGGCAAGGTTGTCGCCAGTTGCGGAATATCAGGTTCCATTGTCCGGATGAGTCCCGAAAACTTCCCTCAACTTGCGAGATATGTTGTTGCCGCTGCCAACGAAATTTCAAAGCGAGTCGATCTGGCAACACACAATGACAGGTACGCGCCACATGATTCCAGGAGATATCACGGTCAGAGGGACGCAGTGGGAAGAGATAGGTGAGGAGGTGAAGGTGCGTTTGGAACTATGGTGAACTGTTCGGTGGAAGAGCTGCTGAATTGCTGGTGACTTGTCGTATGAGTAATCGCCCTCCCGGCGCCTGAAAGTCACCGAAATCCATTTCAATTCAGAGGAGGAGCATTCTTGTGAGTTCTGAAAAATCTGATTATCGTTCCAAAGAGTTTGAGGCTAGCTTCAATGAGCGGGTGCGTCAAAACGCACTGTCAAGACGCCGTTTCATGCAGATGATCGGTGTTGGCGGCAGCAGTATTGCCCTTGCTTCGTTCCTGGCGGCATGTGGCGGAGACGACGACGATGATGCAACCGCCACATCAGATGGGGGCGGAGAAGCGACGGCGGCAGAAACAGCCATGGAAGGAGACGCGACAGCAGCAGAAACTGCGGCAGAAGGAGACGCGACCGAAGCTGCCACGGCTGAATCAGGATCTGGCGAAGGCACTTCAGGCGGTACTCTGCGCTATGGCACCTCCGGTGAACCAGATAGTCTGGATATGCACCGCACCCCGTCCTCCACCGCCTGGGAAGTTGGCTGGTCGCTCTATGACACGCTGATCATTGCCGCTGAGGATCTTACGCTGTACCCATCGCTTGCGGAATCGTGGGAAACCTCAGAAGATGGGCTGTCATTTACATTCACGTTGCGGGAAGATGTCGTATTCCACGACGGTACGCCATTTAACGCTGAAGCCGTCAAGTTTAATCTCGATCGCGTTGCTGACCCGGAAACTGGCGCACTGTACGCGTTTGATGATCTCGGACCGTATGTTGGCACGGAGGTCGTTGACGACTACACCGTTACCGTCACGATGTCAGAACCGTACGGATTCTTCATTCGAGCCATGTCGCTGATGGAATTCGCGATGATATCGCCATCGGTCGCGGATATGGTGCTGGAGGACGTTGGCCGAAATCCAATAGGTTCCGGTCCATTCAAATTCCAGGAGTGGGTAACCCAGGAATCGATCACTGTGGTACGCAATGATGACTACCAGTGGGGACCGTCGCCACCCTATGATCACTCCGGTCCATCTTTCCTGGATCAGATCGACTACGTCATCCTGACAGATACTCCGACAAGAGTCGCCGCGCTCGAAGCCGGTGAAGTCAATGCCATTAACCGCACACCTGGCACCGATGTTGATCGCCTTGAAGCCGACGGATTCAAGATCATCAAAGGCCTGCAGACAGGTATGGGGACGGGCTTCTACGTCAACGTCAATAAGTTCCCAACTGACGACCCGGCCGTTCGCAGAGCCATCAATCTCGGGTTAGACCGCGAACAGATCAGCGCAGGTCTGTATGCCGGGCAGGAAGCACCGGGGTATTGTCCGCTGACACCAACGACCTTCGCCTACTGGGATTGCACTGACGAGGTCTATTTTGACCCTGAGGAAGCACAGCAAATTCTGGAAGAGGCTGGTTGGGAAAAGAACGGTGATTTCTACGAGAAAGATGGGGAAACCCTTACTCTGGACGTGTTTGTCTTCGGTACTGCCGGTCCAACCGGTGAAGCCTTCCAGGCTGCCATTAGACCGATCGGCATCGATGTCAATCTTCAGGTTCTGCCGTTCTCGGAGCAGCATGCCGTTGGCTTCGAAGGACAGCACAATCTGATGCTTGGGCGTTTTGACGCGCCTGACCCACGGATTCTAGCTTTCATGTTCCACAGCGACAATTCGGGTGAAAACGGGTTTACCTGGACACACCTGATGGAAGCTGATCCAGATACTCAGGCTCAACTTGACGAAATGCTCGATGAGGGTGATGCCGAGACCGATCCTGAAGCACGCATCGCAATCTATGAAGAGATCCAGCAAATGCTGGTTGATCTCAATATGTTCGTTCCAATCAAATACGATGCGATGATCATTGCCATGGAACAGAAAGTCGAAGGCTGGATGATGAACGACCTGGGCTATCAGGCTCGACTCTACGATGTCTACTTCTCAGAGTAAGTAACTCGATCAGAGTCTTGCCCTGCGTTGACCAACAGGTGCGCTGTGGGATTGAGCGAACGGTTCAATCCCACAGTGACCCGCACGACAAGAAACTGACTGATTTCTATGGGAACATATGTAATTCGAAGACTACTTCAAGCCATCCCCGTCCTGCTCGGGGTTTCTATCCTGGTTTTTTCGATGCTGCTATTGATTCCGGGAGATCCCGTGACACTGATGCTCAGCGAATCATCGGCGGCTTCCGAACAGGCGGTCGAACGAAAGCGCGAAGAACTTGGCCTGAATGAACCGATCTATGTTCAGTACATCAAATTTATGAAAGGGGTCGTGACCTTCGATTTAGGCAATTCAATCCAGACGAACCGACCAGTCGAAGATATGATTCTTGATGTATTCCCGAAGACGCTTGAACTCACCATCGCTGCAACCCTGCTGACATTCCTTATCGGGGTGCCTCTTGGTGTTTTATCTGCCGCCAGGCAGCATTCCTGGATCGACACCAGTAGCATGCTACTGGCGAATTTCGGTGTTGCAATGCCCACGTTCTGGCTCGGTCTGATCTTTATCTATGTGTTTGCGGTTCAGCTTGGTTGGGTTCCAATCACTGCCTCTGGCGGATCGGAGTTCAAACGTCTGATTTTGCCTGCAGCGACGCTTGCGCTTGGCGGGGCAAGCATCGTTGCCCGGCTAACGCGATCCAGCCTTCTTGAAGTCATGAACCTTGAGTATATCCAGACGGCTCGGGCGAAAGGGTTAAACGAACGTGTCGTCGTCCTTCGTCACGGGTTGCGTAATGCGCTGATCCCAATCGTAACCATCGTCGGTCTCCAGTTCGGGGCGTTGCTTGGTGGTGCTGTCATTGTTGAGACGGTGTTTGCCCGCCAGGGGCTTGGCTCGATGGCTGTACGAGCCATCAATCTGAAGGACTTCCCGCTCGTTCAGGGCACGGTTCTGGTGGCCGCGTTCAGTTATGTCTTCGCTAATATCTTGGTGGATATTTCCTATGCCTACCTTGACCCACGTATCAAGCACGGAAGGTAGCATGACTGTTCAACAAGTAACTCCAGAATCTCAAGCATCTGGAACCTTTGCGCCAAGGCTCAACAGTGTTTCAAGCAGACCTCCCTGGCGTCAAACACTTTCAAGACTTTCGCGCCATCGCTCGGCGATTGTCGGCGGGGTGATCATTTTGTTTTTGAT
Organism: uncultured Thermomicrobiales bacterium; assembly: GCA_964577155.1. GTDB lineage: Bacteria > Chloroflexota > Chloroflexia > Thermomicrobiales > CFX8 > CAZNYB01. The sequence goes on along the minus strand of CAZNYB010000058.1, from coordinate 18,056 downwards.
CGCTGTTGCCATTTTTGGTCCGACGATCGCGCCTTATAGCGAGATCGAGATCGCAGGGCCGAGCTTATCTCCCCCTAGCAGTGAAAACTGGATGGGAACCGACGCGCTGGGACGTGATGTGTTTAGCCGGATTCTCTACGGCGCACGAATCTCGTTAACTGTTGGCATACTGTCGGTCACGATCGGTTTGATCATCGGAACGGTGCTAGGACTTCTGGCCGGTTTCTACGGAAACAATGTCGACACAGTTGTCAGCATGTTCGTCGATATCATGCTCGCTTTTCCTGGCATTCTTCTGGCCATCGCCATTATCGCAGTGCTTGGACCGGGAATTCGCAATGTGATGATCGCTGTTGGTATCGGCTCCTTTCCCACCTTTGCCCGCATTGTCCGGGGATCAGTGCTGTCCGCAAAAGAGCACGAGTATGTCGAAGCCGCGAGAGTGCTTGGGACGACTGATTTCAAACTGATGTTCAAACACGTGCTTCCAAATGTGGTTGCCCCGGTGATCGTTGTCTCATCACTCCGCATTGGCACCGCAATTCTGACGGCGGCTGGACTGAGTTTTCTTGGACTTGGTGCTCAACCACCAACTCCTGAGTGGGGCGCAATGGTAAACGACGGACGGAATTACCTTCGCGTTGGCTGGTGGGTGACGACATTTCCCGGTCTGGCGATCATGCTTGCGGTGCTGGCCATCAATCAGCTCGGCGACGGATTGCGTGATGCTCTGGATCCAAGATCTAAAGTTTAGCGAAACAGGAAATCCTGTCTGTATTGGAATTGGAGGAGTGGGACACAATGAACCAACCAGCGAGGACACTTCTGGTGGGAGTTGGCGCCAGGGGGAAAATCTGGACGCGACTGCTCCAGGATGAGCCGCTCACAGAGATCGTTGGCTATGTTGATCTGTTAGATGAAAATCTGGAGTGGGCACAGGAGCGGTATGATGCAGCACCGGATTACTGTTACAAGGATCTGAAGATTGCTCTTCGCGACTTGCAGCCGGATTTTGTCCTGCTGGCCACGCCGCCTATGGATCGTTATGAGGAAGTGATTGCCGTATTTGAACATGGCGCGCATCTATTGTCTGAAAAACCGCTGACTCTTGATTTCGATGAAGGCGTACGCATTGTCCAGGCAGCAGAAGATGCGCAGCTTGCATTTGCTGTTGGGTTGAATTTCCGATACCAGCACTGCGTCGCCACAGCACGAGACATCCTCCGTTCCGGTGAAATTGGCAAACCGAGCTTTTCTCGATTTATCTATTGGATTAATCGTGACGGCCGGCGTCCAGGAGGGAACAAGTTCCCGCTGACCATGCATCAACCGATGCTGTATGAGCAGACCATTCACCACCTGGATGAGATTCGCTTTGTCTATGATGCTGAAATAGAACGTATCTGGTGCCGCTGTCACAATCCGCCATGGAGTATGTATCGTGATGATGCAACTGTCTCGGCACTGATGGAGTTATCAGGCGACATACTCGTCGACTACTTCGGTACCTGGTCTGGCCAGACCAAGGTCAATGAATTCCTCTGGCGCACCGATTGCGATGATGGCGCGCTCTTCCAACATGAGATGTTTTCAGATCTTCGGATAGCGCGTGGCAAAGACGCTACCGAAATCGAGAAGATCGACCTGCCAGATCAGGAACGACTGATCGACGATGCCCGTCTGATGCTGCCGGACGTTATCAACCAGATTCAGGCAGGCAATCTGCATCCGCACCCTTCTGGCATTGAGCATCTCAAAACATTTGGAGCAATCGTCGCCTGCGAGGAATCCAGTCTCTCAGGTCAGCCCATCGAGATGGCAGAGTTTTTTGACCGTCACAACGTGCCAGCACACTGGCTGGAAGCCTGATGGAAGAGGGGTCGAGGACGTAGAGGAATGCGAGTTAATGGATCAGTCGTTGACGAAGCAAAGTGAAAGGCAACAGGTAACGAGGATGAGTCAAGTACAGGTGGACGGGAGCAGGTGGTTAGCTGATCGAGCCAGACCGCTCAATCAAACGCCATTGCAGGTTAAGCCTGATCGAACGCCGATTCAGCTTTCTCAGGGCACACCTGATCTTCCCACTCCCCAGCACGCTATTGACGCCGTTGAAGAATTTCTGCGATCCGGCACCGTCTACTACACCTTTCACGATGGGATGCCGGAACTTCGGGAAGCCATCGCCCGCAAACTGAAGGCCGAGAATGATCTGGACTATGATCCAGCAACTGAGATCATCGTTACCGCCGGAGCGCAGGAAGCGATGTTCGTCGCGCTTTTTGGCACGCTCAACGATGGCGACGAGGTAATCGTTGCCGATCCACGCTACCGGGTCTACGATGAAGTTATCGAGATGGTCGGAGGCAAAGTCGTTTCGGTTCCAGTCGACATCGAAGCCGGGTTCCTTCTCAGGCCCGATGCCATTGAAGCGGCAATAACTCCGAAAACAAGAGCGATACTGATTATCTCCCCGGACCACCCCACCGGAGCATCTCAACCGCGCGAGGTGCTGGAAGCAGTTGGTGAAGTTGTCAAACGACACGATCTCCTGATCTATTCGGATGAGCTGTACGAACGATTCATGTTTGATGGGGTCGAGCACGTGAGCACAGCCAGTATCCCAGGCTTAAAAGAACGCACCCTCACCCTCAACGGGTTCTCCAAGGCCTACTCGATGACCGGCTGGCGCGTAGGTTACCTCTGTGTTCCAGAAGGTATGAAACCAGCTATGACAGCCATCAAACATGCAACCTCGATTTGTGCGGCTGCTCCATCTCAAATCGCGGCGCTGGCAATCCTCGAAGGTCCGCAAGAACCACTCCAGGAAATGATGGCGGAGTGGGGCGCACGCCGTGCCTATCTCTATGAGCGCTTGCAGGGGATGGGTATTCGTACCCTGTACTCACCGGGAGCTTACTTTGTCATGTTTGATATTTCAGATAGTGGGCTTACCTCACGGGAATTTGCCACAAGATTGGCGGAAGAGAAAGATGTCCGCGTCAGCCCAGGCACAGCATTCGGCCCGATTGGAGAAGGGCTTGCCCGGGCATCGTTTATGACACCAATGCCGGAGTTAACCGAAGGGCTAAACCGCCTCGAAGAATTTTGGAATGAACTCACGAACGACAATTAGAGAAGCTAGTTTCTCTGGGAGGAAATTCATATGGGACAGGTACTACTTGCTGGTGGAAATGTGCTTGATGTGCGGACGGGCGACGCAACCCGTCAAGATGTGCTGATTGAGGACAATCAGATACGAGCCGTCGGAAACGCGGATGATTTCGGCAACGGCGACATTCACCGGCTGGATGTAACTGGGAAAACGATCCTGCCGGGATTTTCAAACAATCATATTCACCTGGGCTGGAGCGGGATGGGCTGGGACGGAGGTCCGACCGGGATCCTGCGCGACCAGGCGCTCTATGATTCTGACGGCATCAATGGAATCAAAGCCGTTGCGAACCTGCGTAAGTCAGTGTCGGTTGGACTAACCTCGCTTCGCGACCTTGGCATGAATAACTCCCAATTTGACGCCAAGGAAGCGCTACAGCGCGGCATGGTCAAAGGTCCGCGGCTCTTTATCGCCGGCCAGGCGATCATGTGCACTGGAGGGCATACCTGGTGGTGCGGGCGGGAAGCGGATGGTGTTACCGGCGTCCGGCAGGCTGTCCGGGAGCAAATCAAACAGGGCGCAGACCATATTAAGATCATGGCGAGCGAACGAACGCCTCAGTTTAGTCCAGAAGAATTAGAAGCAGCGGCGGACGAAACGCACACGCTCGGAAAATTGATCACCACCCACGCCACGATTCCGGATGCCATCCGGAACGTTGTCAATGCCGGCTTTGATTCAGTGGAACATGGCGGGCCAGCCGACGACGACGTATTGGAGATCATGGCTGAACGAGGAATCATGGTTGTGCCAACGCTATCGCCTGGCGTCCTGCAGACTGAGCGCGGCCCTGCCAGAGGGATGCCAGAGGCCATGGCGGCAGCTCGCCGGGAACGCATGGCGGCAAATCCTCCAGGAGCGGCTCTGAAGAAAATGCGCGCGGCCGGGATCAAATTTGCCTTTGGCACCGACGCTGGTAGCCCGTGCGTTCCTCACGATGAGATTATGGGTGAGATGCAGGCATTGCTGAAGTATGAGGTCGTCGAGAAGCCGCTGGATGTCATCCAGATGCTAACGATCAACAGCGCTGAGCTGCGAGAGGTTGACGATCAGCTTGGAACGATTGAAGCAGGCAAGCTCGCGGACCTGGTTGTCATCGAGGGCGATCCAGTCGCTGATGTTTCGGCGCTCGGAAATATCATTCATGTTTTTGTCGATGGCGAGCAGTTGGTACGCGATGGTCAGCTCGATGACTGGTATGAATGGTAGGACGTGCAATGAACGCAGTAGCTGAATCCCGCGTGCGCCGCGGTTTGACCGGTCGGATTCGCACGCCGGAAGTGTCGACAAGGACAACGATGGGCGAGATCGCCCAGAGTTTGGATGACGTCATTGCGATGGGACCGGGCGATCCGGATTTGCCGACCCCTCAACATATTATCGACGCCGCCAAGGCTGCCCTCGATGCAGGCGCGACGCACTATACGCCGCCACCCGGCGACCCAAAACTCCGGCAGGCCGTCGCGACGCGCATCGCCCAGGCGCAGGGGTTGGAGTATGACCCAGCCAGCGAGATCATCATCACTACAGGCGCTGAGGAGGCGATCTATCTAGCGCTGGTTTCACTGGTTGAGACTGGGGATGAGGTGCTCGTCCCTCAGTATCGCTTCACAACCTACGACTGGGGCACGGAGTTGTCTGGAGGTGTGGTTGTCGAGTATCCCACGGTGTTTGCGCACGACGAGTTTCGACTAGATGTTCAGGAAATCGAGCAACGCATTACCGATAAGACTGAGATACTTGTCGTCGTTTCACCGGATAACCCGACTGGAGGCGTGGCCAAACCATCAGATATCACAGCCATCGCCGAACTCGCGAAAAAACATGACCTCATCGTCATTACCGATGAGATTTACCATCCATTTGTCTTTGACGACAATGTGCACTACAGCATTCTCAGAGAACCGGAAATGCGACACCGCACGCTGCTGGTTGACGGGTTCTCGAAAGCCTATGCGATGACCGGTTGGCGGGTTGGATACCTTGCTGGACCTGCGGACTTTATGCGTGCGATTATTGAGGTCAAACACGCGCTATCCATCTGTACGCCAGCTGTATCGCAGGCTGCCGCGCTGGCAGCCATCGAAGGACCGCAGGAGTGCCTGGATGAGATGCGGCTGATTTATGAGGAACGACGCCAGGATTTGATGGCGGCATTGACCGATATGGGGCTAACGTTTGTCCATCCTGCGGGAGCGTTCTACGTTTACGTCAATGTTTCATCGACTGGCATGACCTCTGAAGAATTTGTGCGACAGCTTCTCCTGGATACCGGTGTCCTGATCTCTCCTGGAACAAGTTTCGGTCGCGGAGGGGAAGAGTATATCCGCATGTCTCTGCTTGTTCCCCGTGATCGACTACTGGAAGCGGTAAATCGGATGGAAGGCGCAATTGCAAACTACAAGGGACAACTTATCGATGCATAAGCAGATCATGATGGTGAGCAGGAGTCAGGTATGCCGATGAACTCTCCCATTCGGACCCTTGTGGTTGGCGTCGGCACTCGCGGAAAGCACTGGGTACGGCTCGTTCACGATGAACCGAATACCGAACCGGTCGGCTACGTCGACCCGCTCGAGGACTGCCTGGCCTGGGTGCAAGATACTTACGATGTCGCTCCCGACATGTGCTACGAGAACATGACGCCAGCGCTGGCGGAGACAGAGCCTGATCTGGTGATCCTCGCGACACCGCCGATGGGCCACCTGGCTGAATCACGCGAAATTTTCGCGGCAGGTTGTCACCTCCTGGCTGAAAAACCGCTCTCGATCGAGTTCAGCGAGACCGTCGAGATCGTGAAACTGGCTGAATCGGCCAATCGGTCTCTGACCGTTGGGTTGAACTTTCGGTATCTACCCACCACGATACGGGCAAAAGAGCTGATTGCCAGCGAACTTGGCAAGCCGAGCTTCAGCAGGTTCATCTACTGGTTGAATCGAGATGGCCGGCGGCCTGGGATCAACAAGTACCCGCTCACCATGCACCAGCCGATGCTCTATGAACAGTCGATCCATCATTTAGACCTCTTTCGGTTTACCTACGATGCCGAGGTCGAACGTGTCTGGTGCCGTTGCCATAATCCACCCTGGTCGATGTATGACGACGATGCGACCGTGACCGCAATGCTCGAAATGACCGGAGATCTGCTGGTCAACTACTTCGGCACCTGGTCGGGACAGACGAAGATCAATGAATTCCTCTGGCGCACTGATTGTGCCAACGGCTCTTTGATGCAGCATGAGCAGTTCTCCGATCTGCGTGTTGCTTACCCAGAGAGTGAAACCGAGACGAAGGTTGAGACCGAACCCATCGAAAACTTCGTTGACGATACCCGCGCCATGCTGAACCATGTCAGCCAGCAACTGCTCGATGGGATCGAGCAGCCGACGCCGTCGGGGGTGGACCACATGAAAACGATGGCATTGACTGCTGCCTGTGAAGAGGCCGACGTGACCGGCCAACCCGTCGAGATGGCTGAGTTCTATGCTCGTCACAACGTGCCGGAACGTTGGTTATCGTAGAAAGTGAGATGGAATGACAGGGAAGAATGATAAATTCGTCGGTGTTCAGATTAGCCCGATCAGCTTTATCGATGAAGGTGTTGAACCGTTGCTGGATGAACTGTCTGAGCGATTCGGCATCAACGTGCTGCTGGTTGGGACGATTTCCTGGCTCGGCCTGAAAATCGGACGGCGAGTCTCATGGGAACTTGAAGGCTGGCCAGACCACGGTGAACCGGAACCAAGTCCGTTGAAAGGTGGGTCCTATATCGAACACCGTCCGGACCACTACCGCACCACCTTCATTGACAACTTCCGCACTCAGGATGAGATCTTTGAGGGGAAAGATATCCTTGACATGATCATTCCTGCCGCCCGTGAGCGTGGCATGCAGGTCTACCCCGAAGTCATGGAGCCGCTCTTCAACTACGCCGGGCATGGTTCTGTCAATACCGTCGATATCCCGAATTTGCCGCAAGCCCTCGAGGTAGACATTTTCGGGCGTATCGGGACCGATCCTTGTATTAACAACCCTGACTATCGCAGCTGGTGGCATGCGATTATCGAAGATTATGCCCGCAACTATGATATTGCCGGGATCATGTGGTGCAACGAACGTCGCAGCCCGCTTGACAATCTCATCGCCGGGCGCGTGCCCAACTGCTTCTGCGAACATTGCCGTCGATTGGCGAGCGAGCAGGGTATTGATGTAGAGCGCACTCGGCGCGCATTCCAGCCGGTGTATGACTATTTTCAGGAAGCACGTTCCAGGACTAAATTCGTTGATGGAGCCTTCGTAGAGTTTTTGCGGGCGCTCTACTATCAACCCGAGGTCATGGTTTGGGAGCGGTTCTGGGTGGAACGCAATAAAGACATGGACCGCGAACTGTACGGCATTACCAAGTGGGTCAATAAGCGGCTGCAGTTTGGCCTGAATGTCTGGAACCGAAATCATCTGAATCCACTGCGGAAAGCTCAGTGGCCGTGGGCAGAGATGACCCAGTGGTCAGACTGGGTCAAACCGATCACCTATCAACACCAGAGTGGCGGCATCTACTACAACGAGATGAGTCAGTGGCACCAGTCGATCCTGCGAGATGTATCGCCGGAGGAAATGACGCCGATCATGTACCAGTTGCTAGGTCTGGATGAAGCGCCGTGGGAAGAGGTTGTCCAGAAAGGTTTCGACCCCGACACGTACGTCTACGGGCAGTGCAAGGCGACCGTCGAAGCTGTGAAGGGCAAGGTTGATGTCTACATGGGCATTGGAGTCGATGCGCCTCGATCACGAGAAGACCAGGCAGTTTGCACCCCGGATATTGTTCGACGCAGCGTGCTGGCAACCTACCGGGCCGGTGGCAAGGGTGTTGTCTTCTCACCGAACTATGCAGGCATGAATCGTTCAACGCTCGATGGCGCAGCGGAGGCCCTGGAAGAACTTGGACTGAAGTAAATTCGTGCCGGACATCATGGAGAGCCGATATTCCGTGTCGAAAGGCGCAGGTACATGAACTGGAACAGCCATTTGGATGCGCTACAAACGAGGTTTGAGCATGCTAGCAGGCTACCTGGCTCAACATCCGGTGTCGAGCCGTAACTTTAACAATCTTTCCGCCCGCGTAATGCGGGATCCTTCTCCTCCTCGGAAGACCCCGGTGCACCCTGCCGGGGTCTTCTTTATCCTCTTAACTTCAATTAACGCTTTTCTCAGGTTGGTGGATTTCTGTCGTTCAAACATGAACGGTACCTTGTTTAACGATACTTCTGTGCTTTAGTAAAGGTGGACATCATGGCTCGACAGGCTGATTTTGAAGAACGCGATCTGCGATTCAACAACCTCCGTGCAGCTATGGAGGCTGAAGGATTGATCGCTCTTGTGGTGGCCGGCCATGCCGGTCAGTTCAGTCGCGGTTACATTCGTTACCTCGCCAATGCGCACATGTGGGCAGGTGACTCGTTAATTCTCTTTCCGCTCGATGGTGAGGCTGTGCACGTGCAAGTCACCTATGCAGGCGCTTCGATGCCAGACAACCTTTGGATTCCCGATTTTCGCAGGGCGCCAGCGCCACAGACGGAGATCGTAAGCGCGATTCTCAGCAAGGGGTTAACCCAGGGCAACATCGGCATTGCTGGATTCGGCCGCAATATTAGCGCCGGAGCGTTCGAGACGATCACAGATTCAATCCCAAACGTTACATTTGTGAACGCTGATCTGGTGATTGACAAAGTGCGCGCAATTAAGAGCCCGCTGGAACTGGAACAGTTTCGCGATGTGTCCCGATTGACGCAGTCGGCGCTGGAGCGCTTCGTCGATGTGATCGAACCAGGAATGACCCAACGTGATGCGGCTGCCGAAGCGGCGAGCATTTTCCGGGCAGGCGGAGCATTCGACGACTTGACCTTGATTCAAGAAGGCAGTTTTAGCGGATTACCTCGAGATATTCCCCTCAAGTGCGATGATCGAGTTGCCCTTCACCTGGAAGTATGTGGCGAGAGCGGGCATTGGTCTGAACTCAACGTCACCTGTATATTCGATGAACCAACCGAGCGCGAACAGAAGCTGATTGACAGCGAGCTCCAGGCCTATCAAGAAGTGCTTCAGGCAGCGAAGCCTGGCGTCAAACTGGTGGATCTTGAGAATGTTTTTTTGCAGTCGCTACGCGATGATGGATGGGAACTCGGAGATCCGGCCTGGCACTATTCCTATCACGGTGTGGGTCTGGACGCTATTGAGTGGCCCTACTACTCCCCGATGTTAGAAGGCAACCAGGACACCGAGATTCAGGAGGGCATGGTCTTCTCCTATCACCCGCATCGCGCAGTTGTTCCGACGGTACGCCGGATTCCGGCCATCTACGACGACTTCGTCATCACTCCAAATGGCGGGGAACAGCTCACCGTTGAGTGGGATTTGGGCTGGCGAATCATGACCTGAGGTTCGTTTTTTTTAGGCGGTCAATCATTAGCCCGGAGCAACAATTCAATTAGGCGGGATATGCGAGCTGAAATGAGGAAGTTATGACGATTCTGGTAACCGGTGCGACTGGCTTCACTGGTATCAACATTGTCCGGACGCTAGCCGAAGCAGGACAGCAGGTCGTCGCCTGTGATTTGACTCCGGCGGATGCAACGTGCCACCAGTTCATCCACGCAGTAGCAGACCGGATTGAATTCGTCGTTGCAGATGTGATTGATCTGGACGCCATGCTGCGTCTGGCTGATCAGTATGGCGTCCGGCGCATCGTTCACGCAGCGGGGATCACGCCAAGCGGAGATGTCGAGTCATCAATTCCTCTCCGAGTGGCCGACGTCAACCTGATGAGTACTGTCAGGATGCTGGAAGTCGCCCGTCACGTTTCAGCCGAGCGGTTCGTTTTTGTGAGTTCATCTGGCGTCTACGGGGCGCCAGAGATTAGAGCCGAACCAGTGTACGAAGACAGCATTCAGACATTCACCAGCCTCTATGCCATCTGTAAGCATGCCAGTGAGTTACTGTTGCAACGATATAGCAGCCTGTTTGGACTCTCGACGGTGTCGGGCCGAATGGGACCGATCTACGGACCCATGGAACGGCGCACAGATTCGAGAGGAAATATGTCGATGGTGTACAAACTTGTCGACGCGTGCCGTTCCGGGCGAACGGTTGCCGTGCGCGGTCTCGAATTCGTCGCTGATTACACGCATGTCTATGACGCGAGTGAGATCTGGCGGGACCTCACCCTGGCGAATAACCTCAGCTGGGGTGTCTACAATGTTTCCGGGGGAGTTGCCTATGCGTTAGGCGAAGTCCTTGAAACGCTTCGTGAGCTTGAACCTGGCTTCAGCTATCGGCTGGCGCAGCCAGACCGGCAGGCTGATATCGAGCTGAGACCGGAGGGAGAACGTGGCGCGATGGACGTATCCAGAGTCAGAACTGACTTTGGCTTCTCTCCAAGGTTTGACCTTAAATTCGGTCTCAGTCAATACCTGACCTGGAGTAGTGAGCATCCGGAAATGTTCCAGCGATGAAGATTCTCATCTCAGCCGACATGGAAGGCACCTGTGGGGTCTCTGCCTGGGCGCATGTTCGGTCACCGCATGTCGGCAGGCCGGGTGAGCGAACATCCGCTACTGAATATGAGCGAACGCGATCGCGAATGGTCCGTGAAATCAATGCCGCTGTTGAAGGCGCTCTGATCGGTGGCGCTGATGAAGTCATTGTCAATGATGCCCACAATGGCATGTGCAATCTCATTCCGGAAGAACTCCATCCCGAAGTGCGCTATATTATAGGAAGAGACAAACCGCTGGCACTGGTTCAAGGGGTTGACGAACCCGGTGTCGCTGCTGTCTTTTTTACCGGCAATCACGCCCGGGCAGGGACACCTGACGGTCCGCTAGCCCACACCTGGGCAGGCTGGATTAGTGATCTGCGGGTGGATGGTGTCTCCATGGGAGAATACGGGCTAAATGCCATCATCGCCGGTCACTTCAATGTGCCGGTCGCCCTGGTGACCGGAGACGATAAGGCCGTTGCCCAAACCCGAGATTTGCTTGGGGGTCAGGTTGTCGGAGTCGTCGTCAAGTACGGGTATTCGGACAACTCAGCAATGCATATTCACCCTGAACTGGCGCTGGATCTCATACGCGCTGGAGCGGAAAAGGCTGTCCGGAATCTTGACGCGATGAAGCTGTACCGGTTGCCAGCTGGAGCAACGGTCGAACTCGAGCTCGATCATCAGACGAGAGTGAGTCATGTTTTGGCGACACTACCAAATGTGACTCGGATCGATAACCGGACCATTTCGTTTTTGCCTGAGGACGGACTGGAGTTTTACCGGATGTTCTGGGCGACAAACCGTGCCGGGGCGTTGCCGTAGGCTCATGCGGTGACGGTTTTCGCATTTCTCGCTATCGAGTCACGCCACCTAAATCGATCGCACTTTGTATCGCCGCTGCGACTTGCAGGCGTGTGTCAGTACATGGAATACAATCAGCTCGCTGAGTATGGTTAACCAAATGGTATGGAAAACTGCCGTAAGCCTGTCGTTGACCGCGAGGCTGACGAAGCTCCATTCACAGGTAAGCAACAGATAATCGATCCATGAAAGACACGGGAGGAACTATGGTTCGCGGCTATCGCAAAACCCATACGAGACGAATTATCGTGAAGTGGGGATCGGTTCTCGGGCTGGTTGCGCTGGTGATTGGGATGCTCAGCGTTTCTGCCTCAGCGGCGAAACCGCCTTTCTGGCCGCTCTTCGACAATACCTGGGCGCGAACTGATATGCCGGTGGCTGATGGCATCGTTTCCCGAACCTGGATCTGGGGACCGGCCGCAAATACGCTGGCGATGACGGAACCCTACGCAGAATCGCCAGGTGGACAACGCACGGTGCAGTACTACGACAAATCCCGTATGGAGGTGACACACCCGATGGCTGATCCAGGGTCAATCTGGTATGTCACCAACGGGTTACTCGTGGTCGAGATGATCACCGGTCAGATGCAGGTTGGCGACGCCAGCTTTATCCCTCAATCTCCAGCTGCGATCAATGTTGCTGGAGACGCCAGTGATCCTGATGGTCCAACGTACGCCACGTTTGGGCCGCTACTGACTGCCCCTCCGGCAATGGTTGGTTCAACAATTACTGATCGTGTGGATCGTGACAGCAACGTTACCGACGATCCATCTCTGGCCGCAGAAGGCATCACCGTCGCGATTGTCGACGGGGTGACCGATCATGCTATTGCGGAGCCGTTCTGGACGTTCATGAATTCGTCCGGAACGGTCTACGAGAACGGCTCGTTTGTCACTGAAAATCTGTTCAAGAACCCGTACTTTGCCACTGGCCGGCCGGTTACCGAAGCCTACTGGGCGGATGTCCTTGTCGGTGGAATCGAGAAGCTGGTGCTGATGCAGTGCTTCGAGCGGCGTTGCCTCACCTATACCCCGTCAAACACGCTGGAATGGCAGGTCGAAGCCGGAAACGTTGGCCAGCATTACTTCACCTGGCGATATGGAAACCCGCCGCCAAGCGACGAGATCGACCTCTACTTCTCGAATCTCGGTGACTGGGGCGCCACCGGACTCTTCTTTGGCTGCGGCGACAGCCTGGTAGGTGTTGACTCTGGATTGAGCGAGTCGACGGATACGCTCGAAGACGCCTTGATGGCGCTTTTTGCGATCAATACCGAAACCTATATGGGGTATGACAACGCGCTGGCGAATAACACAATTGTGATCAATCAGGCCACCGTCGTCGGTGGCGTCGCGACAGTCGAGCTAAGCGGCCAGATCCCGATTGCTGGCGTTTGTGACGAACCGCGTATTATCAAGCAGATTGAGGAGACTGTTCTCCAGTTCAACGGTGTCGAGACCGCTGAGATCTCACTCAATGGATCGCCGTTGGAAGAGCTAAACCAGTAGGAGATCAACAACTGTCGAGTCTGGCTCGGTGAGTTTGAGTCCAATTTGTTGATCGGCGTGCTTGCAAGATCATTCGGCTGGCGTTGCAGCCAGAGCAGATATGTAGCTTGGATCAGTCGATTTATGCAGCTCAATTGGCTGGTAGCGATGCTATTCGTCAACCAGCTCGCCAAAGAAGCGCTGGCGGGCTACTTCATCGGTCGGCAATCCGTCCGGGCCGTTGGTGAGAATGCTGCCATAGCCGCTATTTTCCGGGTCGATGCTGCGGGCCTCGTCTGCGCGTGCACGCCGGAGATCGGCCTCTGGCCCAGTCTCCAGGACGAGCTGCATTAACCAGCGGGCGTGACACTGGATCGGTTTCTCATAGATTTTGCGCTGGCGAGCGAATTCCTGGACCGCAACTAACCAGTTTGTACTGTCTAGCAGCAGATCACGAAGGCTCCGAGCATCGCGGAAACAGAGCGATAGCCCATGTCCGGCTGAAGGGTCAGTTGCGCCGGCAGCATCTCCAATGAGGACGACATTGTCCGATGCCAGAGGAGACACGGAGATGTTTTCACCTGGAAAGAACGCCACCGGTCCAGCCGGAGAAGCATTGTCAAATCCGGCACCTCGAAACGGCTCGGCACAGGCATCGATAAAGGCATTCTGGTTCTTTGGGCTGCGGAATGATTCCACAGCAGCGGGTAATCCAACGATGTAAGCACGTGCCCGCTGACTGCCTTGCGGGTAGACGAGCGAGAATCTACCTTCCCAGAATCCCATATGGGTCTTGTCCGGATCGAGATCGACTCCGGTGATCAGGCAGCCGCCAATCAGATGATGCCCCGGCTGATCGGCTGTCGTGCTAGCGCCAATCCACCGCCGTGCGCCAGAAAGGCGGCCATCGGCAGCGACGACCAGCTTTGCCTGAATCGTCTGTTCCTGACCATTGGATGTAACCGCAAGTTCCGCAGGTTGTCCTGAGTGAAAGGTTGCAACTTTCGCCGGCCGGTTGATCTCTGCTCCTTCAGCTCTGGCATGCTCAAGCAGAGCTTCCTGAAGATCCGGATGGTAGATCGCCAGTTCGCCGTGCTCGGCATTTTCAGTGAAGTCGGCAGGGTCTGGCTCAGGTTGACCTCCAATATAGATCTGCCAGATGGTAAGTTCATTTGCGCCAGCCGCCTGGATCACTGGCAGCAATCCAAGTTTTTCAGCTTCTGCGACGCCCCATGGGTGGACGCCTTCACCGCGAACCCGGTCTCGAAAAACCTTTTCCCGTTCGAAAACAATTACGCCCAGACCCGTCCGGGCCAGCGACGCAGCCAGACTTGATCCAGCGACGCCCCCGCCGATAATGGCAACGTCGTAGACCTTACTGATGTTCAAGGCAGCCACGTTTGCTAGTCAGCTTCGGCTTTCGCACGCTCTGCCAGTTCGATTCGGTCAGATCTGATCTCTTTCGGAAGCCCGAGAACACGTTCTCCGAGAATGTTTTTCTGTATCTCCGATGTCCCGGCGGCGATTGTTCCGCCGTAAGAACCGGCGAAAGCGTACGCCCAACTGCCGGCTTCGCCATAGTCGATATCCTGCTCCAATGCCAGATCATCGGGGATTCCGCCGACCAGCAGACCATAGGGACCCAGGATGTCGCTGATGAGATTCTGGACCCGCTTGTTGAGTTCCGAGCGGTGCAGTTTGGCGATCGACGACTCCGGACCTGGCCTGCGGCCCTGCTCAAGCGCACTGAGCAATCGAAGCGCCGAGTACCGCATGACCTCAATCTCACGGTAGATTTCCCCCAAGCGCTGGCGGACAATCGGATCCGATAGCGCCGGTTTCCCATCCTTCTCAAGTTCGCTTACTACTTCCAGCAGCCGTCCATACGTACGCTGTTGCTGGCTGACGACGCTCAGCAGGCTGCCGCCTCTTTCATACGAAAGGGTCGTTTGGGCGATACGCCAGCCGGTATTGAGTTCGCCAATGAGGTTGTCGGCCGGAACGACAACGTTGCTGAAGAAGATTTCCGAGAATCCCGTGTCGCCGTTGATCTGTTTCAGTGGCCGGGCGTCGACGCTCGGTTGGTTCATGTCGATCAGGATACAGGAGATTCCGTTGTGCTTTGGCGCTCTTGAATCAGTGCGCGCCAGCATAAGACCCCAGTCGGCGTCGTGTCCGCCACTGGTCCAGATCTTCTGACCATTGATGATAAACGTGTCACCATCGATCTCAGCACGAGTCCCCAGGCTGGCCAGATCCGACCCGGAGTTCGGCTCAGAATAGAGCTGGCACCAGAGTTCTTCGCCGGTGAGAATATTCCTGAGAAATCGTTTTTTCTGCTCTTCCGTGCCATGGTGGATAAGGGTCGGTCCGACGATGGCGATGCCGAGTCCATTGACGCCCGGAGGGGCATTGACTCGCGCTAATTCTTCGCCGACTATCGCCTGTTCCATCGGCCGGGCGTCACGGCCACCATATTCGGCAGGCCAGCCCATGCCGACATATCCCGCATCATAAAGTTTCCGGTGCCAGGCCTGTCGCTCCTGGATTGTCTCCGGCTTCTTTTCCGGCAGGTTTGCCGCCAGCCAGGAACGAACTTCCTGTCGAAATGCCTGATCTTCCTGTGTGTAGCGTAAATCCATTTGTGGGAGACCTCCTGCTTTGGTCCACGCATTGCAATGAACACGCTAGCGGTTGTCGTGTCGCATGTCAACGGTGGCTGACTGAATCCTGTGTGCAGGGGCTTCCTTCGCGGACTCCCCTGCACAGGAATGTTTCGTCTACTGCGGCACAGCACCTTCCGGGAGCGGGGTTACGTACTTCTTGCCACCGCTGGATTTCTTGAATTCATCTTGAGCAGCCTGCAGTGTTGCCGGGTTCGTCATTAATTCAAGTCCGGTCAGAGCCATGGCTTTGGCGGCGTAGTCCATGCCTTTGAACCCGACGCTATTGCCTGACGACGTTACCGTCTGCCAGCTGTGCGGAGGAGTGCCGAGCGGGTGGCAGCAGGTCACCATATTGGCAGTAGGCGTGATCTGGCTCACATCGGCAACCTCGGTCGAGCCGTGCATGATCGTGAATTCCTCTGTCGGCCGGATCACGTTTTCACAGAGCGCGTCGCCGATGTCTTCACGGGTTGTCCCAGCTTTCGCCATCTTGATTGTCCGCTCAGCGTCGGCCTCGATCATTTCGTCCGGTATCGACTCCTGCAACCGGCGAGCGAATTCCATGTCAGCGTGGTCGAACTCGATCCCGCCGAGGTCTTCCATCTTGTCCAGCATCAATTCGCTGATTACGCCATTTGGCATCATTTCATAGCAGCCGGTCAGGAACTCGACATCGTAGGTTGTGCCAGACATGAGCGCTGCGCCTTTGGCGATATCGAGCATGCGCTCGTAGATAGCGTTCACCTGAGCTCGATTGGGAGCGCGGACGTAGTACCAGATCGTCGATTCTGGCGGGACAACGTTTGGAGCCTGGCCGCCGTTGGTGATGACGCTATGGATTCTTGCGTCCTGCTCAACGTGTTCTCGGAGGTAGTTCACCCCGATATCCATCAACATTGCGCCGTCTAGCGCGCTTCGTCCCAGGTGCGGCGCGGCGGCGCCGTGGGAAGCCACGCCGTGGAAGTGCACCCGGAACGAGTTCATCGCCAGGCTGCTGCCGTTGCTCCAGACGGTGTTGGCGTAGCCAGGATGCCAGGTGATCGCGGCGTCAAGATCGTCGAAGACGCCATCGCGCGCCATGTAGGTCTTTCCGGTCAACGTTTCCTCAGCCGGACAGCCATAGTATCGGACAGTTCCCTGGACATTCTCCGCTTTCATGGCTTCTTGCATGGCGAGGGCCGCGCCGAGCGCGCCAACGCCATACAGGTTGTGCCCGCAGCCGTGGCCAGGACCTTCTGGAACGAGAACCTCACGTTCTGGCGAATCCGATTGCGACAACCCCGGTAGCGCATCGTATTCGCCGAGAATGCCAATGATCGGTTTGCCTTCACCCCAGGTGGCAACGAAGGCGGTTGGCATCTGACCCGCGCCCCAGCTGATCTCAAATCCGGCGTCTTCGAGCTGGCTGGCGATGAGCTTCGATGCGTACTCTTCGGTCAGCCCGATTTCCGGGTGTTCCCAGATATCCCTGGCGTGCCTGGCAAACCGGTCGTAATTCTGATTGAGGTACTCCACCATCAATTGTTCAGGGTTCATCCACATTCCTCTCGCGATATTCGGCGACAATCTGAACGTGCTCGGCACGTTCTTGCTGAACGGTATCGTAGCAGGAGTCTGCTGGAGTCGGGGATGGTGATCAGGAAAAGATGTCTGCGACAGCAAGCTCAAAACCTGGAAGGACTTCACCACCGTCAATAGAGTCAGATTCAGCAAAAACGATCGGTTCGGCGTCGGGCGTATGAATGGTTACAGTTCGTTGTCGTGGCTCAACGATCCAGACCTGACGAACACCAGCTAGCAAATACTCATCGATTTTCACCTGAATATGCTGTGGTCGCTCTGACGGTGAGATCACCTCAACAGCCAGATCCGGCGCGAGTTCAGCAAACCGTTCGTAGTCATCTGGCGGTAAACGGTCGTTGCTGACAAACGCAACATCAGGGCTTAGCAGGACATCTGGATTGCGGTGAAGGATAAATCCCGGTTCCGAAGTCGCGGTTTCTCCAAGATTGTTTAGTTCAACATAAATACCAATGCGGCGATTGAGTCGTGACGAAATCGTGCTATGTGACCAACCAGTTGGCGGCATCCGAACTAACTCCCCCCGGATTAGATCGTACCGACAGGCGTCACTGGGAAGTTGTTCCACGTCTTTTATGGTGATCGGTTTTATTGTGGCCATGACTTTCATCCGGTCTTTACGGCAGATCGTTGTGAGTACCGGTCTCAATGATAATCCATCCAACGAATGTCCTGGTATTGACAATCAAAGGATACCGTTCGACAATCCCCGCACATTGAGCCGGTGTCCAGTCTGGCTACACCGGCTT
>CAZNYB010000057.1:0-26031 GCA_964577155.1 uncultured Thermomicrobiales bacterium | reverse complement strand
CACTCCTGGCTGCGTGTTGCAAACGAACATAACAGCGTCGAAGTGTATCACCGGGCTAGAGAATCGCCTCACTACCGCCACGATATACAACCTGTCCGCGGTAGCGAGGAGATGTTTTTCAGATTCAGGCGCTAACGCCTGGCAACGAGCGCAGTGCTACGACTGCGCCATCGCACGCGCATGGAGCTTCTCGATCTGCATCCAGGCAGCTGTGATCGCACCCTGCTGCCAACCGGCCAGGTAGCTGAGCATCTCGCCAGCCAGGTAGATACGCCCATACGGCTCCAGAAGGACTGGATAGTACTTCTCACGGTCTTCAGCTGACCAGCCCGACCAGCCGCCATTGCTATAGCGCACCCGGTCCCAGGAGACGGAGAAGCCGGTCTCAAATTCGTCGACGTATGACTGACCGTGAATCCGTGATCCGCGTTCGACCGCCATGGCAATACGGTCATCTGGACTCAGGTCGCCGACCTGAGCGGCAGTCTGTCCGAAGTTGTAGTAGCCCTGGATGACTCCTTTTTGGGTCAACCAGCCATAGGTCGGGTAAGAGAGCGAGCCAATCTCCGGCATGTCTGTGTTAGTAATCCCACCGTAGATCCAATCATCCTCTTCCCAGAAGCGGCGTTTGAACTGTAGGCCTATCTTGCCCACAGCCAGATAGTTCGATCCGGCGATGATCGCGTCACGATAGGTGGGTGACAGGTCGCCAGGAATGTCCTTCAGCACCGACAACGGGATGGTCGAAATCATATAGTCAGCGTGAAATTGCTCGGTGAGACCGGTCTCCTTATTGCGGTAGATTGCCCAGACATGATCGGGGGACTGGTGGATCTCCAACACGTCAGAGTTGAAACGCACGCGCTCGCCCAGGCGCGGCAAGAAACCTTGCTCATAGGTCGTGCTCATACCGCCGACCGGGCGCATCATCGTTTCCTGCTGGTCCAGGGTCGGCGCAAGTCGCATCGCCAGACCCGCAGTGTGAGCGGCCTTGTCGCCAAACTGCAGCAGACCCAGGAACGGATAGGGCTCCGAAGGTTCACCTGCCTGCGTACCCGCTCCGGGCAACACCTTGGCCCCGCGGTTTTCGTTCGGACCGTAGGAAAGATCTTCCGACGACAACAGGCCCTGGGTGACCAGATAATCGATAAGCGTGTCGTGGTCTTCCTTCGTTAACTCGAGGTCCAGCTTGTTCTGGTCAACGGCTTTTGCCAGCAACTCATGCACGTAGCCATTCATGTCCGCCTGAACTTCACGCAGGCGCAGCTTGCGCGATCCTGTCTGACCTGGCACATTCTCGTGATGCACCCAGGCATTGTGGTTGACGTTCTTGTGCACCTCCATCGGGATGCCGAATATTTTTGGATAGTAGAGCGTCGCCCGGTGAATGTACGGGATGCGCCATGCGCCGCCATCAAACCACTGACCAGAATCGAATTTGGAAACCTGCGGGTAGGTACCCTTCTCCTCAGACACCTGTCCGCCGCGCACCGTAAAGACGTGCCCGCCAACGCGCTGGCGCGCTTCGAGCACGGTCACATCGTAACCGCGCTCCATAAGCTCGTAGGCGCTGGTCAGGCCGGCCGGCCCGGCGCCGAGCACCAGTACCTTTATGCCATTCCCGCTACCTTCGAGGACTGGTGGACCTTCTCTCGCTTCCATTTCCGCTTCCATACCGGACACGCCGGATAAATTCCAGGCGTCCAGCGCACTCAAAACTGCGGCTGATCCTCCGGCTACGGCCATGAGCTTGATAAAGCGGCGGCGGGTGAGTTGTTGCGGGCCAATCGATGGTAGTTCGGTTTGCATTGTAACTCCCGTCTTCTAATCACTAAGGAGAAAAATCTCGTACTCTACAATGAAGAGCGTATCTCCCCAACATAAAGATCCCGGTGTTGGCACATGAATATTGTGTGAATAGTTGAACCCGACTCGTACGCAGGATAGTTTGTAGCGCGTTGGCCGCTCATTTACGCGACTAAATTCCTTCTGATTTTCATCATTGAACTGATGACTTCCTCTGCGTCGCTTCGTCGTGCTACTCGGGGCAAGGCAGAGCCCGGGAAGAGTACGCTGCTGGCACGGCGACCGCCGGCGAGAATGTTCAGGGTTCGTTCTCCGGCACGAAGAAGCGTCCCGGGGCTAGCCTGGGCCGCGGGTGCGCGAGATTGTGGCTAGCTATTTTCAGCAGCCTGTTCTGGGGGTTGCTGCAACTGATCTCGCGCTTGCCGTCTATCCCCGATACCGTCTAGCGCTGCAACAACATTACTTGTCAGCAGCAGCCGGCAACCGGCCTATGAGATCTTGAGGGTGAAACGGACCTGGTGCAGCGATCAGTTTACGAGCGGCCGGTACCTGTCCCCAAACATTCCAGAGGAGAACACCTCGAACTCTTTCGTCTTGAAGGTAGTAGACGACACCTTTGCGGTACGGCTCGGTCCAATCGGCGACCATCTCCAAACGCGCGTCTAGCTCGCCGGCCGCTTCGTAACCGAGATCAAACAGATCGGAATAGAAAGATGGCAAGTGATGGTACGGTTTAGCCGCGCCCGCCATGTTTCGTCCCGCCAGTCGCCCCATCTTGTTGGCATTGTCCTCATGCTCGACTCGCACCCGCTTGCCCAGTGCAGGGTTGCGGAAAGCCGCCACGTCACCAGCAGCATAGACATCAGGCGCGCTTGTGCCAAGGTATTCATCAACCACGATCCCGTTATTGACGGAGATTCCAGCCTGCTGAGCCAGTTCGACGTTCGGCTGAATACCGATTCCGGCGACGACACCGTCGACGGTAACTGTCTGAGTGTCGGTATTACCCTGCTTTCCGGCATGCAAGATGAACCGTGACCCGGATCGCTCCAGACCGGTAAGCCGGTGCTCCAGCAACATAGTGACGCCTTTGGATCGGTAGTAGTCCGTGACGAAGGCAGCAAGGTCGGCCGGAAACACGTGGCCGCCGATGCCAGACTGCGGCACGATCATGGTGACCTCTGTGTCAACAATGGTAAGAGCGGCAGCCAGCTCAGAACCAATGAATCCGCCGCCGATGACAGCAATTCGCTGGCCTGGCCCGCTCAGCGCTCGTAGACGCCGGTAATCAGCCAGGGTGCGAAAGTAAATAATGGAGTCATCTCCGAACGGAAGTCGACGCGGCGAACCACCTGTTGCCAGGAGTAGCTTCTCGAAGGTGGTGACAGCACCCTGGTCGTCACTCACCTGTTTATTTTCGACATCGAGCCGGGTTACTCGGCGGCCAAGGTGTAATTCAACCCCCTTATCTGGCAACGACCGCCAGATACTATCAAGTGGTCCCCCTTTCCAGAGGCTTTTCGTGAGCGGTGGACGGTTGTATGGCCGCTCAGGTTCCCGGCCAATAAGGCCAATCTCGCCAGCCGGGTCAACCTTGCGAATGCCTGAAACGGCCGCGGCTGCCGTCATGCCACCGCCGACGATGAGATATTCATAGTGCTGCATGTCGTGATCCTTCCGTATATGTATTCCTGCCAGGTAGCGAAGCAAGATGAACGCCGCTAGTGGCCATCAGTTGGATGAAACTGGCGTCTTCCAGTCTGTCAGGATGCGCTGCAATACGGCTGCATTGCTGATCTCGCCAGCACGGGCCGCGTACAACAGTGTAACCGTGCCGTCGCACCCCAGTTTTGCCAGCTGATCAAGCTTCGCCCGGGCCACCCGCGTCTGCAGCTCTTGCTCATACCTGGTCTGAAACTCATCCCATTTCTGAGGATCATGATCGTACCAGTGACGCAATTCGTCAGACGGCGCAATCTCGCGATCCCAGGCATCGAGTTGAGCCCTGGCTTTACTCACACCGCGCGGCCACAGGCGATCGACAAGTACACGATAGCCATCTTCCGGTTCGGCAGTTTCATAAATGCGTTTTTTCTGTATCATGCTGATTACCTGACCGTATCGTTGGGAACGAAGTACTGAGACGCATTGATAGCGACATGTCGCGTGCCATTTCGCACTAGACAGTGCTCCGTTCGCAATTGTTCATGGATGCCAGCCCGTTCCGTCGAACTCAGACTACTCAATGCCCCCTAAAGCGTAATCTCACCGTATAAAGCAGGGGCTGTCATTGTGTGAATATTTCGTGAACAGCAAGCGTAGGCGGCGCGTTCACATAGCGTTCACATATGTTCCCCTCATTTAATAGAGACGGACGCGATACTGGAGCTGTAACCGGGCTTTACAACGACGTGCCGCTGGTCAACACAACGCTGCTCAGCCATACAGGGCAGAAAAGCAGAGCTTGCGGCAGGTTGTCCAGTTCACTTTAAAAGCAAAGCAAGGAGAGGTAACGGGCAGCAATTTCAATGACGGTCCAGAACTACCCATCCGAATCTTGCAGGCCCATCCGGGATACCGTACGATACCCACAATGCAATCACAAACGGTATCGAGCGACGATTTTGAAATCCTGGCGGTGGTTGCCTTGCGACTTCTGGGTGATGGAGGCAGGGCAGCAGAACTTGCCGAGGGCTTCAGCCGGTTGCGATTGCCAGGCACGCCGGACGAGTCGGAAGCCATGCTAGCCTACCTGTCTCATCTGGGCCTGGTCCAGGTGTTGGACGTCTCGGAGGACGAGCCACATTACGTGCCGACTGCTCTCGGCCAGCACTATGCCGAAACACTTCCGGGCGGCAGTCACCTTATATCCAACGGGCTTGAGGAATTAGAGCGACTCCGCACCGAATTCATGTCGACAATCGCCCACGAGTTACGAACGCCACTGACTGCCATGCGAATGTCAATTGGCCTGTTGCTTGAACCCACGGCTGAACCAGATCCAGTCATACGTACCCAATTGTTGAAAAATGTTGCCCGGAGCGCTGATCGCATGCAACAGTTGATCGCGGATCTGCTTGATCTGACGCGGTTTCAGGCTGGCTATGACGGACTGCAGTTGCGTTGGTTCGATGGCTGCGCGCTCACCATTGATGCCAGTGATGCGATAGCCCCACTCATGGCAGCCCGCAACCAGGTTCTGAATTTCGATGTGCCAGGAGGTCCGACATGGGTCTATGCCGACCGTCGCCGGATCGAGCAGGTGCTCCTCAATTTGCTTTCGAATGCTCAAAAATATTCACCTGATGGGGCGCAAATCAGGCTCTCTTTTCAAGAGAACGAAAACATGGCCAAATGGTCAGTCTCCGACCAGGGTCCAGGGATAAGCCTGGAAGATCAGGCGCATCTATTCGAACGCTACTTTACCGGGATGTCCAACACGGATGAACGCAAGGCGGGCGCCGGCCTCGGCCTGCCGATCGCACTGGCCATAGCCCAAGCGCATGGTGGGACGATTCTCGTTGACAGTGTTGTTGGCCACGGAAGTACATTCACATTATCAATCCCCAATCATGCCGGCCCGGAAGCTGAGGAAGAATGAAGATCCTGCTGGTCGACGACGCGCCGGACATCGTAGAGTCAGTGCGGCTGGGCATGAAGCTCCAGTGGCGTGAGGTTGAGGTGCTCGAGGCTAGCGACGGTGTCGCTGCTCTCGACCAGGTGGAGCAGGAGACGCCAGATCTTGTGCTTCTTGATATCAGCTTGCCGAAGATGGATGGCTATCAGGTATTGCAGGAAATACGCTTCTTTTCAGACGTGCCGGTAATCATGTTGACGGCGCACGACGGCACCATGGAGAAGGTCAAGGGGCTGGAGCTTGGCGCGGATGATTACATCACGAAACCTTTTAATCATCTGGAATTGCTCGCTCGGATCAAGGCAGTCCTCAGGCGGCTTGACATGCCGACGCCGACAAGCCGGACACCTTCTTTCCGTTCCGGTGATCTGGAAGTGGACTTTACCGCCCAGGAAGCGCGTCTGCATGACGAGACTGTAGAACTCACCGCCACTGAATATAAGTTGCTCTATCATCTCGTGCGCAATGCCGGGCGAATCCTGTCACATGACACTCTTCTTGCCAGGGTTTGGGGCCGAGAATATGTTGATGAAGTCGACTACATCCGGGTTTACATCCGCCGCCTGCGAGCCAAACTGGGCGACGAGCCGGAGCATCCTCACTACATCAAGACTGAGCGAGGTCTCGGGTACCGGTTTCTGCTGCCAAAATGACTGGATGAGAATTCACCTGGCACTCCTGGCTGCGTGTTGCAAACAAACGGTACAGCATCGAGGTGTATCACCGGGCTTCGATCGCAACCCTCTCTGCCGGTTCAATTCTGTTGGCCGGCGCTCAGATGGTCGCATGAATTGCCCGTGGTAATTGCTCGACCGGATCAAGCACGTCTCAGTACCGCGCTTCATACAGTTCGCGACCAAGGTGTCCCAGCAACACGTAGTACGGCGTGCCGGCGTTTTCAGGGTGGAGTTCAAATCGGGCGCGTTCGAAATACTGAACCAGGTAACCACCCTCTTCGAACTCTTCGCTGATTGGAAATCCGAACAGCCACAGCCCGCCGTTCGCATCCCAGTAGTTCCGAAACCCTCCGCAGAGCCGGTGGCGGGATTCGGGATAATACCGGCAGTGACTGTCTGAGCCCGCATTATCCACCGGCAGGAATGGAGCTTCCCCGGTCCGGTGGCTGGTGACCGCCCGACCGACATGCTCACCGACGACAGCCCATTCCGTGCCGATGGAGTCGGGCTGGTATTCGAACTTCGCACGCTCAAAATACTGAACCAGCTGACCATCTTCATGCAGCTCGGCCGACAGCGGAAATCCAAACACCGTCAGTCCACCGTAACGCATCCAGAAATCGAGAAAACCGTCACAGAGCACCTGATCAGTTTCGGAGAAGTACCGGCATCGTCCCGGCCCTCCGGCAGGCGCAGGGCCAGCCCGCTCAACCAGCGCCGGCTGTATCCCGATCTGTAGCGCAACGCTGCCCTGAGTCGCCTCATGCCGGTTCCGAGATCCGTCCAGATTCCAGACAAAGACCTCGGATTGCCCGGTCGGAAACGAGATCTGTCGACTGCCGGACTGCGACCAGACGATGTCGACGGTCCGGTCCGGTCCGGAAAAACGCATGGACCAGACATCTGGAAGACCAAGATCAATTCGCCGCTCGAATCGTAGTCCAGCGGTGACATTTCCAATGGTCTTGACGACGGTGTAGGCAGGTTTCATGCTTGTGTCGCCTCGGATCAAACCGTAGTAGTCGGGCACATCTACCGGATCTCGCAACTGGAAGACGAAGACACGTTCCACTCCTCCGAGATCGAAGAGCATCGGCAAGTGACGGGCAATCAG
Source organism: uncultured Thermomicrobiales bacterium (assembly GCA_964577155.1). GTDB lineage: Bacteria > Chloroflexota > Chloroflexia > Thermomicrobiales > CFX8 > CAZNYB01. The sequence continues at coordinate 18,797 of CAZNYB010000057.1, read as the reverse complement.
CGAGGCCTGATGTTCCTCCGATTCCGCGTCCGATCCGCCGGTGTAGCCGGTCGCCCAGCCAAACTCAGTCACCCAGAATGGTTTGCCGGAGCGTTCATAGACTGTCTGCAGCTTCTTCCAGTGGTAACTGCGAAATGAGTTGGAGTCGATTTCCCCTTTCGGAACGTAGCCGTGGATGCCGATAGCGTCAAGGTAGTCACCGCCCCCAAGGTCCAGTAGCCGGTGCAGGAAATTCGCCCCGCGTTCGGTTCCTGAAACACCGCCGTTGAGGACGACCGCGTCAGGATCAGCTGATTTAATCGCGCGATGGGCACGCTTCAACAGCTCCAGGTACACCTCTGGCTGGCCGCCATCGATGCCATTCCAGAAAATGGAGACATCAGGTTCGTTCCATATTTCCCAGGCCTCGACCCGATCGCCATAACGCTGGACCAGATCGCGGATAAAACGCTCCCAGGCGTCAAGATCGGTTGGCGGCCCGAAGAACGGCGCTGAACCGCCGTTTCCGTTTGCCCAGCCCACCGAGTAGACGATCAGGCCAAGTTTCTTGACATCAACTTCGTCGTAGGCGCCGACCAGTTTGTCCGCGTGGTGCCAGTGATATTCGCCAGGCTGCGGCTCGAGCATTTCCCAGCGAAATTCAAGCCGCGCCCAGCCAGCATTCGTCTGTTGCAGGTGATCCCGGTAGCTGTCCCAGTTGGCGTCCCAGGGAAACGCATTACCGGCAATGCCGATCTGGTCCGACCTGGTCTCGCTGGCAGCAACAGGTTTTACCCTCGGCCGTGGATGAGAGAACTGAAGCACACCGGAGAACATGCTGGCGATGAATATGACGGCAAGTACTCGAACTGAGCAACGGATTAGACGTCTGATCGATACCCCCATTAGTATCAGATCGGCTGATCGGTCCGGGCAATCATGGCGTCGAGTTTGATGGAGGTGCGCGATTTTCCACTTCACCCACCGTACCATCGTCGCCGCCTGATTTGATGATGCCATAAACCTGGAGGCTAAAGCAGGCGATTCTTGCAGGGGTGAAACCAGGATTCGAACAGATGGATGTCAGGTAACCTGGCTCGATGTGTTGATGACGGGCGGCACATGTGTCATCATGAGACTCGCGCTGACAGACCGCTTTCAGAAGCCGCCTCGAACCTTCGGACGTTGACAAACCGGAGTGAACCGGGTCGTCACTGATCCGGGAGTAGATCCGACGACTGGAGGCTCTGTTAGACCAGGCACACTACGTCACTCAAAAGTTAGCGAGACCAACGCAAGACTAAACAGGTCCCGTTCGATGAAGTGGAGCAGATGGTGTCGACGATGCCTGATACCTCAGCGGGAGAGCTAAGCCAGCCGGTATCCATGATCTGGACGCCGAGCCTGAAACACCGGCTTGTGGTGGCCCTGCTCCTGGTGAGCGGGGTCTTTCTCACCGGCACTATTGGCTACATGCTGATCGAAGACTGGAGTATCGGCGATAGCTTCTATATGACGGTGATTTCGATGACGACCGTCGGGTTCGCCGAGGTCCATCCCCTCTCAAGTTACGGCCGGATCTTTACCGGCTTCATTATCATTGGCGGTTTCTCAATTCTCGGCTATACCGCTGGGATGATGGCAACATCGATTATCGAAAACGAGTTTCCCGGCCGCTCACGGGAACGCCGCATGCGCAACGCTATCGACGGCATGCGTAGCCATGTCATTGTCTGCGGCTATGGCAAAGTCGGAAATGAGATAGCACGAGAATTAACCGCTGAAGGCGTGCCACAGGTGTTCATCGAAATGGATCCACTCAAAATCCAGCAGTGCGAGGCGGCTGGCCATCGTTACATCCAGGGGGATGCTACCGAGGATGAGACGCTGGTCGCCGCCGGTGTCCAGCGGGCTCATGCGCTTGTAGCCGCGCTGGACGATGACGCACAGAATGTATTCATCACCTTGTCTGCTCGTGTGCTGAACCCGGATCTATTGATCATCACCCGCGCTGCCTCGCCTAGAACGGAAATGAAACTGAAGCTGGCAGGTGCCAATCACATCGTCTCGCCCTACTCCATTGCCGGTCGCAGGATCGCCGGGTTTGTTGCCCGGCCTGGGGTGGTCAGCTTTCTCGACACCGTGCTCTCAGCTGGTGAGCTGGAGTTTTATATGGAAGAGATCATCATTGGCGCAGATTCAGATCTCGTCAACTGTAGCCTGGAATCGGCCGATATTCGAAAGTCAACCGGCGCGATGGTCCTCGCGGTCATCAATGTCGCAGGACCGACGTTCACCAACCCGCCATCCGATTTCATACTCAAAGCCGGGGATAGCATGATCGTCATCGGCACCCGCAACCAGCTCCTGGAACTTGCTCACCGCGCGAAAGACAATACTGTAGATATCGATCTGAAGCCGTAGACAGGAACGTTCGAGTTCGCAGGCACTCATGCAAGAGAAAGCAACTCGGGGAAAGGCGTTCGGCATCCAGTCTGGCTTGCAGGTCAGGACAACAAACTATGAAGAGTGGGAAAAGACCGGACGCTCGATGCCCCAGCTCCATTTTTGGAGCGGTGTGACGCCGATCATCTCCTGACCATCATGGAGGATGATCGCCGCCCGGCCATAAATCTTCACTCCACGCGGTTGCCACGGATCAACCGAGTCGAAGTCATCAATCAGCACCGCGATCATTGCCAGTTCACTGTCAACAACATTGCGGTACTTCTGCGTCTCCTGCAGGTTGTAACCAGAGAGATAGATCCGTTCGCCATCGAACTGATAACCGACAGCGGCAATATCCGGATGGGCGTCGTCCCTGGAAACTGTCGCGACGCGCGCGATTCGCTGACTGTGCAGATACTCTTGCTCTTTCGGGGTGAACCTCACATGAGACAACGCCACTGCTCCTCTCACAAATCAAAGCTCAATTGAACACTTCCACTGTTGAGTTTGGCAACACTACTGGCTACCGGCTAACGATGTACGTCCGACCCCAGATTCGACATCCTTCTTACCTTAAAACCATCAGGCGCCGAAACTGGTATGTGCTCCACACTGGTAAAGTTCCAAAAATACCCGGCATTCATCACCGTGCCTGTCGCGGCTCAAAAGCGCTGTGAGTGCAACGGGAATCAGGAAGAATTAGTTGAGGTTCAACGATGGTGAGCAGAATAGTTCCCCCGAAGCTCAAGTCCGGTGACGAAGTAGGGGTAATTGCTCCTTCACGTTCGATGGCCATGATCAGTGGCAGCGTTCGAGAGATTGCCAACCAGCGGTTCCGCAAGCTTGGCCTTCAACTCAGCTTCGGAACACACGTCGAAGAGTCAGACGCCTTCGCTTCAACCAGCATAGATTCCCGTATTGCCGATCTCCATGCCGCCTTTGAGGACCCGAACATACAGGGCATCCTCACGGTTATCGGCGGGTTCAACAGCAATCAACTCCTGCGGCAGCTAGACTGGGAACTTATTCGCAACAACCCGAAAGTATTCTGCGGCTTTTCAGATATAACCGCGCTCGGCAACGCCATCTTCACCAAAACCGGCCTGGTGACGTACTCTGGACCACACTACTCGACCTTCGGCCAGCAACATCACTTTGACTACACTCTCGCCGGTTTCCAGCAGTGTCTCATGAGGAGTGAACCGTTTATGGTAAATCCGTCGAGCAACTGGAGTGACGATGAGTGGTATCTGGACCAGGACAACAGAAAACTCATTCCCAACGACGGTGTCATCGTTATCCATGAAGGGGAAGCGACCGGAACGCTACTGGGCGGGAACCTCTGCACGCTCAATCTACTCCAAGGCACAGAGTACATGCCCGACCTGAATGATACGGTGCTGTTCATTGAAGACGATCTCGAATCAAATCCGCATGAATTCGACAGAGATCTACAGTCCCTGATCCATCACAAAGGTTTTGACGGCGTCAGGGGAATCGTCATCGGGAGATTTCAGCAATCAAGCGAAGTGTCCACCGAACTCCTCACCCAGATCATACGGACCAAACAGGAGCTTACGGGTATCCCGGTCATCGCCGATGTTGATTTCGGGCATACTGATCCGAAGATCACCTTCCCGATTGGTGGAACTGCATCCCTGTCCGCGAAGAACGATTCTGCAACCATCGAAATAATCGTCCATTGACATCCGGGCATTCGTTGATTGAGTGTGGCGAACGTCGCGTCTTTAAAACACGAAATGTGTGCCATCCACCGTCATGACAGATCGAACGAAAAGCCCTGCTTTCGAGATCAAACCGCTAGAACTACCTGACCGTGCCTGGGTAGCTGAGTTCATCCGAAACCGCTGGGGATCTGATCGGCAGGTCAGTCGAGGTCGCATCTACATCCCCGCTGAACTGCCTGGATTCGCCGCCTGGCAAAACGCCAGACCCGTCGGGCTGGTCACCTATCAGATCGAAGGGGATCAGTGCGAACTCTGCACTCTTGATAGCAGCATCGAACGGCAAGGAGTTGGCGCGGCGCTTCTGAAACGGGTCAAGGCGGCTGCGATATTAGCCGGATGCCGCCGCCTCTGGCTGATCACAACCAACGACAATCTCAATGCCTTGCGTTTTTACCAGAAGAGAGGCATGACAATCGCTGCGATACACGTTAATGCGCTCGAACAGTCACGCCGTCTGAAACCAGAGATTCCCCTGATCGGTTCCAACGGAATACCGCTCCGTGATGAAATAGAACTTGAGTTGTTGCTGTAGATAGCTGTAGATATCTGAAGATCTGACGACAAGGCTCGGAAGCGAGACTGAATCGTTGAAAGTCCTGAACGGGGTGAGTGCAGCAATGATAGGCAGGCCATTGTGCTATTCATGGTGATCGAACGTTTTAGCAATCGCGACGGCATCGCCGTTTACCGGCATGTCCGCGATCATGGCAGGGGTTTGCCAGACGGGTTGACCTATATCGGTAGCTGGATAGAACCGAATTTCGACCGCTGCTTTCAACTCATGGAGTGCGACGCCCCGCGTCTGCTCCAGGAGTGGGTGCTTCAATTCGGCGATCTCATCAAGTTCGAATTCGTCCCGGTCGTGCCTTCGAAAGACACCATGGAATTGATCGAGCCCTACCTGTGAGCGCATGATAGCCTGCAAATAGATGTTCACAAACCGTTCCGATCGAGCGTAGCGGTAGTCTAACGATTTTACGCCGGAGCCATTCGCCTCACAAAAGTTTGATCGCTGCTCAAAACCATCCTACAATCCCCTGCGGTCTGGTTGAGTAGCCAGCCGCCTGTGCGCCACGGCAAGAAAGTAGCTCAATGGTTCTGAGCATTCAGCGTGCTTCCAGGGCAACACGCAGGATCTTCTTCGGCTGGTGGATCGTCCTGAGCGGTATCGGGGTACAGGCGCTCATCGGCGCGCTGTCAAACCAGGCGTACGGCGTCTACATCGTTGTCCTCAAAGAACAATTCGGCTGGAGTCCGACGGCTTTTTCCATTGGATTTGCCGTGCAGAGAGCTGTCAGCGGGACGATCAGCCCCGCCCAGGGCTGGCTACTTGACCGGATTGGTCCCAGGGTGGTGATGTCAGTCGGCTTCGTTCTCCTTGCCATTGGATTTGCACTCTTCAGCCAGATTAATTCACTGACCGGCTTCTATCTGGTCGTCATGATACTGGGTGTCGGGACGGCGTTCGCCGGCTTCATGTCAGTCACTGTGACCCTCGTCAACTGGTTCGAGCGAAAACGCGGCACCGCCCTGGGCGTGATGCAAACGGGCGGGGCGCTTGGCGGGCTGCTCTTGCCGCTGGTTGCCTGGTCGATCGAGACAAATGGCTGGGAATCGACCGCGCTGGCCTCCAGCATCTTGTTTCTCCTTATCGGAGTACCGCTTGCACAGATCATGCGCCGGACCCCGGAAGACTACGGGCTGCATCCCGACGGTGTGCGAACTGGCGTTGCGACGATCAGTTCGTTGAATCCAGAAGCTACGCCAGAACCACGCCGTGAAGGGTTCACCGCCCGTCAGGCCATCCGGACCCGGACCTTCTGGTATCTGGCAATCGCGCACGGGTTAGCGGTCATCATTGTGACGACAGTCTCACTCTATCTCGTGCTCTACCTCACTAGTGAGCTGGGTCTGTCGCTTGCCGGAGCGTCGCTGGTGGTCTCAGTCATGACGATCATGATGATGGCTGGTCAGCTCGTTGGCGGCATATTGGGTGACCGGTACAGCAAACGCTGGCTAACGACCGGCGCAACGATTGGCCAGTCTGTCGCCATGCTGTTGCTTGCCTTTTCTGTGGCATTGCCAATGGTCATCGTCGCTGTCATTTTGCAGGGCTGGTCGCATGGTCTCCGTGGCGTGCTGATGATGCCAATCCGGGCCGACTACTTCGGTACGCGAGCGTTTGGGACGATCATGGGATTCTCATTTTTCATCATGATGGGCGGAGAGATCGTCGGCCCGATCATTATGGGCATCACCATTGATGCCTTCTCAAGCTACCGGCCTGGATTCATCATGCTCAGCATCGCTGGGGCGATTGGCGCGGTGCTCTTCGCTCTGTCAAGCAAACCCTCCCTGCCTCGACCATAGTAGCGTCAGCGATCAGCCAGCCGGACCGTCTCCAGGCTGAAAAGGTGCTGTCCCAGATGAGCCTGGGCATGATCCTGCCGCCTGTTCAATGCCGTGTTACGATGCCCCAGCTTCATCACCCCGGCGCCTGTCGTACGAAAGGAAATACAACATGTCTATCAGCGGTGCATTGGCCTGGAATCCGGAAGTTGCCATGTCTCAGCAAGAGATGGACGATTTCCTGAGCGGGCGTTGGGTTGCGCGAATGGCGACAAACAGTTCCGATGGCTATCCCGTCGTCACACCGCTCTGGTACTACTGGGACGGGGTATGCCTCTACTTCAACATAGCCCGGTCACGGCTGACTTTGAAAAATCTCGCCCGCGATCCACGCTGCTCAACGGTCATCGACATGGATGATCGACCATTGATGGGTATGCGAACGAACCTCGCCAAAGCAGTCCTCATCGTCGGTGATGCGCAGCTCACACCGGTAGCCCCGGGTGAAACGGTCATTATCGAAGGAGGTCCGTATGCCGGTGAACGCCCGGCAGATCAAGCTCTAGGACTGATCACCGCTCGTTACGGCCTGACCGAACAGGATGGAGCAATCGGGTTAACCAGAGAAGGACTACGCGATTTGTTTCGTTCGGAGAACATTCAGGAGAGCAAGCTCTTTGAGGACAACGCCGGACGTGTGCTGGTCAAAATTACGCCCCGGCGGATCCGTGCCTGGGACTTCTCGAAAGCTCCAATCAGGTATGTTTCCGAAACCGGCGGCTAGTGTGAAAACGCGTGGTCAGGCATGTTGCAACGGGGTAAACGGGCTATTGAAGTACCCGGTGAGGTACCAGTTTCGTCACATTGTGCTGCGGATGATATCCCGTGAGTGCTGAACATGCTCCTGCATCAACTCCCCTGCTAGATCCCCATCTCTCGCCACTATCGCTGCAATGATGTCCTCATGGGCGAAGTAGGCAGACGGGTCCGAGCCTCGCAGCTGAAAATACTGATGCCAGACCCAATCCGAAAGCATCAGCAAGTGATCCGCGTATTCAGCCAGTAGCCAGTTGCGTGCCGCACTGGCAATCAGATGATGGAGGAGCTGATCGGTTCTAAGAAAGGAAGAGTAATCCTCCTGACCGGCCTCCGCCAGGATCTTTTCGCCTAATTCAAGCAAGGCATCGGCTTCCTCCTGGCTGTGGCGCACAGCCGCCAGCATCGCCGTCTGTTTCTCAATCGTCTCGCGCGCTTCGAAAATTGACTGGACATCATGCAAACTCAGCTTGGCAACGGCAATGCCGCGACGCGGGAAAACCTCCAGGACATGTTGTCTTTCCAGCCGTTGTATCGCTTCTCGGATCGGAGTTCTCCCAATTTCGAGTTGTTCGATGAGATCCATCTCTTTGATAATCTGACCGGGAGACAGCACTCCGGTAACGATCATTTCACGAATTCGGTCATACGCTTCTTCGGCGGCAGAGCGTTTGACGCTCCCTGGTTTCAAAGTTGAAATGTCGCCACCAGTGATAATCACCGCCGTCGCTCCTATCATAATATCTATCAATAGCCACTCGACCGGGATTACAAAGCACAGACATGTATCGCGGTTGCCGCCCTGCCGTATCTGTGCGCTCCACTACCCGGCAGGCAATATGCAGCCTGCTACAGGCGTTGAGTTGCTCCTCGCTTTACCGATCTGCCGCTGCCTGGCCTGGCCAGGATACGCCCATTCGCGTAGACAACCTCGCCTCTCCGCACGGTTGTGACTGGCCAGCCGGTCACTTCCCAGCCGTCATAGACCGAATAATCACAGTTTGAGTGTGCTGGCGGACCGACGACGCGCGTAAGATTCGGGTCAAATAGGACGAGATCCGCGTCACTGCCTACCGCGACACAACCTTTCTGAGGATACAACCCGAAGAGTTTGGCTGCATTCGTCGACGTCACATCGATAAATCGATCCAGAGAGAGACGGCCAGTCCGAACCCCTTCCGAATAGAGCATCGGCAGTTGGGTTTCCAGGTTTTCGACGCCCGGACGCAAGTGCGCGACCGATAGCTCAGGATCGAGCTTTGCTTCCAGGCTCCACGGAGCATGATCCGTGCAGACGGTGTGGACTGCGCCCTGCTGAAGCCCTGCCCAGATATCATCGACGTCATGTTGATCACGAAGTGGCGGCTGTCCGACATACTTCGCGCCGTCTTCAGCCTCGAACAGTTCGCGGGTCAGGTGGAGATAGAGCGGGCGGGTTTCCACGTAGACAGGCAGGCCGGCCCGTTGCCCCTGTCGGCAGGCATCCAACGCCGCCTGCGACGAAAGGTGCACGACATAGACCGGCGCTTTGGTGAACGACGAAAAGGCGACGGCTCTCTGAGTTGCGACCTCTTCGGAAACGACCGGACGGCTTTCCGAGTAGTAGCGCAAGGAATCACGTCCGGCAATAACCAGCGCGCGCGTCGCCTCTTCGATCATTGCATAGTCTTCGCAGTGGATCATCGTGATCATCCCGGCTGTGCCTGCCCGTTCCGTCGCCTCCAGGAACGCCTCCAATTGCCGGTCAAAGCCTTCCATCGACATGAAGAACTTGATGCTGTTATGTCCTGCTTCAATCAACTTCGGAATCTGGTCCAGCGTTGAAGATGTGACCTCGCCAAGGACCGGATGAAGGATGACATCAGCGATGGCCTGCTCTCGCACCAGTACGGATTCACGCTCCAATCCATCGAGCGGCAACTCCCCGGCGCGGAGGAACGTCATGTTGCCAATGGTCGTGATCCCACCTGCCAGCGCGGCGGCAGAGCCACTGGTGAAATCATCGACCCAGGCAGGCTCGCTCGATCGTGTCTCTGGACTGGTGAGATGAACGTGAACATCAACGCCGCCAGGAAGGACGAGCAACCCATCGGCGTCAATTTCTCGTTCTCCGGACATCGAACCGCCGATTTGAGCGATCGTCTCGCCCCGCACTCCGATGTCAACCTGTTCAGCACCACTGTTCGCTGCAACCGTGCCACGACGAATGACGAGATCGAAACTCATTGCTGTCGCCTTCCCTGGAGCTTTGAATCCGGTTAGCAAGAACTATCATATATCTTAACCGGAAAATAAGATATGTTACGCCAGATTGCAGGGAATGTATTGATCGGACAGAATTGGTCAACTCTATAGTTACTCACTGTCTTACCTGGTATGGCGCTGGCTATCGCAACTACCAGGATCGGATCTGGCTCTATCAGGCTGGCTCATAGATCGCCAGGCACTCAATGTTGACATATTCTGAAGCAAAGTACCGGGAGAGGTGATAAACATGGGAGTGCTGCATGGCCGAAAAGCGCTTGTAACAGGAGCTAGCCGCGGCATTGGCAGATCGATTGCACTGGCTTTCGCACAGGAAGGCGCTGACGTAGCAGTCAACTACAATCAGGCGGCAGTATCGGCTCAAGAAGTCTGTGCCGCCATCGGCGAAATGGGACAACAATCACTGGCAATCCAGGCTGATGTCGCCAACCAAGATTCTGTCCGGCACATGATCGATGAGGTCCTCGCCACCTTTGGCCGGGTAGATATCCTGGTCAACAATGCCGGCTTTGTCACCCTGGCGCCGGTCGAATCAATGGACGTAGATGACTGGGACGCCATGATTGCAACCCATCTGCGCGGAACGTTTCTCGTTACCAGGATGGTATTGCCGGGCATGTTGGAGCGTGGTGATGGACGTATCATCAACGTATCGTCGCAAATCGGGCAGATCGGTCGCGCCTGGTTCGCCCACTATGCCGCCGCAAAGGCCGGTATCATCGGATTCACGAAATCGCTGGCCCGTGAGGTATCCGCTCGCGGGGTTCTGGTCAATTGCATAGCCCCTGGTCCGATCAACACCGGCATCGTTCCGAACATGCCGGATGCTCCGGACACTGACTACATCAGCCCGCTGCCGCTGGAACGGGCAGGCGAGCCGGATGAAGTCGCTCCTACCGCAGTCTTTCTGGCATCCAACGCGGCAACCTACTACGTTGGCCAGACCCTTGGTCCCAACGGTGGGGATGTGATGTTATAAGTGCAAGTACATCAACGACCTTTGACCTCTCGAAATCCGCGAATTGAAGAGCGATACATGACAGATCCAATCGTCCAGTACCTCGAACGTCGTTTGCCCGATTACATCGCCGACCTGGAGGCGCTGGCCAATCAAGACTCGGGAAGTTATGACAAGGAAGGTATTGACCTGGTCAACGACTGGCTCGACCAGCGGCTAGAGAGTCTGGGGTTTGATGTCACCCGGATTCCTCAGACTAACTTCGGCGATGATCTTGTTGCCCGGCGTCATGGCGCAGCCGGTCCACGGATTCTGCTGCTGGGACATGCCGACACCGTCTATCCGCCTGGAACGACCGCCGAACGTCCGATGAAAATCACCGGCAACACCATTCTCGGTCCAGGCACCTGCGACATGAAAGCCGGGCTGCTCTCCGGGCTGTACGCCATCGAGGCGATCAATCATGTCGCTCCTGACCATGCCATGAACATCACCTGCATCGTTGTCTCTGATGAGGAGATTGGCGAGCGGCACTCCATCGAGCTGCTGATGGAACAAGGACCACAGCATGACGCGATTTTGACCCTGGAAGCGGCCCGGGAAAACGGGGATATCGTTACCAGACGCAAGGCGGTGAAGTGGTTCACGGCAGAGGCAACTGGCCACTCGGCTCATGCCGGAGTCGAACCCGAAAAAGGCAGGAACGCCATCGTCGCGATCAGCCACTTCGTCACCGGGGCTGCGGCGCTCAATCATCTGATAGAAGGCGGCACGGTCAATCCAGGAGTTATCTCCGGCGGAACAACACCGAATGTGGTTCCTGACCGCGCCGCCGTGCGACTCGACCTGCGAGCATGGACGAATAGCGATCTCGACCGTTTGGAGATGGAACTCCGGCAACTTGCCGAAACCGTCTGGGTTCCTGGTGCCACGCTGACCGTCGCGATGGAACCGAGTTCATATTGCCCCGCCATGGAACGAACTCCCGGTGTCGTTGAACTCGAGCAAAAAGCCGTCGCTATCGCTCGTGAACTCGGGTTTTCACTGCGTGGAGCCGAAACCGGCGGCGGATCAGACGTCAGCTATGCGGCCCATTTTGGCACGCCAGCGCTAGACGGCTTAGGTCCGATCGGCGGCCTCGATCACAGTCCGGATGAATACATCCTGGTTGACAGCATCGTTCCACGCACGGCGCTGCTGGCGAAACTCATGCTGGCAATCGATTGACCCTCTATTCACGAACGCCTGCCGGCTGTGCTTTCCACCTTCCCCAGTATGCATCCCTGGCTATCAGTCAGGCAGCGGGATAAACAGGGAGATCCGTTCAGATTCACCGATTCCCCGGGTGATATGACCTTTCCCGGTCAGGTCATCAGCCAGCATGACGGTGCCGGGACCTATCCGCCGAACCTCACCGTCGCTGGCTTCGACTTCGGCTTCCCCGGACAGGGTGACGACAAACTGACGGCGTGGTGCGTTGTGCCAGTCAATGTGCTGATCCGGCGGAGTCTGGCGGAAGATCACGCCAACTGCCGGTACCATTGCCGACAGCGCGGTCTGGTGGTCGTGCGCCGCCAGTTCGACATCTATATCCTCGAAATGACTCTCTCCGGTTGCATCTGCATAAATACGAATGTAGTTCACCGGCTAACCTTTCGGGACTGTGGTCAAAAAAAGGTCCAACAACCGCAACGAAGCTTCAAAATCATCCAGATCATAGGTTTCAAACGGCGAGTGGGTATACCGGGTCGGGAGACCAACCAGCGCCGTCGGGATACCTTGTTCAATAAATGCGTCACCGTCACTGCCGAAGAACTCCCAGACCGCGTGCTGGACCGGGATGCCGGCCGCATTGGCTACGTCGGCCAGTTGCCAGATCAAGGCTTTACTGTAGTGCGCTCTGGCGTCCTTGTGAACCAGCGTCGGACCTCCACCAAGCCGGGTCGGCAGAGTGCGCCGGTCGATGGTGGGAAGATCCCCGACCGGACCGTTGTCAAGCGCGATAGCCAGATCGACATCCAGGTCGTGACGCACGGAACTTGCGCCAACTAGTCCGATTTCCTCCTGGATGGTGGCCGCGAAATAGAGATCGTAGGCCAGGCGTGACCGATCAAGCTGATCCAGCAGCAGGCTCATGATCGCCAGCGCAAAACGGTCGTCGACAGCCTTGCCGGTAACCCTGTTCCGAACCCGCCTCACCGGCGGGTTCCAGATCACTCCCGCGCCAGGATGAACCCCCAGCTCGACGGCTTCCGCTCGGGACGACACGCTGATGTCAACGAACATTTGGTAGTAATCGAGACTGTGGTCGTTGCGCTGCTGCTCGGACATGATGTGACCGGTTGTTGTCACAAAGACGCCTTCGATCTGTGTGTCTCTGCCAAGGATCAGGGCAGGCTGGCCAACCGGGAAACGCTTGTCAACATCACCGCGCGGCGCCTGACCTCCCGCGAGCCATACGAATCCACCCTCGTCGATGCTCCGGACAACGAATCCGATCTCGTCAGCGTGTCCCTCAATCAACAGTTTCGGTCCAGAACCGCCAACGTGCGCAAACAGATTTCCGCTTTTGGCAATCCAGAGCTCTTCAACCTGCCCCTGCCAGCGTTGCTGGAGCCACTCCATCACCGGCCCTTCCTGACCAGTCGGCCCTGGCAACTCCATTAGCTCCCGCATGATCTCGAAGCTCGTCTGTTTATCGGACACACTCATGCTCCTTTTCGTCACTCTGCGTGCAGGGCTCAAGGTAGCATAGCCTGACCGGTACGTCGTTAACCCCTCAGCGAAGCTGTTCATAGCAGAATCATCACAAAATCTACCGCAACACCAGACGCATAAAGTAGGGGCGAACCTTGTGTTCGCCCTGATAACGGCATTGTGCATAAATCGGGCGGACACAAGATTCGCCCCTACCATCACGACAACACAGAAAATAGTTTCATCAACTACTGTAGCTGCAGTACACTCGCGATATTGGATCAGGATATCGAAGAGAGAGGCGGTCCGCTGTGGCATCCGTTGCGCCTGAAACACAAGTAGCAAACTGGATTGAGACCTACACTGGTTCGACAGTTTCCCTTGGGGACCTGTTGTGCGACCGCCATTGCTCCGACGAGGACCGGGTAGCCCTGCGTTACGAAGATAGCGCTGGCGTGACGGTCAGCCTCACCTACACCGAATTGCGGGAGCAATCCAGGCGCTGCGCGGGAGCGCTGCAAGAACTGGGCATCTCGAAAGGCGACCGGGTCGCCACCCTGGTTCCTAAAAGTCCAGCCTTGCTGATAGCCACCGTGGGTTTGTGGCGGCTCGGAGCGATTCACGTGCCGCTTTTCACAGCTTTCGGTCCTCAGGCCATTGATTTTCGCGTTCAGAATGCTGGTGTCAAACTGATCATCTCCGATCTGACGAACCGGCCGAAACTCGATGACCTGGAATTTGACTTGACCATTGTCACCATCGCCGACGAGGAAGATCTTATTCCGGCCGGCGATGTTCCGTTCTGGACAATTCTCGGAAAAGCGCCACCGCTGGAAGGTTCCGCTCAACTCTCCGGTGATGATCCGATGATTCTGCTCTACACATCCGGAACAACCGGGCATCCCAAAGGTGTCCCGGTCCCGGTCAAAGCCCTGGCAGCTTTTCAAACGTACTACCAGTACGGCCTGGATGTTCGCCAGGATGATGTCATCTGGAACATCGCCGACCCTGGCTGGGCCTATGGCTTGTACTACGCAGTCGTTACCCCGCTCCTGCTCGGCAAGACAACACTTATCTATAACGGGTCATTCAGCGCTGAGACCACCTACCAGATCATCCAAAAGTATGGCGTCACGAATTTCGCCGCCGCGCCGACTGTCTACCGGGCATTGCGTGCTGCCGAACTCTCTGATGAAGAGCTAGGCGATTTGCGGCTCCGGGTCGCATCCAGTGCTGGTGAACCGCTCAACCCTGAAGTGATGACCTGGGCAGAGGAGGAACTCGGAGTTCCGATCTACGATCATTACGGCCAGACCGAACTCGCCATGATGGTGAACAACCATCACCACCCGGCGATGCAACAGCCGCTGCGTCCCGGAGCCATGGGGCAATCAATGCCAGGGTTCCACGCTGTTATCGTCGACGAGAACGGGCATGAGCTTGCCGCGGGCAAAGAAGGTCAGATCGCCATTGAAATCGAGAAATCGCCACTCTTCTGGTTCCCCGGCTACTACAACGAACCGGAATGGACCGCCGCGCGATTTACCGCAGACGGCCGCTTCTATCTGACAGGCGACGCCGCGTCGATGGACGAAGATGGGTACATCTGGTTCTCCGGGCGAGATGACGACGTGATAAGCAGCGCGGGCTACCGGATTGGTCCGTTCGAAGTCGAAAGCGCCTTGATGGGACACCCGGCAGTGGCGGAAGCTGCCGTCATCGGCGTGCCTGATGAACTACGGGGTGAGGTCGTCAAGGCCTGTGTCGTGCTCCGGAACGGCTATTCGCCTTCGCCGGAACTGGAAGAGGATCTCAGCCAGTTCGTCAAAGGTACGCTCTCGGCACACGCCTACCCGAGGGAGATCGCTTTTCTTGATGAGTTGCCGAAAACACCAAGCGGCAAGGTGCAGCGGTTTCTACTCCGCCAGCAGCTAGCCTGAAAAGATGTAGGTCCGGTAGGAGCAGACCGGGATAAACCCGATGCGAAGGTAAGTGCCGTACCCCATCGGTGTCGCCGTCAGGGTCATCCGCGTGCAACCACGCCGCACAGCTTCCAAGATCGCGGCACAGGTCATCATTGTTCCAAACCCGCGCCTGCGGTAGCTGCTGAGCGTGGTGATGCCGGTAATCTCGCCGAGTTCCTCAAAGCAGGTCAACCGCGCGGTGGATACCGGCTCACTGTCGAGATACCCGACGAATAATGCTACGTCCGGGTCCAGAGCTGCCTCAAGTTCCGGCACCCAGCGGCGGGAATCAGGCACAAGCGCCATAAAATCCTCGAATTGCGGCGTAGAAGTCACCAGATCTATGGAAATTGCGGACTCCGGCAGTGTGACATCCGGTATGAATTCCAGCAGCATCGCTGGCTCCTCCTCGACCATCTCCCAGTTATGCTCCCGCAGATACTTCTCAAACGACATCGCCATATCGGACTCGACAGCAATTGCATAGGGATCGTCGCCAAAGAAATCACTGGCTATCTCGCGAAACCGTTCCGGCAAGACCGGACCGTATACCAGAGCCAGATTGAAGTCTGTCCCGGCTTCGGGTTCGGCGCTGAATATGATGTGCTCGTACTCCGCCTGCCGCAGGCCAGCCGCCGATCGGTATCGCTGAAGCGGATTGGGGCGGAGAAACGGGATGCGGACGAGGGCCCGGTTGTCTACCAATTCATATTCCACTCAACTCTCCGAAGGCAGCTGATGAAACCCGGGATGTTGGCAGGCATTTGTATACATAATTTAACCATGTCGCCAAGTCACAAAGAAGAACCTGTCCCAGACGTCCAAGACTCAGCCAGCCAGTTCTGCCAGGTTGGCATTGACCTCGTCCCGCCAGGCGAGCCAATCTGCGACGTGGTTGAGAGAGTAGTCCGGCCCAGCAACCTTGAAGACCAGTTGACGCGCGCCAGCTTCCAGAAATTCCGTGCCAAGTTCGGTGTCGAAGGCGCCGTCGTACTCGTCCGAGATCGACATCGCTCGTTCGATCGATGCCGGGTCGCGGCCAACTCTCAGACACCAGTCGTTCAGCACCTGACTTTTGTAGGCCAGTGTCTCCGGCGTCCCAAAGCAGTGCCAGATATCGGCATGTTCGGCGGCAATCCGCAACGTCACTTTCTCGCCCCCGCCACCGATCAAGATCGGCATCTTCCGCAACGGCGGTGGATTTAACTTACCTAGCCGGTCTTTGATAACTGGCAGATCCCGATCAAGAGCCCTGAGCCGGCTTGCCGCGGTGCCGAACGGGTACTCGTACTCCCGGAAGTCCTTCTCATTCCAGCCGGAGCCGATGCCCAGGATCACCCGCCCGTCTGATATGTGATCGACTGTGCGCGCGATGTCAGCCAGCAGGTGCGGGTTCCGGTATGCGCTGCAAGAGACAAACGGGCCAAGCTCAACCCGGCTCGTCACTTCAGCCAGCGAAGCGAGCATCGTCCAGCATTCGAAGTTGCGGCCATCCAGATCATCGTAGAGCGGGAAGAAGTGATCCCAGTTGTAGATGACGTCGACGCCCATCTCCTCTAACCGGATGGCAGCCTCACGTATGGCAGGGTAATCCGCATCGGCTTGTTGAATCTGAATGCCGATGCGTATTGCGTTCATGTTGGCTGTTTCTGTCGTCACCTGTGCTCCAGTCCAAGTGCCGGGTTCGATGTTCATCGAGTCCCCTACCATATTATTCATCCAGTCAATCCAGGCAGAATCTGACGTATCATAACGCTGATCTTCTACCAGGCTGTAGGTCATAAGGTGAGATGAATGTGAACCAGAGCTTACGCATCGGCCTCGCCTCCGTCAGAAACGCACCATCTGTTGAAGAACGGCTCCAGACACTCGACCGGTTTCTCGAAGAAGCCGCCAGCCAGAACGTTGCTATCGTCTGTTTCCCGGAGACCTACATTCCCGGATTGCGTGGAATGGATTTCCTCGTGCCTCCGCCAGATCAGCATCGTCAGGAAGCTGCCCTGAAGCAGATCTGCTCCTCAGCCGGGCGGCACGGAGTAGCTGCCGTCGTCGGGATGGAATGGCAGACAGCTGCCGGCTTGCACAACGTGGCGGTCGTCGTCTCCGGCGACGGTGAGTTCATCGGGTACCAGGCTAAGAATCAGATCCCGCCTGAAGAAGAGCCCTACTACGTTCCGGACGGAAAACGGCGACTGTTTGAGATCAACGGCGTTCCATTCGGCATCACGATCTGCCACGAAGGCTGGCGTTACCCGGAAAGTGTCAGGTGGTCGGCGGTCCGCGGCGCAAAATTCATCTTCCACCCGCAACTGACCGGCAGTGACAGCACCGGTGTTTCGAACGTTCGCTGGGGCGACCCTGATGCGCCATACTATGAGAAGGCCATGGTAGCGCGCAGCATCGAGAACACGGTCTACTTCGCCAGCGTCAACTACGCCATGCGGTACCAGGAATCCGCCACCAGCCTGCTCGGACCGGACGGCGACTGCATCGCCTTCGTCCCCTACGGGGAGGAACAGCTGCTCGTGCGTGAGCTAGACCTGACCAGAGCCACCGGATTCACTGCCCGGCGATACAATCCGGACTACTACCCACTAGCGCCGGCTGCGGAGTAGCTCACACCCGCTGGCTGGACTGCCACAATAGATTGACCAAAATCTAACTCAACCCGGGCAGCAGTTGCCCGAGACCGACAGCGATAACATTCACCGCAATCGCTGTAAGAATGAGACCGCTGATCCGGGTGATGACATCAAGCGTCGTCTCTCCGAGTTTGGATGCAATCAAGGCTGCATACCGAAAGGTGAAATAGAAAACCACTGTAAGCAGTAGGCAAACACCGATACCTGCAGCCAGGTCTTGCCACCCTGGATTCTCGCTCGCCCAGACGATGGAAACACTGATTGCTCCTGGCCCGGCGGTGATCGGAATGGCGATCGGCACAATCGCCATCGAAGTGAGGCTCGATTTCTTCTGCGTGTCCGGCTCAATCTTGGCGGTCTTGCCGTTTGCCATCCCCAGACCGAGCATAAAGATGATGATCCCACCGGCAACCTGGACGGCGGCGATATCGACTCCGAACACCTTGAGCAATGCATTTCCGGTCAGGATGGACGTAGAGAGGATAATCCCGGTTGCCAGAGCAGCGACAAACGCCACATGGTTCTGCTGTTGCCGGGTGTACTGCTGGGTAATGATGACGAAGAGCGGAGCGAGCGCAACCGGATTCATGACCGCAAAGAGGCTGACGAACAACTCCAGCGTGATGGTTAGCAGCTCAGCTTCTCCCTACAGCTCCGACAGAATAAAACTGCTGAGATTCTTTACCCTTGCCGAATATAAGATACCCAACTACAGCAGCTCACAGCAGCACTGGCTCCGGCGGTTCGAATGCAGGGGAGAACCTTGTGTTCCCCCAGCACACATTGCGATTCTTTCTACCGGGAGAACACGAGGTTCTCCCTGGACTTTGGCACTTTACGGCTGGCGCGGCGGTGTGAAACCGAGCGGGACTGGCCTCAGAGCCGCCCAGCAGCCTGCAGGGCATTGGTCTGCAACGCCAGCCAGTCCGCC
>CAZNYB010000056.1:17546-26227 GCA_964577155.1 uncultured Thermomicrobiales bacterium | reverse complement strand
CCGGCAAAAACTACCGATCCTTCCAGACAAAGCTCCGAGATAACGTCTTCAAGCAGTTGTCTGTAGCCGAATGGATCGCCGCCGGCAATGGTCAGCACGGCTCTTGGAAACTCCCGGTGGACGATGCTGAATGCCCGAATTAGTGTTTCCTGGTCCTTCAGCGGGTACAGTGATCCGGCGCTGAAAATTCGCGGCCGCTCTGCATCGACTGCAATCGGATCGACTGTTCGTTCGCTGACATACACATCAATATCTACTGGAAGCGGAGCCAGCATATACGCTCGATTTGGACGCACGGTGAGAGCCTGACGGAGAATATACTCAGACGGTACGGTCACCACGTCCGCATTTCCAAGCACAAATCCATGCAAAAGTCGAGCAACCTTCGTTTGTGAACCGCCGTAGCCAATGTCTGGAAAATTGACCAGTTCGACCCCGCCGATGCTGGCGATCGATGGTATCCGCAGCAATCTACCGGCGACGATTGCAATCAACCCGCCCGGATAGAGACGATTCGCATGCACAACATCAAATGCGGCCCGGCGGTGATCGGCACGAATATCGTTGAGCACTCCCGCAAACATCTTCCGGTACTCACCCCCGCCAGAAGGATGGATCACGGCAGAGGAGAAGCGAAAGGTTGATCTGCCCGGAGGATGAAAGAGCGCATAAACATGCAATTCGACGCGGTCGGCCAGCAATGTAACCAGGCGTTGGTCGGCCGGGAGCGACACGTCGCCTCCGGCAGGAAAGGATGGAAGAATTTGTGCAACTTTCAAGACAATTGTCCAACTTTATGAGCGGTCAGGACTTCCAATCATCAACCTTGCCAGACGATAGCCAGACTCACAATTCAGGGTACCGGAAGAATTGCGTGAAACGCCAACTGTGTAAGGTGTCTTTTCTTCCAGTACAAGTTGGTCTATACTCTACTCAATCGAGGGACGATTGCTAGAGAGCAAATACCGATGTCGTGGGGGCTTCGGACGTTCCAGTTCTCGTTCGGTCCTGATCTCATTGTCATTGTTTTTTATCAGTCTTTATTACCATGTATGACTAACCTGCGGAACGACCGGGACTCGTTATGCATGCTACAGACTTGAGCGAAATGCCATGTATTGCACATGGCTTGCAGTGAGTTATCAATACGTCAATCGAACCTGAACCAGTTGAACAGGATAGGAGAATCGATGATGGCACAGCGCCCAGTTGTACAGAGACAAAGAATCGGTCCAGCAATTCGCAAGCTACGACATGAGCAAGGCCTGACACTTGACGAACTCGCCGAGCAAGCGGGCATCTCTGCTTCGCATTTAAGTCGGCTGGAACGCGGACAGACGTTGCCAAGCTTCACCGTGCTTGCTGGCATCGCACATGTGCTAGGCGTCAGCATCGACGACTTCGCCCAACTGGAGCAAGACGTCACTATCCTCGATGCCGAGTTGGACGCGCTTCTCGAGGAAAAGCAGGTAAGCGAAGAGAACCGAGCGGAACTGCTCAGCGTCTCAATTGATGCTCGCCGGGCACTCCTGGAACTTCTCACCGAATAGGCTGTGTTCCGGCTGCCAACATCGAGCCAATGCCTTCAGGTACACTCTTGCGATTGAGAAGAGGCTCGATATTTCTGCAACTCATCGGGAGAAGTAATGAACGTAACATGGGATGAACGCTGGTCGCGCCGGGGGAAAATCGCAGCCGGAATCAACCGCCCCCCTCGCAATGCTCCAGAGGGCATGATTTCGTTTGTGTATGGCGACCCTGACGTCGGTTCGCTGCCGCTCGAAGACATGGTGACTGCGGCCGAGTACCTGGCAGAGAACAACCGGCGTGAAACGATGTTTTATGATAGCCCGGTCGGCGACAAAGGCCTAAGCATTGCAATCTGCAATAAGCTCAAAACCGACCATGACCTCGATATCAAGCCAAACGAACTCTACGTTGCTGCAGGTGCGTCAAACGGTCTGAGCCTGGTCGTCGATGCCCTTGTTGATCCTGGCGATGTGGTGCTTGCAGATGCACCAGCCTGGATGGGCGCGACGAGCATGTTCAAACTTGCTGGAGCTGAAGTCATCGGCATTGAGGTTGACGAAGACGGCGTGCGACCCGACAAGGTGAATGCCGCCCTCGATGCGCTGGCGGCCGACGGCCGGGGGCCGAAGTTTCTCTACACAATTCCGACGTTTCAAAATCCGACCGGTGTGGAGCTTTCAGTCGACCGCCGCCATGAGCTTGCCCGCATCGCGGACGAACGTGGTCTGTTGATCCTCGAAGACGACGCCTATATTGATCTGCGATTTAGCGGTGAGAAGAAACCGACGATATACAGTCTGACCCAGCCTGGTTCAGTGCTACTCTTTGGCACGCTCTCGAAGACCATCGCCGCCGGAATGCGACTCGGCTGGATGGCCGGACCGGCTGATATTATCGCTACGATAGCCCGCAGCCGGATGGACACCCTGAAAAACAACTTCAGCTCGTCACTGGCAGACTGGTATGTTTCGACCGGCAGACTGGCCGAACACATCAACGACCTCTGCAAGATCTACGAAGCAAAACGCACCCACATGCTCGCCGCCCTGGAACGCGACATGCCAGCCGGCGTCTCCTGGACCAAACCCAACGGCGGATTCTTCATCTGGGTCACCTTCCCTGAAGGCATCGACACGGTTGCGCTCCAGCCAAAATGCCAGGCGGAACTCGTTGACTATATCCCCGGACCTGCGTTTTACGCCGACGGATCAGGCAGGAATTCGCTCCGGTTATCATTCAGCGCTGTCAGCGCCGAAGAGATCGATATTGGCATTGCCCGACTAGGCGCAGTGATGAAGGCTGAGATGGCAGCCTTGACGCCTGTTAGTTAGCTAGCCGGATTGCGGCGATGCGGATACGACCACTGCGCTTTCGCCGCGCGCTAACGTACGAAACCGGGGTTGCAGCCACTATTAACAGGGGATGCAACCTCGCTAACCACACTTCCGCTCTCGGGTACTTCGTGCGCGCCCACAGCCTGAGCGCCCAGGCCCACTCCAATCCGACCGCCTCATGTTCGACCTCGAGCAGGCGAAACCCGTTCTGCTGCAACGCTCGTCGTACAGTCGAGACAGTGAAGACTGTCAGATGTCGAGGGGCGTCATAGCCGATCCAGTATTTTCCCAGGATTCGTGCGGCATCTGAATCGGAATTGGGGAGCCAGAGTAACAGGCCGCCGCCTGGGATGAGAATGCGGTGCGTCTCACGCAGAAATGCGACTGGATCATCCAGGTGCTCGATGGTGTGAGATGCGACGACCGTCGAAACGCTTTCACATGCCAACGAAGCTCCTTGCAAGGTGCCGTTGAAGACCTCGATACCCCGATTGGCCGCAGCCCGGGCGGCGGACCTGTCAAGCTCGACGCCAAATACATCCGGATTCCCGCGATCCCGGATGGCAGACAGCATCGACCCGTTGGCGCAGCCGACATCAACAACCTTGCGTGGTGGCTTGAAAAATCGCCAGAGCCTGGCGACCGATCTGCGTTCCAGCAAGGACCGTGCACGTCCTGAAATCCCTGGCCGCGAATAGGGCGAGTAGGATGCCGGGTAGGCATTCGACAGCGCCTCGGGAGTCGGCTGCGGGTGCAACCGCAACAGCCCGCACTCGGAACAGGCAACGAGTTCAAACGGGGCTGTTGTTGTCCGGTACATCCGATCGTGCAACGTCATCCGGTGTTCATACCGTTCACCCCGGCAGATTGGGCAGACAAATTCGATGTTACTCACGCTGGCTATCTTCGTGATCGAGCACCGACCGAACCGAGTAGTCAAATGATGCTCCGCTACTGCGTCCCAGACTTACTCTCGTCTGGTAGGCAATCATCTCGCCTAGCAGACCGAACACAAAAAACATTGCGCCGATCAGCATGAGCAGCACACCGAGGGTGAGTAATGGCCGGTTGCCGATTGGTTCGCCGAAGCCGAGCTTGAGAATCGTCAGATAGAGGTTTATCAGCAAACCTGCTCCAAACGCGACGAAGCCAATCCAGCCGAAGAGGTGGAGAGGTCGCCGGGTATAGTGGTTGAGAAAGAGCACTGTCAACAGGTCAAAAAAACCGCGAAAATAGCGTTCCAGCCCAAACTTCGAGGTTCCATGCCGCCGGGCGCGATGCTGCACCGGGACTTCGGCTATCCGAAATCCGCGATAGTAAGCCAACACCGGAATGTAGCGGTGCATTTCTCCATACAGGTGCAATTCGCTGAGCACATCCCGACGATACGCTTTGAACCCGCAGTTGAAGTCATGGAGCGGGATGCCGGTTACCGCCCGGACAGTGCGATTGAACAGCGCTGACGGAGCGGTCTTCGTCCAGGGATCCTGGCGCGGTGTTTTCCAGCCTGACACAAGATCGGCGGTATCGTCGGTTATCGGGGCGACCAACCGTGGCATTTCGGCAGGAACGTCCTGGAGGTCGGCATCCATTGTCACGACGACATCACCCCGGGCAGCAGAAAAGCCCGCCGAGAGGGCTGCTGATTTGCCGAAGTTTCTTCGAAAGCGAATGACCGTGATCATCTGGAGCTCGTGAAACTGAGATTCCAGTATTTCATAGGATCGATCCGTCGAGCCATCGTCGACGAAGATGATCTCAAATCGTTCGTAGCCATGTAGCTTTTCAAAGGCATCAAGCAGTTCGTCGAGCAGCTCGGGTAAATTTTCAGCTTCGTTCAAGAGCGG
Organism: uncultured Thermomicrobiales bacterium; assembly: GCA_964577155.1. Classification (GTDB taxonomy): domain Bacteria; phylum Chloroflexota; class Chloroflexia; order Thermomicrobiales; family CFX8; genus CAZNYB01. The sequence continues at coordinate 21,516 of CAZNYB010000056.1, read as the reverse complement.
AATCACGACACTTAAATGCTGACCCGGAATGGCTTCGCTCGAATTGGGTTGAGTTCGAGGTTGGATTGAAGTGGTCAACGTTTCGCCCTTTGTGCAACCGCATAGGCAGCCATTACCAACCAGAGTACTATACTCACTCCGCTGCCAATGAGATACCAGGTCCAGTGCGCCGGATGGAATACGAGTACGATCGTCGTCGAGCCGGCTGGCGCTTCGATTGCCTGCCACACCTCCTCATACCGTGCGACATCCACCGATTCACCGTCTATTGATGCCGTCCAGCCGGGGTAATTTACCTGAGATACGATGATCGTACCCCCGGACATATCTTCCGGCAGTTCAACGACGACTCGCCCGGGTTCGTTGGTGACGACTCTTAGGATACTATCACTGCCTTCCAGCCAGGCTCGCTGTTTGCCGTTCAAGTGCTCCCAGACAACGAGACCGTCGGGGGCACGGAATACTTCGTCAAATGGCGTACCCGAAGCTGGCGTGTGGTCCTGATCGCCGATCAGATAGCGAACATTTAGTGAACGGTAGTCTTCGGAGGAGCGGTCACGCTGAGCCGCTGACAGAACTGACTGGTAGCTGGCGATCTGCATGGGATCGAAAACACCGCCAACATCATCAAGTCCCTCCAGTGTGGCTGTATCCGGTTGCCAGGGCGGGCTGATGGCTTCGACACGGAAGGGACCGTCCTCACGATAACGCTTCTGAAGGAAGGCAACCGTCTCCGGATGTTCAAATCCAGCGAGGATGGCATCGGTGGTCGGGTTGAACGGGGCTGTCGCATGAAAGAGATCGATCAGCGTCACAGCGAATACCGCCACGACGATCAATCCGTCTCCAATGGCCGATCGAAACACCGCTACACCAACCCCAAGCGCCAGCAATAGCCAGATTGCCAGCAGCATGAGGTTGTCAAGCGTGATCACTGGTCGGTTTGTCGGATCATTCGAACCGAGCACCTCTGACATGAATATCGGAATGGTAAAGAGAACCAGTCCGGCAAATGCGACTACCACCCCGATTAACCCCCAACGGGTTGCATTTGCCTGACGTTCAGACCAATTCGATCGGCGCCGCAGCAACGATTGAAGTCCCCACCCGGCCAGGAGCGCGACAGCCAGATCGACCCAGAAGTAGCCACGTCCTGCTGCTCGAATCTGATCAAATCCCGGAGCAAATGCATAGAACCAGCCATGCACCGGAGTAAATGGACCAAGGAGATAGAGCACCCCGAACAGACCGATGGCGAGCCAGAGCAGCCGCAGCTTTCGGCTCTGGACGGCGATCCCGTACCCGGCCAACAGCAAGGCAACCACCCCGGCGTAGCCCCAGATTTCAGTGCTGGTGAACGATCCCCAGTAGTCGGTTGGGTTGGAACCAAACACCGTCGGAAGGATCATATGTAACAGCGCGGTGGGTTCAACCGAAAACTCGCTCGCTCCGGCATAGTCCAGATTGGTCCGCACAGATCTGCGGGAGAGTTCGTAGACCGGACCGAGAAACGGCAGCGCAATACCAAATGGCAGGAGGACCATGGCTGCCGGGCGACTAACCAGCCTGAGCAAGCTGACAAGTCGCCACTCCCTGGGATGGACATACCCGGTTGCCCGCCAGAGCTCAAACGCTAGCAACACCAGCAGCAGCACGAGCGACAACAGTAGAATCGGCGGGTGACCGCCGAGTATTGCAAGTAGCAATGGCAGAACGCCAGCGGCAGCGTATCCCCAGGACGCGCGGCGAATCGACATCACTGCCGCGGCATAGACAAACGGCATCCAGGCTACCGTGCTAATCATCGAGTAGTGTCCCAGATGGGCGACCATAAAGCCTGAGTACGCGAAGATCGATCCTGCCAGCACTGCAGCTGGCCGGTTCAAGCAATAGGCACGGCCAAGCAGGTACACCCCGTAGCTGGCAATGAAAAAATGACCGATGGCAAGCAACTCGAGCGTTGCGTATTCAAAAGGATCGGCAATCAGGTAGGCGATCACATTCGGTGGGTAGAGCGCGCCTGACTGGACATTTCCGAGGTGAGGCATGCCGGAAAACTGGTGGGGATTCCAGAATGGAAATCGTCCTTGCTGAATTTCGCTGGCTGCGAAGCTATGCATCGGGAAAAAATAGGACGCCAGATCACCGCCACCAGCTGGAACGAGAGCAGCCGACCGGTATGGCTGCCAGAAGAAGAACAGGTGAATAGCTGCAAGCGCAGCCAGTGCCAGAGTTTCCGGAAACATACGAGGAAATCGCCTGCGGACGGGAGCCCGAGACGCGACGACAATGACTACCAACACGAGAACGCCAACTGCGGCGATAATCTGCCAGGGGAGTAGTGGAGCTGTCCGAGACAGATTCAACGACGCCTCCCGCTGTTCCCGTGCGTCACGTTTGCATGGCGAAGGTTAGACGTTGAAGAGAAAGTGGGTTACGTCGCCATCCTGCATAATGTACTCTTTCCCCTCAACCCGCAGCAGGCCGGCGTCCCGACTCTCCTTCATGCCTCCTGACCGGACCAGATCATCATAGCGAACGATCTCAGCCCGGATAAATCCCCTGGCGATGTCAGTGTGGATTTCCCCGGCAGCTTCAACTGCGCTTGCTCCAGAGCGGATAGCCCAGGCGCGCACCTCCTGCGGTCCGGTCGTCAGATAGGTAATGAGGCCGAGCAAATCGTATGAGAGGCGTATCACGCGATCACGGCTAGATTCGTCGATGCCAAGATCGGCAAGGAATGCCTCGGCATCGGACGCTTCCAGCTGGCCGATCTCCATTTCAATCTCGCCAGCCAGCGCGTCCACTTTGACGCCAGCGGCGCTGACCTGTTCCTGGGACGCAGCCAGTAGCTCACCGGCATAGTCGCCAAGCTGGTCATCGTTGAGGTTGAAGAGCACAAGCACCGGTTTGAGGGTGAGAAATCCGAAGCCGCGTATCCGGCGCGACTCTTCGGCATCAAAGGTCAACGATCGCAGCGGTTCGCCATTCTCCAGGGCAGCCTTGCACCGCAAAAGCACTTCACGTTCCGTTGTATGAGCGTCCCGCTCCGCGCCACGTAATTTCGGAATCAGGCGGTCGATACGTTCGAGGCGCTTTTCAACGATAGCGAGGTCCGAAAAGCTGAACTCAAGCATCAGCGTCTCAAGATCGCGAATCGGATCGACTGAGTTCTCAGGGTGCGGGACATCGTCGGCTTCAAACGCCCGGACAACGAGGATAAGCGCATCCGTCTCCTGCAAGTACCCGAGCAGTTGACCGCCAAGCCCGGATTCAGCCAGTCCTTTGCCGACCCCGGCAACATCCAGATACTGGACATCCGCATGAGTTATTTTCTTTGGATTGAACATTTCAGCAAGCACACCAAGCCTGGCATCCGGCACCTTGACGGTAGCGAGGTTGGGTTCTTCGTTACCAGTTGAGAATCCACCGGTCGCTGCCTGTGATCCGGTCAGAGCGTTGAATACCGTTGTTTTCCCACTCTGGGGCATGCCGATAATCGCCAACTGCAGTGTCAATCGGAACTATCCTTTACTTCATCTTCACCACTACGATGAAAAATACATGAAAAAAGCAGTCTTCGACTGCGTGACGAAGGATATCAACTCTAGATGGTGCAGACGCTGCCGGGGAAGAAGGGCTAAAAATCGTCGGCGTCCATGATCTGATATTCGTTTTCCATCTTGTCACGAAGGAAATCACGAGAATGGACGACCATGCGCCGGACTTCATCAACATCGAGATTTTCCGCTTCGGCTATCTGATGAACCGACCGGCCCTGAATCGTGCGGTCGAGGAACACGGTCCGCCAGCGGTCGGGCAGATCTGACAGGGCTTCAATCATGTAGGAGAGCGTTTCGGCATCGATAGACTGCCACTCTAGCTCCCGCGCTTCGGCATCAGGGATAATGTCAGCCAGTCGAATCTCCTCGCCATACGAGCCTTCTTCGGAAGCGACGATCTGATCGAG
>CAZNYB010000056.1:6296-17446 GCA_964577155.1 uncultured Thermomicrobiales bacterium | reverse complement strand
AATGCTACCCAGGCAAACCAGAAGAGGGAGAGGTGGTTCAAACGCTCCAGTTTCTGACCGGTCAACGGACCGGCTATCGCCTCGCCGTTGAACGACCAGACAGAGCCGGTTTCGGCATCGACAAGTTGATCGTCTTGCCGGGAAAATGTCAGCGTCTGACCATTCACCGATCGCCGGTAGGCTGCAATACTGTTGCCAGCGTTGGCATCGGCAACAACCAGCAGATCGACTCCATCGACAGCATCATTGATCGGGCTGTGCGCAAGCACATCCGCATCGACGTAGGCGGCGAACCGGGTATCGTCGATCTCGACGCCGGTTACCGGCGTCTTCGTGCTCAGCCGGTCATCACTGTTCGCAACCGGCTGCCAGAGCTCATCGCTGGCGAAATACCCCTGGTAGGGAACCCCGTCATAGTCACGCATGTGGCCGGTGAACCTCGACAACACCTCGGAATCAGGGTAGGTCGTTCGCCAGTCTTCCCAGGTCATCATCAGGCTCGGGTAGACCTCCATTCGCTGGCCGGTCATTGGTCCGATAACGGCAACGCCAGAGATCTGGTCCCATCTTGAATCGGTGCTGCGGTCGTACATCAACAGATCGGAGTTATAGAGAGCGCCAGACACGCCGAACGACAACTCGTTGCCATCAATCTCGCGCACGTACACGACGGCGCTACCGCAAAGTGGTCAGTAGGTTACGGCGAGCGGGATCCCTTCAAAGGTGTCATTAATGATCTCATGAAACACGAGAACTTGAAGCGGGTAGGCACGGTATTTGCCGTTGACCTCAACCCCGACGACAAACCGGTCGTCGTGATATCCCATGTGCGGCCAGCGATCCTCGCGCACGAAATGCGGTCGGTCTATAGCCGGAATGCCATCCCTGGCAACTCCTCCCCAGGTGACATGCTCCAACGGAATGAGATAGGGGACGCCTCGCTCATCGACGCGCATGAATGGATAGTGGCCATTCGGCCCAAGCTGGTCGGCGTCAGGCATGCCAGATTCATCTGACGCTGAAACGTTGAAGATAACTCCAGCAAGAATAGTGATGATGATCGTTCCAACGACAACCGTTGATGCTCGCGGAATCCGCATGCCGGGCCTATCCTGATTCAGCAACATGCCACACTGGCGACAGTAACGTCAAAACCTTACCCGCCAATTACGATTCCGGCTGCCAGAGCTCAGTTTCTTGATGAAACGCGAACCAGGCAAACCAGAATCCTTTGACAGGAATAACTTCTTCCAGTTGCTCTCCGGCCAGCTCACCTTCGATGGCCAGACCGGCGAAGCTCCAGACCGAACCTGTTTCGGCATCGGTGAGCTGTCCTTCTGTTTCGGTGAAGGTCAATACCTGTCCGTTCACCTCCCGAACAAAGACGACAATGTTGTCCCCGTTCTCAGAATCAGCAGCCACCAGCAGAGGTGTCTCGCCAAGGATGTCGTTGACTGGTCCAGATTCGACGATGGCAGCTTCCGGGTATGCGCAAAAAGTCTCACTATCCAGCTCGACACCAACCACCCGCTCTTTCATATGCAGACGATCGTCGGTGTCGGTCACCGAGAACCAGATACTGGAGCTTTCATCATAGCCGCCATAGGGAAGACTGTCGTAGTTCCGGTTGTGTCCGGTTTCTCTAGAAAGTACGTGCGAGTCGGGATAAGTGTTCCGCCAGTCAACCCAGGTCATGATCTGGCTGGGATAATATTCCAGCCGCTCGCCAGTCAATTCACCAACTACGGCCGTTCCACTGATCTGCGACCAGAGGGTATCGGAATATCGATCGTACATGAGAAGGTCGGAGTTATAGAGCTGGCCGGAGACGCCGAATTCAACCGGTCCGCCAGCGACTTCAACCTCTCGGACAAAGACGATGCCGGTGCCACAGAGCGGGCAATACGAGATGAGCAATGGGACTTCGTTAAATGTATCGTTCACCAGTTCGTGCCAGACCAGCACCTGGAACGGATATGCGCGATGCTGGCCGTCAACCTCGACACCGATCACCAGCAGGTCATCCAGGTAATTCATCTCATCCCACTCATCGATGGTGACAAACTGCGGATCGTCGATTGAGGGAATGCCGTCCTTCGGCGGACCGCCGCTCTGAATCTTGTTCAGCGGGATCAAATGCCTGGTTCCATCTTCTGATTCTTGAACCTCTCGAAAATGCCCGTCCGGTCCGAGGTCGTCCACGACTGGCTCGACTGTCGCTGCAGGGGTTTCAGTTGCTGGTTCCGTTGGCGAAGGGGTGGTCTCATCAGGTTGATCGACGGTCGATGTTGCGCCGCCAGTCGCGGCAGGCTCCTCGCTCTCCTCGGTGCCGCCTGGATCTCCCCCGCAAGCAGCCAGCGCTAGCATCCCTGCCAGACCGATGCCTGTCCTGGCGAACCTGCGGCGAGTGAGCTGCCGCCGCATTGAGATGGATCGCATGGTGCGGTCCTTTCTTGATGGTCATAAAAACATGGATTCAAGACCGTTCGTTCAGCATTTTGTTCAGAATATTCGCCAACACTGTTCTGTTTTCAGGTCGAACAGACAAGGAAAATAGTCTTGGAAAACTGAGCAAAGAGCTCGATCTTTCACCGATACCCTAAGAAAATCTCTGCTCCGAATCTGTAATCCCCACCACCGGAACATCTAATCGATTCAAATGACGGCGCTCTATACCGATAAAACTGATAGAGTCTGACGTGTTCGACCTGCTTTGAATGATTTGGAGATGCATGTGGCCTGGATACGCGTCATTCCTGCGGAGGAAGCTGAAGGCGATCTGCTGGATGTTTACATCGATCATGAACTTGACCAAGGTCCCATGTTTCCGCCTTATGAAGTAATGACCAACAACGGGACGGCCTTGAAAAAGCTGGTCGACTTTCAGCATGCGATCAGGTTTGGCGACTCTCCGCTCAGCCGGTTGCAGCGCGAATTCATCGCCACCTACACAACCGGATTGTTCGGCTGCGTCTTCTGAGCCCTTGCACACCGGCGGTGGATCCGCCGGCTCGGGCGCGCTCAGCAGGAGTACACCAGGGACGAAATCGAGCGCATTGCCGACGCCCTCGCCCAGGGATGTCTGGAGAAGGCGCCACTAGATGATAACGATCGGGCGATGCTTGTATATGTCGAGAAACTGACACTGCGTCCTGGTGAGATCGTTGAAGCAGATCTCGTTCCGCTCCGGGATGCCGGGTTCGATGACACAGCTATCGGAGACGTCGCGATGAACTGCGCGCTTTTCAACTACTTTCTCCGGATAGTTGACGGGCTTGGCGCAACGCTTGACCCCGGAATGGACGCAGACGCTGCGCGGCTTGGCCTGGGGCATCAGGCAGCCGGTCACTGAGGAGCATCGAGCGAACAGCCTGACTGAGTTAAACCTGGAGCGATAAGGGCTAGTCGCTTGTTTTTCAGGACTGGTTCTGAGGCAATCAACATCGACATGACGACCTTGTTTAGCTTTCGGAGTCCATGAGACCATCGATCTTCGCCATCATTTGATCGAAGGACATCACCCCAAAGTTGAAGTCGGCAATGTTGCCCTCGGCATCAATAAAATAGCTGGTCGGCATCACCTGAACGTCATATCCATCGTTTACATTAAGGTCGGTATCGTACAAAATCGTGTAGCTCACTCCGACACTGTCAACAAAACTCTCACCAACCTCGACCGGGTCTCCGACATTCACTCCGATTACGACGACGTCCTCTCCAAACTCATCCTGAATAGCCTGCATGTCCGGCATCTCTTGCTTGCAGAACGGACACCAGTCCGCCCAAAAGTTCAAAAACACTGGCCTGCCCTCAAAACCAGAGAGTTGAACTTTCGTCCCATCAGCCATTGGCAGAACGAAATCGGGTGCTGGATCTCCAGGTTTCGGTTCACCCTCATCGATCATCCCAACTGGCAGATCCGAGACGGAAGCCTGACTCCCGTTTTCTGCTTGCGGGCTGGTCGTGGACGACGTGCTGTCCTGGCCAGGACGCGCACTCCAGGCTACTGCCGCGATGATAGCAATGATGATCCCGATGACAGCGATAGTGAGAAGTTGACGTATCCGGCTATGTTCATCTGATTGCGACATGCATGATCCTTTGCTTCAAGCGTCCGGATTGTACTTAAATGTGATCATTGATTAGATTTAGCTGAATCAATCGGGATTCGATCGAACCGAACAGGCTAACAGATCGAATTCCGCATATACACCGCGGGCGCGTACCGATGTAGACCGATAACACGCCCACGAACACCGGGGAAGGGTGGAGGAGGACTTGCTTACGATTCACGGCCGAATTCAACTCTACCGGTCCAACCGGACGTTGTCCTCTCTGACTTCATCGTCACAGACCACCCTATTCCGGTCAGTGATTTTCCTTACAGAGTTCATCCCTACTACAACGCTTGAGATTGATTCAAAGATTGATGCGAAACTCAAATCGACGAACGAAGGGAACCCCCGATGAGTAGATGCAAACTGGTCCTGTTTGCGCTGATCATAGTTGCAGCGTTAGCGCCACTTTCCGTTCTGGCCGCCGATGGAGAAGAACAGGACGAAGTCGCGGTTCGCATCAACGGTAATCAGTTGGTCGAAACCAACGAGCAAATTGGCGTGGTCACCGTCATCAACGGTGACGCAACCATAGCTGGCACCGTCACAGATGTCCTCGTCGTGGTCAGCGGCGACATTCTCGTTCAGGATGCCGGCCAGGTTGACGGGGTTATCTGGCTTGTCGACGGGGAACTCTGCGTTGAACAAAACGCAACGGTCACTGCCGATATCTACCTCTCTGACGATTCAGCTATTCAAGAGGCGTGCAGCGGCACGATAACCGGTGAGATTTTCACCGAATCATTTGAATTCGACTTGAGTAACCAGTTTGCGATTTTTGTCACGTTGTTCTACCTGTCATCCTGGCTCGGATTTAGCATCGTGCTGATACTCGTTGCATTCATTTTCGCCGGTGTTGGCGGCAAGCAGCTCTGGGAATCAACTGGCCGGATGACAAGCAAGCTCTGGCAGACGTTGCTGGCGGGATTCCTGCTCTGGATTATCGCGCCATTCGTTGTCGGCATACTGTTGTTCACCATCTTTGGCACTCCAGTCGCGCTGCTCGTTGCCGTCAGCGCTTCGATGCTCTGGATGCTCGGGTATATAACCGCTGGCGCCAGGCTCGGCGCAACCCTGACCGGGCAATCTACGAAAACGCCGGTTCACCACCCGTACCTGCCAGCAATTACCGGAGTGTTGATCCTTCAGCTGATCATGCTCGTTGCCACGGCGGGCTTGCTATTGTTTGTTATCGGCATCATATTTGCCAGCGACGCTCAGGGATTCTTCATCCTGATTGGCATACCGACGTTGGTGCTCTGGGTTGCCCTCTGGTTCCTTGGCATGTGGGGCGCAGGAGCTCTGGTGTACTCGGCGATCAAAGCCTGGCAATCAGGCGGAGACAAAAGTCAACCACAGCAGGACGACGAAGAACTTCTCCCTGAAGAAAATGCAGATGAAGAGTTGGAAGATACAGACACCACGGTAGATGAGGATGAAGATTCCACGACCGAGAACGAAGAGGTGTAAGATCTTCGGACATGGGAAAGAAAGGATGACCTATGAATCAGGATATACGGTCTATTGAGGATCTTCCGGATGCCGATGAACTCAATCTCGGAGATGCTGCTCCACTCATCGAACGGATCATCGAGGGTGCAATTTCCAAGGTGCTGCCGGGGGCGACCGCAGCCAGTGTCTACGGCGAACCTGTCACCCAGGGGCATCGCACGGTTATTCCGGTAGCACAGGTCTCCCACCGCTACGGATTTGGCGCTGGCGCGGGGTCCGGAATCGCGAGTGAGGATTCCGATGGCGGGATGGACGTCGCCGGCGAGCCAGTACGAAAAGGTGGCGGCGGCGGCGGTGGCGGTGGCGGCCAGCTCAACGTCCGGCCGGTTGGAATCATCGAGATTACTCCGGAAGGCACGATTTTTGAGCCGATTGTTGACCGCAATACCCTGCTGACGACAATCATGCCGTTCATTGGTTTCGCGCTAATTCTGGCGATCTGGCGGCTCACACGCCGGTAGTTGCAGTGCTTGTCTTTAGAACAAATCGCTGTCGGTTTCACTGGAATAGCATGCGCCGGTTAGCCAGCTGTCCGGTGGTGCACGTGCTGGATGTCGCCCTGTGAATCTTGATCAAAAGATCAACGCGCTCAGCAATCCGGACCTCTACCCATCCCAGCCTGACACCGTCGAGGTCCGGCAGACTCATGCGTCAGCGGTTTTTCTCGCCGGAGATCTGGTCTACAAACTCAAGAAACCAGTCGACTTCGGATTTTTGAACTACTCGACACTCGAACGTCGGGAGCAGATGTGCCATGCGGAAGTTGCTCTCAACCGGCGGCTTTCTTCTGGAATCTACCTCGGTGTTTCGCGCTTGGCGGCAACAAATGGTGGCGTCGAGATTGATGGAACTGGTCCGACCGTCGATGTAGTGGTAAGAATGAAGCGGCTCAGCGACACTGATTCGTTGAACGCGAGAATAGGTCTGGACTCCATAACCACAGCCCAGATCAGCGCAGCAGCCAGGAAAATCGCTAGCTTCCATGCGGCGGCAGCCCGTGGCGTAGAGATTGACACATACGGGACGCCGGAATCCATTTCGAGAAATGTCAACGAAAATTTTCAACAAACCCAGGAGTTTGTAAATCTAACAATCAGCAAAACCCAGTTTGACGAGATCCAGGCATATGCCAGCGATTTCCTGAGAACAAATCAGGAGGTTTTCGCGGAGCGGATCAGCTCAGGACACATTTGCGACGGACACGGCGATCTGCGAACAGATCACGTTTACTTTAACAGCGATGTGAACATCATCGACTGCATCGAGTTCAGCGATCGGCTCCGGTATGGCGATGTCGCTGCCGATACCGGATTTCTGCTGATGGATCTGGACGCCATGAATCGTCCTGACCTGGCAGCTGAGTTGATCAACGCGTATGTTGCCGCTGGTGGCGATAATCTGGAGCCGGTTGACCTCTTCTATCGCTGTTATCGCGCCTATGTGCGAGGCAAGGTAGCTGCCCTGGAGACCATCGGAGACGTGCTTGACCCAGACCGGCAACACCAGGCGCAACGTGACGCACGGCGCTATTTTCAGCTAGCTCACCGGTATACGCATGGCGCGCTCAGACCCAGACTGGTCCTTCTGTCTGGCTTCACCGGTACCGGCAAGAGCACACTCGCTGAACAACTTGCCGACGTGTTGCCGGCTCATATCATCAGTTCTGACATCGTTCGGAAAAAGCTGGCTGGCGACAACCCAGATACCAGACATATCGTGCCGCCCGGGACGGGAATCTACAGCCCGGAAATGACCGATTGTGTCTACGACGAATTACTTCGTAAGGCAACCCGCTATCTGAAACGCAATCAAACGGTGATTGTAGATGCGTCGTGGCTCTCTCGAAACCATCGAGAGGCCGCCAACGCCACTGCGATTGAAACGAAAAGCCAGTTTCTTTTCGTCGAGTGTGTCGCGCCGCCTGATGTCGTCAGAGAGCGCCTTGCCAATCGCGACACCGAATCGGATCGGGTATCCGACGGTCGCTGGGAAATCTACCAGTCTCAGCAGCTCTCTGCCGATCCAGTGACCGAATTTGCATCTCGCGAGCACCTCGTTGTAGACACGACAGGTTCTGCATTGTCACAGATCGACACCGTTCTCGCCTCGCTGTAGTCAGTCAGAAACCATGCTACAAAGTTGTACAGCAGAGCACGCTCAGGTTGCTGCTATCCTTGATCCGCAGTTGAGTTAAGGCAGGAGAAAAAATATGAAATATGTCCGGGATGAAGACCAGAAATCTGAAATCTGGCGATCTGGTGTTGAGACACGCATGTTCATTTCTGCTGCCACCGGTTCCAGCCAGCTTACGGTCTTCGAACAGTGGTGTGATCCGGACGAAGGAGCGCCAACCCATACTCATCCGGTAGAAGAGGTACTGCGGGTGATCGACGGCTATGCTGAAATCTGGGTTGAAGATTACCGGCGCGAGTTCGGTCCCGGTGAGTCGGTCATCATTCCGGCTGGCGAAGAACACGGGTTCGTCAATTACGGACCCGATATGCTGCACACACTCGCAATCCTGGCATCACCGGTATTCGAAGCCTTCTATACTGAAGAAGGCCGGAGCGTTCGCCGGTGGGATGCGATTACAACCTTTGAATCTTCATCTTCAGCCAGTTGATACGCTCTTCATTCCGGCAGTAGCAGATTGCCGGTCCCTCGACGGTGCCCTGGATCAGATCGGCCTCACGGAGAACTTTGAGATGCTGGGATAGAGTCGACGGCGCAATCGGCAAGCGTGCGCCAAGTGGCGCGCACTGACACTCGCCATCTTCTGCCAGTATTTGCAGAATCCGGTAGCGGACCGGGTTGGCTACAGCTCTCAGCGCCGTCAGCAACTCTTCATCAGTATTGGTTGGCAGTTCGATTGTTTTCATGGAGTACAGGCTTTCTTTGTATTTTTACGCACAACGGACCTAACTCTACCGAACCAGTCAACCAGCGTCGAATCCTACTCCTCGGTGAAGATCCAGCGGTATCCATCCGGGTCTTCAAGCTCAAACTCACGATCACCCCACGGCCGTGTCACTGGCTCGGTAATCCGGGATTGCTCCTGCTGGTGGTCGATCGGCGTGAAACCCAGGTCGACAACGTGAGCGAACAACCGATCAACATCGGCAGTACCAGCATGCAGGTGCGGCGAGAATGCTCCAGGATTGCCGCCGCCAGGGTGTAGCATGATCTCGGTTGGACCGGCGCTCAACCAGTACATCCCGCCGTAGCCACGCAAATATTCAAATCCAACGTTCTCATACCATGCTTTGCTCGCTTCGGTGTCGGAGCAGAAGAGAACGATGTGGTGTATTCCGTGAATGCTCATATTTACTCAATTCATCTGGCAGATCGGATGCCAACCGGCCTGCATTCAAACACTACTGTACGTACACAAAGGAACGTCCACAATGATACCAATCGGTTAGAATTCTCACGGCATCAGGTCGTTTAGAGCAGAAGAAACCAGGAGCGAAAATCGTTGGTCACCAAATCACGCGAAACAGCCGATCATTCGTTGCAAGCCTCATTCCAGACAACACGAACCCCGGTCACTGCCCGGGGTGGGATGGTTGCCGCGGCACACCCGCTCGCCGTCGCCGCCGGAACCGATGCCTTGCGCAAAGGCGGCAACGCCATGGACGCCGCCATTGCCGCCGCTCTGACAACGGCAGTTGTCTTGCCGGCCATGTGCGGGTTTGGCGGAGATGCCTTCTATATCCATTATGACAACAAAACGAAGAAAGTTTCGGCAGTCAACGGTTCGGGTATCGCCCCGCGCGCGCTCTCCAGGGAGTATTTTGTGTCACGCGGTTACGAAAAGATGCCGTTTTACGGTCCGCTTGCCATGGCCGTCCCTGGCGCTGTTGATGTCTACTTCAAAGCCATAGAACGATATTGCAAACTGCCGGTCGAAGATCTCTTCAGCTACGCCATCCACTACTCAGAGAACGGCTTTCCGCTCTCGACATCCGGCGCTCGAGTGATCGCCGCCGCTGGAACGGAACTGGCAAACTACGAGTGGTCCAAAGCGGTCTTTTTCCGGGATGACCGGCCACTGCGTGAGGGCGAGTTCCTGGTTCAGAAGAATCTGGCCAACTCGATTCGACTGATTCGTGATGGCGGTCCGGAATATTATTACGACGGAGAAATGGCAAACCGCATCGCCAGCGCCATCCAGGAAGCTGGCGGTGAGCTGACTGCCCAGGACTTCGGCGGGCACACCAGCGACGTCTATGAACCGATTGCTACCTCGTATCGAGGCTACACCGTCTATGAGACCGGACTGCCAACCCAGGGTCACATTGTCCTCGAAGAACTCAACATTATTGAAAACGCCGGTCTGCGCGCCATGGGTCACAACAGCGCTGAATCACTCCATCTGATGATTGAGGCCAAGAAGCAGGCCTTTGCTGACCGCAATGCCTACGCTCGCGATCCCCTGTTTGGACCGGTTCCGCTGGACACCATACTCTCGAAAGCGTTCGCAAGAGAACGTTTCCAATCCATTGACCCCGCTATGGCGATGACGATGGAACAGCCCGGCCTGATTCCAGAGATGGACGGTGACACGACCTATCTCTGTGCCGCAGACGCCGACGGCAACATGGTCACTTTCATCCATTCAAACTCGGCTGGTTTCGGCAGCCAGGTTGTTGCTGGCGACACCGGCATCTTGCTGAACAATCGCGCCGGACGCGGGTTCACCCTCGAAGAAGGGCATCCGAACGTCATCGAAGGCGGCAAGCGGACGATGCATACACTCAACTGCTACGCCATCGCCGAAGAGGATGAGATGCTCTACGTCGGTGGCACGCCCGGCGGTGATCAGCAACCACAGTGGAACATGCAGGCCATCTCCAATCTGATCGATTACGGGATGAACGTTCAGCAGGCTGTTTCAGCTGCACGCTGGCAGTCCTTCCCGGGAACCGATCCGATCAATCTCCCGAACCCGTACGTCGTGCGTCTTGAGTCACGAATCAGCGAAGAAGCGATCATCGGTCTCATCGAGCGTGGTCACACCGTCGAGGTGCTTGGCCCGTACGACGCCGGCGGAGCGGCGTTCATCATCCAGCGAGATCCGCAGACCGGCGTGCTTCAGGGAGGCGGGGATCCTCGCAGCGAAGGTCTAGCTCTCGGTATCTAGCCGGCGATGCCGGCAATCAGCCGGCTGAGCGATCGAGGACGATCTTCTGGAATGAAGTGATTGCTATGCCGCAACCCGGTGAACGATCCGTGTTGCAGTATCTGTGCGATTGCCCGGCCGGTATGTTCAGTAAACGTCGGATCCCGCATTCCCCAGACGACCTGAGCAGGTCCGTCGTACCCCCGCACGGCGTTTCGCCAACCGGCAAACAACTCTTCGCTCAGCGCATTCAAGCGGTATAGCTGAAGCAGTGTTTGCCGGAAATGACTGGTGAATGGATACCAGTACAGCTCCATCGCCTCATCCGTCAGCCTCCGGCGATCGCTGACATAGACGCTGAAGGCGTACTTGAGCATGAACGGCCGGGCGGCTGCCAGCGC
>CAZNYB010000056.1:0-6196 GCA_964577155.1 uncultured Thermomicrobiales bacterium | reverse complement strand
CGTCAGACCTTCTGGTCCTGGCCGGTCTGAGAAGCCAAATCCAGGGAGATCAGGCGCTATTACCCGGTACTCTTGCTGAAGAGAACTAACGACATCTCGCCAGAGAAAGGCGTGGGTCGGAATGCCATGCAGGAGAATGATGGCTGGACCGTCACCTGCATCCAGGAATCGAACTCTGCGGCCTCTGATGTATACCGCTGATAGCTGGTTTGTCCAGGCGCGGACTACGGAGCTGGTCACTTACTCAACATCCATCATTCACAACTGCTGAGTCAGTCGATGACCGTGCTGGAGTCGTTGCTTGGCGGCATCTTGTCAGCGAAAAATGCTTGCATCATGTCGATTGGAATCGGAAAGACGATTGTCGAGTTGTGTTCTGCCGCAATATCGTTGAGCGTTTGCAAGTAGCGGAGTTGGAGAGCGATAGGTTCCCTGGCAATCAGGGATGCCGCCTCCTGTAGCTGCTGGGCTGCCAGGAATTCACCTTCGGCATTGATGATCTTCGATCGTTTCTCTCGCTCAGCTTCAGCCTGGCGTCCCATCGCACGCTGCATTGAAACCGGTAGCGAAACATCCTTGACTTCGACGATGCTGACTTTGACGCCCCACGGTTCAGTCTGCTGATCGATAATCTCCTGCAGCTTCAAATTGATCTTGTCACGCTCAGAGAGAATCTCATCCAGCTCGGCTTCGCCGATGATCGCCCGCAACGTTGTCTGGGCGATCTGGGATGTAGCCCGGATATGGTCATTGACCTCGACGATTGAAGATTCAGGATCAAGCACGCGGAAATATGCGACAGCGTTGACCGAAACGGTGACGTTGTCCCGAGTGATCACCTCCTGAGACGGGATATCCAGGGTCAGCGTTCGCAGATCTACTTTGGCCATGCGTTCAACGAACGGAATCAGGAGGATGAGACCCGGTCCGCGTGCGCCAACCAACCGCCCGAGCCGAAACACGACGCCGCGCTCATATTCCTGCACGATCTTGACTGACGCGGCAACCACGATAATGACAAAGATGACAATGGCTCCAAGAGCAATGAGAATTCCCTGATCCAATGTCTGTGCTCCTTAAAGGTTCCGGATACATCCGGCTAGATTTGGTTCCCGATCAATTCGCGTCGGCTTGAATCGGATGCTGGCGAATAGCCGCCGGGTCCGAGATCCGTCCCGCTTTGACTTCTGCTTCCAGATCATCCTGAGTAACCGGAGCGACGATGAGCTTTAATCCGTCAATTTCTCTCACCACCACCCGATCACCACGATACATCATCGACACACCCGTGACTTCAGCTTTCCATAGCTCACCTACCAGGAAAACCATGCCGTTCGGATCCAGGTCGGTTCGGGCTTCGCCGATTCGACCAATGATCGACTGCTCGCCGGTGGCAGGTTTCTTGCCGTGCGAACGCATCACCGTTCCGACCACAAAGATAAAGAAGAGCGCTATCAGCGTTGTCACCGTGAAGATAACGATTCGGGAGATTTGTAGCACTTCCGGGTTCTGGGTGTTCGATAGCAGCAATCCACCAAGGAGAAAAGCGACGATTCCTCCGGCCGTCAGCAAGCCGCCGCTGACGACGAATACCTCGGTGATGAACAGGGCAAAGGCGAATGCCATCAGCACAAACCCGGCCCAGTTGGCATCCATCACACCCAGCGCGAAGAACCCGGTAACCATCATCAGCCCGCCGACGATACCGGGGAACAGCGTGCCTGGATTTGAAAGCTCAAAAATGACACCGAGTGTGCCAAGACTCAACAACACAAAGGCGATATTTGGATCAACCAGGATCTGGAGGAATCGCTCAAAAAACGACATATTCTCGGTGTTAATCGTTGCGTCTTCAGTGTTTACTGTCCCTTCTCCGGTTGAGAGAATAACGGTCCTGCCGTCCGCCTGGGCCAACGCATCGGCTGGATCCGTGGCGATGAAATCGATGATCCCCAGCTCAACGGCGTCGCTGGAGCCGACGTTGACGGCGTCCCGAACTGCCTCCTCGGCCCAGTCTGCGTTGCGTCCCCGGAGCTCGGCGAGTTCACGGGCGCGAGCTGCGGCGTCATTGACTACTTTGCGATCAAGCGCTGTTTCCCCGGTCTCCTCTTGGCCTTCACCGCCAAGCTGAATCGGAGTCGCCGAACCGATATTGGTGACCGGCGCCATACTCGCTACATGGGCGGCGTAGGTGATGTACATCCCGGCTGAGGCGGCTCGTGCGCCCTCTGGCCCTACCCAGACGATCACCGGAATCGGCGAGGCAAGAATATCAGCGATGATGTCATCCATTGCTGAGCTCAGTCCGCCCGGGGTGTCCATTTGAATCAAAATTGCATCGTCTCCCCGAGCGACAGCATCATCGATACCACGGCTAATGTACATGGCCATCACCGGCGTTATTGTGCCGTCGATCGTCAGCTTCGTTACTTCTGGCTCGGATTGTTGAGCGGCTGTCGACGCGGTTGAAATCAGCAGCCCGAGCATGGCTGACAGGATCAGCAACAAACACAGCGTCAGTCGCGAGGCACGCTTGAACCAGGGAGGCAAAAATAAGATGTTTTGCATCGTGTGGTCTCCTTGAACTGGATAGAATTGTATCGTGTTTCGTGATTACTGCGGTTCATTGTTTGTAGATAATAAGCCCGATCACACAGCCTTCGTGACAGGTCGATTAATACTCTGGATTGCAGAAACGAAATGGTTGACCCCGAGCTGAAGAACACAACACCAATCGAGTTGTACGAGATGGCTGAGCGTTACGTCTATGATTTAATCAGCGGACCAGTCACGCCTCCGACCGGCTCGTCACAGCAAGAAATCCGTCAACGGGCGACCGAACGGATGGACCGGTTGCGCGCATTTCTGGAGTTTCTCGGCAATCCTCAGGATCAGTACCGCACCATTCATATCGGCGGCACATCCGGCAAAGGGTCAACGACTGCTCTGATCGCATCGATACTCAGCGAAGCAGGTTACCGGACCGGCAGTCATGTGTCGCCTTATCTCCAGGTAGCCACTGAAAAGCTGGAGATCAACGGGCAGATCGCCTCAGCACAGGAATATTTCGGTCTGGTGAACTTTATGCGAGAACGAGTTGATCAATGGGTCGCGCTTGGCAACCAGCAAACAACCTATGGCGAGTTCTGGGTGGCGATGACCTTTGTCTATTTTGCCCGTCAGGCAGTCGATTTCGCCGTCATCGAGGTCGGGGCTGGGGGCCGGTTTGACCTGACGAACGTGATCACCCCGGAAGTCGCCGCTATTACCAGCATTGGACTCGACCACACAGTAACCCTGGGCGCGACACTGCCCGAGATCGCCTGGCACAAAGCCGGAATATTAAAAGCCAGCGCGGCTGCCATCACGACAGTGACAGAACCCGCGCCGCTCGAAGTTATCGAGAACGAAGCGCGCTCGCTCGGCATCAAGCTGCAGAAGATCATGCCAGGAAGGTCGTATTCGGCAGTCAACACCGGTCCGTTTGGAACGTCTTTTGTTGATGGCGCGACCGGCACTCGCTTTGAAATGCAACTGGCTGGCGACTTCCAGGCTGCCAATGGGGCGCTGGCGGTCGCCGTCGTCCGGGCCATTCCAGGAGTTTCAGTTTCGGACGAAACGATCGCCGCCGGGTTGCGTAAAACACGTTTTCCGGGGCGGATGGAAATCGTTCAGGACAGTCCGCACGTCCTGTTAGACGGCGCTCACAATCCGCAGAAGGTAGCCGGGCTGGCAAATAATCTCGAATCACTGTTTGCCGGACGCAGCATCACCATGATTTTCGGAGCACTAGAGTCCAAACAGCATCATGAGATGCTAGCAACCCTCGCGCCATATGTTTCTCGGTTAGTTGCAACCAGCCCGCAGGTGTATGCCAAACCGGCAACCCCGGTCGAAGAGATTGTCGCTTCAGCTGCCGGTGTTATTGGCGAGGTGGACGCTGTTCCCGATCCGCTTGAGGCGCTGGAACATGCACTTCGGACAACGCCAGACTCCGGCGTCATCGTCGTGACCGGTTCCCTCTACCTGGTCGGAAATATCCGGGAGTACTGGTATTCGACCGCAAGCATTCTGGAGCAAGGCTCAATCTGGCCATCGTGATGCCGGGATGGTTTAGCCGGCCGACGGTTCAAAACGACGGAGGTATCGCAGGATGCCATTGAGTGTCATGACGACGGGTGTCACCAGGGCGATGGCTTGCATGGCGTCGGATGATTCACCGGCCTCAAAGACGATCTGCTTCATGTGCCGGTCTAGCAGCTCGATCATTTCGTCGCGGCTACGCCCCTGCTCCTGCCAGACTGCGATCAGCTGAACAAATTCGTCGAGCCGCCCATCGAGTTGATCAAGTGTCTGGTTGACGTCGGCGACCGGACCGAAATGAGCGATGTAGAGCTGATCTGGATCAAGTTCGCGAAGCAAAGCGACACTCTCATGCCAGGCGGCGACGTCAATATCCGGCGGAGGCGTCGGCGGCCAGACAAGCCGTGATGGCGGAACCTTCACCCCTGCCACATCACCGGTGAACACGACATTGCGCTCCGGCTCATGGAACGAAACATGATGTGACGCGTGACCCGGGGTGTACACCACATCAAGGCGGAGATCGGCGATCTGAATGGTGTCTCCGCCGGAGAGCGCAACCACTCGCTCTTCCGGGCACGGCAGAAAATCGCCCCACAATGGGTCCATCAATGCCCCGTAAATTCTTGAAGCACTGCTGATTAGCCGTCCCGGGTCGATCATGTGTGGCGCGCCTACCTCGTGGACGTAGAGGCGGGCTTCTGGATGCGATTCGAGCAAACTCCCCGATGCGCCAGCGTGGTCGAGATGGATATGTGTCAGGACCAGATGCCGGATCTCAGCTGGATTCAGACCTAGCTCGCGCAACCCAGCCTCAAGCCGCGGAAGCGTGCTCCCAGGTCCGGTATCGATCAACACAAGACCATCAGTCGTCTGGATGACATAGACGGCAATGAGCCTCGGTTGTCGTTGAAATTCAAGGTCTATCAGGCCGATGTCATCATCAAGCCAGCGTGTAGTGCTCTTATCCAATGATTTCTGCTTTACTGCTCGCGCTGACCCGCCAGTTGATCAACATAGGCCGACAATGCCCGCAAGAAATCGACATCGACCGAATAGTACTTCATCCCTTGGGATGGACGGACCGAAACGACGCCGGAAGATTCGAGCGTGCCGAGATGGCGTGACACTGCGGACTGACTGATGCCCAGTTTACTGACGATTTCCTGTGCGTAGTGTTCTCTTTTACGCAACATATCGATAATGCTCAAACGCGTTGGGTCGGCAATGGCTTTAATGCCAGCCAGGGCATCCTGAGCAGACAGCTCGTCCGCCGGAGAGCGACGTCGGGATCGCCGGGCGTGGGATTCCAGCACATAGTCTGGGTTGAAGTAGAGAATCAGATCTGGCTCATAGAAAATAAACTGCACGAAGCTTCCCAGGTGAACCGAGGGGCTATAGACGACCCGATTTACCCGACTCAACCGTTCAGCGACTTCGTCCGGGAGCATCTGTCCGGTTAGCTCAGAGAAGGCAATCTGCACAACTGGATGCATCAATTCCCGGGCGTACCGGACAGAACGTTCCAGGTCACTCTGGTTTGAGACATATATCGCTTCGTAGTGATTTTGCCAGAATCCGTCAATGAGCCGGAGGGTACGCTCTTTGAGTGAGACAGGGTTCACAAGAACGCCAGCGGCTTCCTCGATACTGGCTGCCGTTATTCCAGGGCGTAGAAAGTGCTTCCAGCGGAGAAGATCATCTGAATCGGGCGACATCTCGTAGACATCGCGATCGCGATACACCCGCTGTACCGCGTTAACGGCCATATCTTTGAAGGTCTGGGACGGTAGTGCGCTCAAGGTCGCCAAATATTCATCGAAGGTTACGTCAAGCCGGTCGGGAGCGAGCGCGTCAAACACAAACAGCAATTCTTCAACATAGTAGAGATACGGTCCTGAAAATCCGAGCAGTAACAGGAGATCCTGGATCAACTCGTCGCTCATCGACTCTTTGAGCACAAGCAATTCGGGGTCAAACCCGTTTTCCAGTGACCGTTCGCTGCGTGCGGCAACCCGAAAGGTTAGTGCGAGAGCCGAACTGAGGACCAGCAATGGTGAAACAGCACACAACTGCCGCATAACTGGTCGTCCCAGAACGAGTTCGCCCATCT
>CAZNYB010000055.1:17353-26252 GCA_964577155.1 uncultured Thermomicrobiales bacterium | reverse complement strand
CTCAGGCGGCCTGCGGTCGAGCTTTCCGTCGCCTGCCAGGGTGTTCGCTTTGCCGTCCGAGTGAAAGTAATACTCCACTGTCTCGGTTCCAGCAGGTGGCCACTCATCCTCATCACGCCAGGTGTTGCGTCCCATGGTGAAAATGCGGACCTTGCGGTCCTGGTCCGCGCCATTATCGACCTGCTTCAGCCAGTGGTCGAAGAACCGCAGGTGAACAGCCTTCATATCAATGGCTGCCGCCGGGCCGAAATCACGGTTGCCAAATTCCCGCTGCGGGTTGCCGGTTCCGGCGTGGTCCCAGGGACCGATCAGCAGCCACTGCTTGTCTGCCGCCGGCGATTCGGCTTGCATGCCGTGCCAGTAGAACATCTGGCCGAGCTGGTCGCCGTTGAAATCGTTGCCGTCGAACCAGCCAGTAACATGGAGCACCGGCAGGTCGATGCCCTGAAAATAGCCGCGCAGCGAGAGCTGCTGCCAGTACTCGTCGTAGGTGTTGTGTTCCAGCCACTTGCGCCAGACGGTGTTGGTCCGGCCAAGGGCGATGTCCTGGTCGCGCACCGGACGGTGAGTGATGATCTGGTTCCAGTCGGGTAGTCGCGGGTCGTCGTCAAGACGCATCTGTCCGGTTCGCCCGCCGACGCCGTGGAGCCAGATGATCCAGAACGGAGAGAAGACACCAAAACGGTAGGGGAGTTCCTCCATCCAGTTGCCAGCGGCTGAAGTGCTGACCATGGCGGCCAGGTAGGGTGGACGTTCTCTGGCGGCCATCCACTGGACCAGCCCGCCATAGGAGACGCCCATCATCCCGACCTTCTGGTTGCACCACTCCTGCTCACCGACCCAGACAACGGTGTCGTGACCATCCCGGGCCTGATCGACGAACGGTTCCCACTTGCCGTCAGAGTCGCCGCGGCCTCGCACATCCTGTAGCACCACCGCGTATCCGTGTCCGGCGAAGAACATTGCCGAGCGGATGCCGCCCTCGCGAGCGTTGTCATACGGTGTACGCGATAGAATCGCTGGCCATGGTCCGCTGCCGGTTGGCGGCAGGTAGACATCAGCCGATAGCTCGACGCCGTCCCGCATCGGGACACGCTGGTCGAGCAGCAAACGGGGACTTGTCCGTTCGCCGGTTGGAATATCAAACATCGATCATTGCCCTCTCATGTAATTTGCTGTGGAATCTTCAGGTTATCGGCCTCCGGAACGGAAGTAGTCCGCCAGTCCGTCGCCGAGAAAACTGAATCCTGCTCCAATGAGGATGATCGCGAAACCGGGGAAAGTCGTGAGCCGCCAGTCGCGGAGGAAGAAATCCCGGCCTTCGGCGATCATGAGACCCAGTTCGGGATCCGGCGGTTGGACACCCAGCCCGAGGAAACCGAGCGAGGCGGCGAAGAGGATGTTGAGCACCATATCGGCCATAGCAAAGACGATTGCGGCGGTAATGACGTTTGGCAGCATGTGGCGGAACATGATCCGCAGGTCATTGTTGCCAATCACCTTCGCCGCTTCGGTGTACTCCAGTTGTTTTGTGACCAGCACTTCTGCCCGGATGATGCGGGTATAGGCGATCCAGCCGATTAGCCAGATGGCCAAGACGATCTTATTCTGGCCTGGACCAAGCATGGCGACGATAGCGATCATCAGGACCAGGAACGGAAATGCGATGACAATATCGACGATGCGCATGATGATCGTGTCAGCCCATCTGCCGTAGTAGCCGGCAATCGCGCCAAGAATACAGCCGAAAATGAACGTTACCGTGGTAGCCAGCAAGGCGATAACGAGATCGACCCGTCCGCCGTAGAGAATACGGGTCAGCGTGTCGCGGCCAAAATTATCAGTGCCAAGCGGATGACTGAGACTTACTGGAGCGAAGGTGTCGGTAAGATCAGTTTCCGTCGGACTGTACGGAGAGATAAACGGTCCGAAGACAAATGCGATGACTGTCAGGCCGAGGATAATCAGACCGACGATAAGCGTCGCCGGGATTGGACGCCGCCGGCTGGTCGCCTCGCGTGACTCGGTAGCCAGGGTCGGTTCGGTTCGTATTTCCGCGGAAGCTGTCATATCGTTTCTGGCCGCCTCACTCTAATCGAACCCGTGGATCGAGCACGGCATAGGTCAGGTCAACCAGCAGGTTGGTGACAATCACCAGGATGGCGTAGATCAGCGCGATAGCCTGAACAACCGGGTAGTCTCGCCCAAAGATCGACCGGATCAGAAGTTGTCCCATGCCCGGAATGGCAAACACCGTTTCAATAATGACGGTGCCGCCGATCAGCACACTCATATAGATGCCAAGGATGGTAACCGTTGAGACCGATGAGTTCCGGAGCACATGCCAGACCAAGACATCCCGGCCACGCAGGCCTTTGGCACGAGCGGTGCGGACGTGGTCGGACGAGAGCGTATCGATCAGGTTGGTTCGGAGACTGCGGACGAGGACCGCCGACATGGTTATCGCGATGGTGAGCGCTGGCAGGAAGAGGTGGCGGATGTGGTCGGCAAAGCCAACCCCGTAGCCACCCGCTGGGAAAATATGATATTTCACGGAAAACAGCAGCAACAGATTGAGGCCCAGCCAGAACCCCGGCATCGCCAGGCCAATCAGCAAAAATAGCCGGATGAAATGATCTGGCACCCGATTCTGTTTGTAGGCCGCCAGGATCGAAAGAGGAATCGTAATGATCAATGCCAGAATGGCGGCAAACACCGAGAGCAACAAGGTTACCGGGATGCGCTCCAGGACAATGCTTTTGACCGGCTGGCGGTAGGAGTAGGATTCACCAAGATCGCCCTGGAAGAGGTTCTTCATGTAGAGGACGTATTGAACCGGAAGCGGTTCATCGAGCCCGAGCACGCCCCGCAACTGCGCAACATTCTCATCCGTGGCCCGGTTGCCGAGCATAATGACGGCCGGATCACCGGGAACAAGCCGCAGCATGAGGAAGATAACGATCGTAATGCCAAAAAGGATCGGAATCATCTGGAGTAGACGTCGAATGATATATCTACCCAAACAGGCATCCCCCGAAAACTAACAGATCAGCAAAAATCATGAAAGTGAGGGGGCGTCAACCCGCTCAGGTTGAACGCCATCCCTCAGTTAGACGAAACTACGCGCGCCAGACCTCCCACATCCGGTAGTTGCCAGTTGGCAAGATGTGGAACCCGTGGATGTCACTCGCCAGTGCGGTTCGACCACTCGGGTAATAGAGGAGAATGACAGGAATTTCAGAATTATGAATTGCCTGTATCTCGGCGTACATCTCTTCACGGGTAGCCGGGTCTGTTTCAGCCTGGGCGTCAACAATGAGCTGATCGAGTTCTTCATTCGACCAGCCGGTTCTCATGGCGTCGATACCGCCAAGCGGAGAGAACCCGAAGACGATAAGTTCATCAGGATCGATGATATCGGTGGTGTAGTAGCCCTTGCTGGTTTCGTACTCAAGCGCCCGAATTTCATCGGTTGCGCTGCCCGGCTCAGCCTGCCGGATGTTGAGCGTGATATTGAGGTCGGCATAGTTGGCCTGCATGATCTGAAGGGCTTGCTGTCCAACGACATCGCCGGTACCAACAATTACCTCAAACTCGAAACCGTCCGGGTAAGCTGATTCGGCAAGCAATTCATTCGCTTTGTCTGGATCGTAGGGGAAGCCTTCGAGATTGTCGGCATGGTAGAGCATCAGCGGCAGCATCGTGTTTGCCGGCTGACCGTACCCAAAGAGTACCGAGTCGATAATAGCTTCTTTGTCAACTCCATAGTTGAGAGCCAGGCGGACGTTGACATCGTTGAACGGCTCTATTGTCGTGTTCATGTAGACAAAGTCAGCGCGGGCTGCGCCTTCCGTCAGCACCTGAACGTTTGGATCTGCATCGAGGGCTTCCATCTGGCTGAAGGGGACGTCGGTGGCGATATCAAGCTCGCCAGCCTGGAATTTGAGCATGCGCGTGTTGGCATCTGGCAACACGAAGAATTCGAGTTCGTCGAGATATGGCTCGCCTTCTGTCCAGAAGGACTCGTTCTTCACGAGCACGATGCGGTTGTCTTTCTCCCAGACTTCAAACTTGAACGGGCCGGTGCCAACCGGTGAATCGAAGAGCGCTGCGCCCATCTCTTCGTGCAGGGCCATCGGGTAGATCGACGCTGAATAGAGCGCCATATCTGCCAGGAACGGTACCCAGACTTGTGACAGATTGATGACGACGGTGCTCTCGTCAGGCGCATCGACGGTGTCGATGGCTGTGAATATCCAGTTCCACTGGGATTCTTCGTCTGTCACCACGCGGTTCACACAGTAGGCGACGTCTTCGGACGTAACCGGTGTTCCATCATGGAACTGGGCCTCCCGTAGATGGAAGGTGTAGATCATGCCATCATCGGAGACTTCCCAGCTCTCGGCCAGGCCAGGTTCGAGGGACAGGCCGTCGGGGCCGATCCGGATGACCTGGTCGTAGATGAGCAGCATCGTCCAGATTGACATATTATCAGTCGGAATGATCGGATCGAAGTTCTGGGCGTCGTTGTCAGCGAGGCTCATGCTGACCTTGCCGCCAGCTACCGGCTCTCCCATGTCACCGGAACCGGAATCGGCTTCGGTCGGCTCATCGGAACCCATCGTTTCGGTAGCTGCACCGCCGCTATCGTCGGCTGTTGCCTCGCCACCGCCAGATTCCGATGTTGCGGTTGGCTCTTCGTCATCATCGTCGTCGTCACCACCACAGGCGGCCAGAAGCGAGCCAACAACCGGACCCGCTAGCGCGACTGCCGCGGCACGTTTGGCGAAACTGCGACGGCTTAGCGTCATATCCTGGAGCAATCTATCGAGATCAACCATTAACTCAAACCTTTCTCCACCCTGCTTTACCCGTAAATTCCCCGGTTTCTGAAGAGGTCTCCTCCACCGTTCTGATCTGATAGGAGTGCCAGTCTATTCATATACCAGCAATCCAATTCGTACAAGTCACAGAAGAATACTTCCGGATTCATTAACCGTCAAGCAGAGATAAACTACACGAAGAACAACATTACATCAACCAACGGTGGTTTCATTGGTTGCCTGGAAACCTCACTTATGAATACGTTGAGTTCGAATTGCCGGATCCACAGAACCACGACAGATTTGTTTTCGCTGGCCGCCAGAATGCTGGTACGATCCTGAAATCGTCTGAATCCGCACCGATGGGAGTAGTTGGATATGTCACA
Organism: uncultured Thermomicrobiales bacterium; assembly: GCA_964577155.1. Classification (GTDB taxonomy): domain Bacteria; phylum Chloroflexota; class Chloroflexia; order Thermomicrobiales; family CFX8; genus CAZNYB01. The sequence goes on along the minus strand of CAZNYB010000055.1, from coordinate 21,043 downwards.
GCCAGCCTCCGCCAGCTTTCCCTGGTCCCAGGTTCCAGAACCTGCTGCCGGTCGGAAGGAATATGGCCAGGTATCCTGGCCGGGGCTGCCAGGCGAAACACGGCCGGTGATCGCCCTGCGCGGCAGTGTTCCGGGACCGGCAGTGCTGATCATGGCGGGGTTCCAGCACGCTTCCTATCCAGCGCTGCATGGCCTGCTGCGGTTGACCGGATCACTCGACCCTGCCCGGGTGCGTGGCGCGCTGCTGGCGTTGCCGGATGCCAGCCTGGCGGACTGGGATTGGTTGAAGGGAGCTATGTTTAGCCCCGCTACCGCACTCATCGAGATAGGTGGAGCGGCTCCTAACCGGCAGTCAGCCAGCTACGTGACACGCTACCTATCAGGCGCGGCTGAAGCCGACCGGCAAGCGGGGCTGATGGCGGCTGGATTCAGCATGGAGTACCAGTTAAGCCGTCAGCTAAGCCCATCACTCCGAAATCCCGGCAATCAGATGGCCAGCAACGGACGGCCGGCGATTGAAGTGACCTTGCCTGGAGATCCTGGAAACCGTGACCGGGCGATCCGGCAGGTCGTTGACGGCCTGACGAACGTCTTGCGGGCGATCGGCATGCTGGATGGACCGCCATCGGAAGTCGAGCCGGGACTCCCGGTGATCCCATCCGGATTGATTGTTTCACCGGTTGCCGGGCTTTGGAATCCGGCAGTTCATGCCGGCAAGCAGGTGCGTGCCAGCGACGAGATCGGCTGGCTGGATGATGATTACGGCGTCGAGCGGGCCAGATTGACCGCAAACCGGGCTGGAAATGTGCTCTGGTATTCGACGGTGTTGTCCGTTCAGGCCCGGGAACCGCTGATTTTGCTGGTCAATACGGAGTATTGAGTCAAACCCGGCGATATTCGTATCGCGCAATTCCTGATTGAATCCTATACTTGACAACACGATGCTCCAGGCCGGGGAAAGTTGTGTTGGAACGGGAATGCCTGGAACAGTTGGTGGGAAGGTAGAAGCGGGAATGTTGGTTTTTGACCGTCTCGTGCTGGATGTGACAAATCTCGAGCGGTCGCTCCGCTTTTACACGGAAGAGTTGGATTTCCAGGTCGTCGGGTCGATTGCCTGGGGTTCGCATCCCAATGTCATTATTCAACTCGGCGCGTTTCATGTGCTGTTGCTCGAACAATCTGACGCCGTCTCTGCCAGTTACCAGCTGCCGAAAGGGCCACCGATCATGGGGCTCTCCGATGCCCGGATTGAAGCGCGAGTCAGCTCGCTGAATCAGTCGGGGGTCGACATAGTCGCTCCGTTATCGCCATCTCCCTGGGGAGGGCGGTCCATGATGATCCTCGATCCGGATGGATACCTGATCATGGTCCAGGAGCCACCGCAGGGCGATTCGGATACTGCCGCCGAGATGGCGTTTTAGCCGCTGCTAGCTGAAATCAGTCGGTGAATCCGCTGGCTGTTCCTGGTCCTCTGATTTCTCTTCCAGTGTTGTGTGCATCACTTTGACTATGGCGATCGTGACACCGGCTGCCAGAATAACGTCGCCAATCGACACCACCGTCCGGAGCGGATATTTCTCGGGGATGGCGTAATTGTCACCCAGAAAGGCAAAGCGCGTATCATCATCGGCGATGACGCCGTGATTGTAGAGGACTTCCTCATTACCCTGTCGTTCCTGAGAGTCGCGGACATGCTCGTACTGTCCTGCTCTCCTGAGCGCGTCCTCCGATGCCGGCATAAATCCGCCATTGGCAACGATGGCAATCGCGTTCAGTGCTGCCCCGACCAGAATGATGCGAAATCCGGGGATGCTCAGGTTGCGAGTGATTACCCAGAGCGAAACCAGGATCGTGGCGGTGTAGAGATACGGTCCGATCCGGTGGGTGAGATCGAGGCGGCCAAGCGGACCGGCGAGCATCGCATACTGGATAATCGCCGTGACGATCAGAAGGGGAAGATACCGGATTCGTGTCTGACTGAACCCGGCAAACGAACCGCCGGAGACAAGCCCAATGAGTATGCCGAGGACTACTGCGCCGAAGAGGACCACTGGCGCTCTTCTTGCTCGTCAGTAGTAGCTACCGGCAGGCGACGAACTTTTTGCCGTCCCTCCATCGCTTGCAAGAAGCTGGCCACAAGGATTGGGTCGAACTGAAGCAGGGCATTGTTGCGAATTTCTTCGATGGCTTCTCGTTCACTACGAGGACTCCGGTAGGGTCTGTTTGAGGTTATGGCGTCGAATGTATCAGCAATCGCGATGATCCGGGCGGCGAGTGGGATGGTGGTCCTTCTCAATCCATCCGGGTAGCCGAGTCCATCCCAACGCTCATGATGCGAACGAACTATGCGCGCTTCGTGCCTGAATTGCCGGTACGGTTTCAGCAATTCTTCGCCGATGACCGGATGCTCTTTCATGATTTCCCATTCCTCATCGGTGAGTGGTCCGTCTTTGTGAAGCATTTCGTTTGAGATGCCAATTTTGCCAATATCATGGAGCCGGGCAGCGAGTTCCAGTTGGTCTCGCTTGATTCCTTTGAGCCCGTAGCTATCCGCGATCAACAGTGACAGATCGGTCACTCGTTGGGAATGTTCAGCAGTATAGTGATCCCTCGCGTCGATCGCGTCGGCCATCATGATCATCGCTTCTTGCGTCTGGTGCTGCAGGCGTTCGATTTTCTCGAACGCGACATAGCTAATGATCGCAGGCACAATAACGAAGGGGATGATAATCGGCGCTGCTTCCCAGACGAGCGCCAGCAAAATACCGACGACCTCGAGGCTGATATACGGCAGGAATGTGCTGCGATCTTGCGACAACCAGATATAGATGAATGGTCGTTGCTGGAGAATAGCAATATACCCGTTGAGCAAAAATACATTAATAGAATAGAACAGCAGCACGATGAGAGTAAGAATTGCGAAAGTGGAGATCGAGGACGAAACCGACATCAGCGATTTGCCATCGCTGTAGTAATACCAGATCAGACTGGTGATCCCGAGTGTCAGGCTGAAGTTCGAGGCATTGAAAATCAGTGAAGTCCAGTGTTTGCGCAATCGGAGATCAGAGAGCAGCACGGTGACAGCGCCAATGAGGGGCGGTAGCGGGTAGGGAAGCACGAAGATCATGGCCATATAGCTGACCGTTGAAAAACTTGTGACGCCAGCTACCGTCAGGTTGAACCGTATCCCCGACTCGAGAATCAAGCTCACCATACCCAGGATCACAGCAGCGGTGATGACCGTCCGGGTAAGTTCTGGCTGGAAAGAGAGTGCGGAAAAAACAAGGAATATAACCGCTATCAGACCGGTAGTCAGGACGTAGGCGTAACGTTGTAATTTCAGTCGTCGTTCGTGGACCAACACGTTTTCCTATCGGATGGTAGTGATAGATCCAACATCAACGTCACGAAAAAGAGTGCCTGAGAACTCCCAAAGCACTGTTGTTCATATTTCGACGTTGAGATCCCCACCTCAGATAAGAGTATATCCTTTTGTGAGACGCGATGCGCTTATTGTGAATTGGCGGTCCCTGGTACATGGGACAGTACCGAACTGACGACTATCAATTCGGGGAGATGTGAGGGGATCGGTTAGATCGAGTTGGGTGCGCCGGAGGCGATCACCAGAGCGAGGACGCCGCTAATCCAGAGCGCTGACCAGAGGATCTGTCGTTTGAGTTTCTTCACGTT